>DKNW01000100.1:1197-27264 GCA_002469805.1 Rhodobiaceae bacterium UBA7378
TCAATCTTTCCTTTGATTTACACGCTCTTGCGCCTTAAGACTAGGCGCTATTGAGAACCACATTTACCTTGCGGAACAAGCATGGACAAAAAAACTGATAAAACCGGACTGACAGCAGTTCGGGAGAAGATAGATGCGCTCGATGCCGAGATGCGCAGCTTGTTGCTGGCGCGTGCGCGCTTGGTCGAGGATGTCGCGCGCAGCAAGGCCGGCGAGCCAGATGCTATACCTCTGCGCCCCGGTCGGGAAATGCAGCAAATGCAGGCCTTGGTCGACTGGCATCATGCCGCGCAATTACCTTTTCCACTGCTTAGTCTGCTGGCTGTCTGGCGTGAAATAATTGGCGCAGCGCTGGTTCAACAGGGCGGGCTGGTGGTGCATATATGCGATGAAACCGCAGCGCTTGCCCGAAACCATTTCGGGGTTGCGCTCAATTATCATATTCATGCGACGACCGAAGCACTGATTGCTGCATGCGACGCTGATCCGCGTTCGGTCGGCATTATACCGCTGGACATCTCGTTCACACCCAAGGGCTCGGCACGCATTTTTGCGCGCTTGCCGCTTCTCGATGCACCGGAGGCTGTGTGTTATGGCGCTGTGCCATTTGAGACGACCGACACGATGGTGACGCTGATACGCGCAAGCGCTGATGGCGCGCAAAATATTGGCACTGTGCTCGCGCAAAATGGCGATGCGGCACTTGTCGAAATTGCGGCGTCATTGCGCGCAGACGAGATTGCCGATAGCTATGGGGATAAAGCTGTTTGGCTTGGCAATTATGACCTGTTGCAGCTTCCCGAAGGGCGTGTGAGGTGAAAATGAAACCTGCTCCGAAAGATGGCATTCTGGATATGCCAGCCTATGTTGGGGGGCGTGACGCGGTTGACGGCGTTGCCAATCCGCACAAAATGTCGGCCAATGAAAACCCACTCGGTGCAAGCCCGCAGGCACTGGCAACGTTGGGTGCAGCCTTTGATCCGTCTATTTATCCCGACGGCCATGCAACGCATCTGCGCGCGAAGCTTGCCGAGTTGAACGGGCTGAAAGCCGAAAACATTGTTTGCGGTAATGGGTCTGATGAAATTCTGCAATTGCTGACGCAAGCCTATCTCGGCCCGGGCGATGAGGTGTTGCACACGGCGCATGCATTTTTAATCTATAAACTTGCCAGCCGCGCCGCCGGCGCTACGCCCATTGCTGTCGGCGAAACCGAATTGACCGCCAATGTAGACAACCTGCTGGCGCAAGTGAGCCCGGCCACGCGTATGGTATTTCTTGCCAACCCTAATAATCCGACCGGCACTATGCTGGGGCGCGACGATATTGTGCGGCTGCATGGCGGCCTAAGCGGTGACACGATATTGGTGCTGGACGGAGCTTATGCCGAATATTGTGATCCAGCGCATTATCCCGCTGGTTTTGATCTGGTCGAAGCCCATGACAATGTGGTGACGACGCGTACCTTTTCAAAGGCCTATGGTTTGGCCGCATTGCGGCTGGGTTGGGGGTATTGTCCGCCCGAGATTGCCAGTGTTTTGAACCGGCTGCGGGGACCGTTTAACATCAATCAGCCGGCGCTGGCGACAGGTGTCGCAGCGCTTGATGATCAGGCGCATATTGTCGCAAGCCGGGCGCATAACACGCATTGGCGCGACTGGTTGGTACAACAGCTCGGCGGGCTAGGCTTTAGCGTTCGTCCTTCATATGCCAATTTCATTTTGCTGGAATTTGATAGTGATGCGCGAGCGTCTGAAGCCGAGGCTTTTTTATGTGCACATGGCATTATTCCGCGCGGGCTTGCAGCCTATGGTCTGCCCCATGCCTTACGCCTCAGCATTGGAACTGAAGAAGCGAACCGAGCTGCCATTGCAACGCTGACAGCGTTCATGGCGACATTAACGATGGGGCAAGACCAGTGAGCGGGTCGGACGGGCCGCATATCGCGCTCATCGGGCTCGGATTAATTGGCTCGTCGCTCGGCCACGCCTTTAAGAAGAACGGCGTTACAACCCGCATCACCGGCTTTGCGCGTTCCCCTGAAACGCGCGCGCGGGCGCGTGAGCTGGGTTTTGTCGACGCGGTTTACGACACGCCATCGGATGCCGTCGATGGCGCGGACGTGATTTTTTTCAATGTGCCGTTAAGCGCAATGGCGCCACTAGCACGCGATATTATGCCGGATGTGAAATCGGGCGCCGTCATAACCGATGTCGGTTCGGTCAAGCAATGCGTGCTGGATGAAATCACCCCCTTGCTAAAGCAAGATGTTCATCTGGTGCCGGGGCATCCGATTGCGGGCACCGAGCATTCGGGGCCGGATGCTGGGTTCGCCGAATTGTTTGAGGGCCGTTGGTGCATTTTGACCCCGCCCGGAGATACGAATTTGCATGCGGTTGAAACTGTAGCAGGGCTTTGGCGCGATATCGGCAGTGACGTTGAGTTTATGGATGCACGCCACCATGATCTCGTGTTGGCGATTACCAGTCATTTGCCGCATTTGATCGCCTTTAATATCGTTGGGACCGCGGCGCAGCTTGAAAGCGATACGCGCAGCGATGTGATTAAATATTCGGCCAGCGGGTTCCGCGATTTTACGCGGATTGCAGCATCTGATCCGGTAATGTGGCGCGATATTTTTCTGCAGAACAAAGACGCAGTTTTAGAGATGCTCGGGCGCTTTAATGAGGATCTGGTTGCCTTGCAGCGGGCTATACGCCATGGCGATGCCGATTATCTGCAGACGACCTTCAGCCAGACGCGGGAAATTCGCCAAAGCGTGATTGATGCGGGGCAAGATGTCGATGTGCCGAATTTCGGGCGCGATTTGTCACCCAAGCCCGACGCCGTTTAACGCCAGCGCGGGGCTGGCCCGATATCAAGCGGGCCGATAAAACTGCGCCTTTGTTTGAAGCGCAGCGGCACTTGCAGGCGGTCGCGCGATTTTCCTGAAAAAGCGGATGAGAGCTGGGCGAGAAACATCAGGCGTTGGCGGTCGCGTTTTTGGCTGACACCGGCATCTTCCAACAGGTCGAATAATGCGACCAGATTGACAACATCCATATCCAGCTTGCCGTCGACAAACCCGTTATTGGCCATTTTTAGCCGTCCCGACCCGCGAAAGGTCAGGGCGTCGCGCACAATGATGAAATTATCAATGCCAATGACATCGCCCGGCACAATATTGCCGGAAAGCCAGTTTTGCGGTGTGTCGAGGTCTAACTCGCTACGGGACACACCCAGCCTTTTGTCCCCGGTTATGCGCCCCGTGCGCAGGGCGATATCAGCGCGCTCTGCATTATCGGGCGCGCGCCGGACATGCAAGGTGACATCATCACCCGAAACGGTCAGCTTATTGCGAGGCGCGTCAACGCGCATGGTTGGATTGGTGAAGGTAAATGATGCGCGTTTAAGCCCCGCCGTGTCGAGCACAAGGCTCGCCATATTTCCGGTATGGGCCAGTTCAATGCGTCCCATGTCACCATTGAACACATGCGGCGAGGCGAAATCGACAACGCCGTGCTCGGTCTCAAATGGCATGACAGTCAGCTGTAAGCTGGGCACGGACCAGCTTATGTCTTGGCGGGCAAATGTCGGCGTGTCGAAATCCATCGTAAGACGCGCCGGAAACCCCGACCGTGATAGCTGCTTCCATGTGACATTGTTAGCCGCAAGTTGCGTTTTTACTTCGTCGCCCGCATAGGACCACAGGAAAAAATAACCCACCGCCAGCGCGAAAAGCGCAATGAATGGAGTAAAAAGCCAGATCCGTGATTTTGTCAACATATACAACCGTTTAGGTGAAATCTGGTAAGCCTGCAAGCGACCATAAATAGCGCACATATTCCCCAAGCAGTAAAGCGAAAGTGCCGGAAAAGCGCCACCACGCATCCATACGCACATTTTCTGGCACAACCGGAAAAGCCGATAGCCGGACAGAGGGCATCGCGCGCCGCATTTCCAGATAGGCCCGCGGCACGTGGTGTGCGCTGGTGACAATGATGAGGGATTGGTAGTCATGGATCTCAGCCCATAGCGCTGTTTCGCGGGCATTATCCTTGGTGTTTTTGGCAATGTAATCGAGGTCCAAGCAACACGCGATGCCATCGCTATTGGCAGGTGCCATCTCCAAAATAGTATCGAAGTTTTGATTCTCATAAACGCCGGATATCAGCAGGCGCGCGCCTTTTTCGCGGGCTAAGAGGTCAAGCCCGACACTGATGCGCGCGCTGGCGGTGCCGGTGAACACCACAATGCCGTCAGCCGCGGGCACATCGTCGGCGAGTGTGTCGAGGCTGTTGGCAAAAACAATGAAAAAGAAACCGAAAATTGCCATGGCGCTCGCGCTCGCGAGCAGGATATAGCGCATGATAATAGCAGGCAGTTTCGGGGCGTCGGTGTTTTCAAATCTAGACATGGACGGACAGCTTACACGCGTGTCTTGAGGGTTGCCATGACATAGTATCGCGTGACCTGCCAGCTAAAGGGGATGGCGGCGGCGGGGATCGACAGAAGATAGATCAGAAAGCTGCCAGTGCGGGCATCAGGCACCAAAGAGCCAAGCGCGTAGAAAAATGCAACAGCCGATAGAAATCCAAGAGTGGCAGCGATAAGTGTCAATTTGGCGAAATGCTTTTCAAATCGGCGTGAGATGAAACTATCCTGCGCGCCGATCTGGTGCAAAACATCCAGAATATCTTCGTTGGTTTTGAGCCCAGCGCGGGTCGCGAACAAAATGACGGTGCCGGTGGCGAATGTCACCATAATCAAAACAAGCCCGGCGAAAAATCGCAAGGCGCTTGCCATGCGTTCTAGGGTGGCACGCCAACGCCCATGCGTGTCGAGCTGGGCGCCCGGGGCCACGGCGGTGAGGCGCGCGCGCAAGGCGGCATCTGCAAAATTACCGGTGGTATCGGGGGTCACCTCAATCAGCAAGGGCAATGGCAGATCGTCTGATATATTGCCCTCGCCCAGCCAAGGTTCGAGCAATTTGATCAGTTCGGTTTTCTCCAGCACACGAAAATTCGAGATGCCGGGCGTGGCGGCCAATTCGCGCAACACAACCGGCAATTGTTCATCGGCCGTTTGACTGCGCGTTTCGACAATCTGCACGCTTACGGCACTGGTGGCGCGGGCCAGCCACCGGTCGGCGGCGCGGTCAACCAGCAATGCACTGCCAAGCGCGAGACACGCAAGCAGCGTCTTAACCACCGTAACGGCCAGTAATGCAGGGCCCGCCATATTGCGCGGCGGTAGCAATGCGGTTGTGCCGGGTCGTGTCTCAAACATCGACGAGTTGCTCCGGTGGTAGTCGCTGAATATGCTGGTCTTCCAGATGCAGGCGCGGGTGGTTAAAGTTCGACCAGATATAATTGTCATGGGTTGCGATCAGAACTGTCGTCCCCATTTTATTCAGTTCATCAAGCAGGCGCAGCAGACGGATGCCCATTTCGGGATCGACATTGCCGGTCGGTTCATCCGCCACAATTAAACGCGGGCGGGCAATCACGGCACGCGCAATAGCGGCACGTTGTTTCTCGCCACCCGACAGTGTTTCAGGGCGGCTATCCATCTGATGCCCAAGGCCAACCCAGCGCAGCAGCTCGGTGACGTTGTCGCGATAATCTGCCTCACGCTTGCCGGCAATGCGTAAGGGTAGGGTCACATTCTCATAGACGGTCAAATGGTCGATCAGGCGGAAATCCTGGAATACGACGCCGATTTGACGGCGCATCAGAGCAAGCTGGCCGCGCGAAAGTTTTTGCACGTCCTGACCGAATAAATCCAGTCGGCCAGCACTGGGGCGATGCGCGAGAAATATCAGTTTCAGCAAAGAGGTCTTGCCCGCACCTGACGGGCCGGTCAGAAAATGAAACGAGCCCTCGTCTAGCGCGAGATCAATATTATCCAGAATATTTGGCCCGCCATCATAATTCAGACAGACATTCTTCAGTCGGATCATCCACCAACCTCATATTACCGATGTGTAGTTTGGCAGAAAACGCCGGTCCATGCACTTGCTTTGCAAGGGTTTAGTCGGTGAGCCAATCGGGAATTTTTTCGCCGGTCAGCATGTCCTGGTAGCTGGGCCGCGCGCGCACCACGTCATGACGCGTGCCGTCGACCAGAACTTCCGGTGCGGCCGGGCGCGTGTTGTAGCTTGAGCCAAGGACCGCGCCATAGGCACCAGCTGAAAATACCGCCAGCAACGCGCCGGGCTCTAATTCGGGTAGGTTGCGTTCCAACCCCAAAAAGTCGCCGCTTTCGCAAGCCGGCCCAACAACATCCCACATGCTGGTCGACGCATTGCTTTCTTGCACGAGATCAATATCGTGGTAAGCGCCGTAAAGAGTTGGGCGCAGTAGCTCGGTCATGGCGGCGTCAACAATCATGAAATTTTTTGCTTGTCCGCGTTTGCTGCGGATCACCCGTGTCACCAAAATGCCTGCATTTGCGGTTATTAGCCGCCCTGGTTCCAGAACGATGCGGCAGCCGCTATCGCCGAAATTTTCGGCAATAAGGCGCGCATAAGCCAACGGATCTGGCGGGGTTTCATTATTGCGCTGATACGGCACACCGAGGCCGCCGCCCAAATCTAGCTGCGTGATTGTCAGGCCCGCAGCGCGCAGACGCGCCAGCAGGTCTGCCGTTTTTTCAAATGCGGTTTTGAACGGCGCCAGATCGGTGATTTGACTACCGATGTGAATATCGATGGCGCACGGGTCAAGGCTTGGCAACGCCGCCGCATGCGCATAGGCGTGCTCGGCATCTTCCCACGCAATACCAAACTTGTTTTCGGCCTTCCCGGTGGAAATTTTTTCGTGCGTGCCGGCGTCGACATCGGGATTAACGCGTAAAGCGACCCGGGCTTTTTTGCCGAGCCGGTCGGCAATGCTGGCCAGTTGGTCCAATTCCGCTAGGCTTTCGACATTAAATTGCTGAATATCTGCTTCGAGGCCTGCAGCCATTTCCGCGTCGGTTTTGCCGACGCCGGAAAATACAATTTTTTCGGGCGCGATGCCGGCAGTCTGTGCACGATGCAGTTCGCCAAGTGACACGATATCGGCTCCCGCACCCAGCTGGGCGAGAGTGGCGATGACGCCTAGATTGGAATTGGCCTTCACCGAATAGCAGATCAGCGTGTCGGTTAAGCCAACTTGCTTACACGCGTTTTGCAACACACTATAATGGTGCTGCAATGTTGCGGTGCTGTAGCAATAAAACGGCGTCGCTATTGTATCAGCCAATTCGACAAGGTTCACGCCTTCGGCATGTAAAACGCCGTCGCGATACTCAAAATGGTCCATGCATCTATCCTAATCGGTCAGGTTTAATTGCTGATGGCGGGCGGAAGCACTAATGCCCCGCGTTTGCCACATGCTGATAGCGGGCTGGCGAGTATTATCGCTACCAATATTAGCAAGTGTATCCGTTGCATCATGCGCCCCCTACCTCATTTAGTGTTTCGTTATCCAAAGCCGCACACCAGCTTTGCGCGGCTGCGCGAACATTTTCGGGCGCCGTACCGCCATGGCTGGTTCGGCTGGCAACCGAATTTTCAACACTTAGCACGGAATACACATCGTCGGTTATCCGCGCATCGACTTTCTGCATGGCTTCAATATCGAGATCGGCTAGGTCACAGCCAGTGCCTTCGGCCAGTGCCACCAAAGCGCCGGTAATGTGATGGGCATCGCGAAACGGCACATCGGCTTTACGCACAAGCCAGTCCGCAAGGTCGGTAGCCGTCGAGAAGCCTTTACCGGCGGCGGCGTGCATGCGGGCAGGCGCGGGCGTCAATTTCTCCATCATGCCGGTCATCGCGGCCAGACATAAGGACAGGCTGTCCAGCGCATTAAACACGCCTTCTTTGTCTTCCTGCATGTCCTTTGAGTAGGCCAGCGGCAAGCCCTTCATCACCACCAAAAGCCCGGTCAACGCGCCGATAATGCGCCCAGATTTTGCCCGTACAAGCTCTGCTGCATCGGGATTGCGTTTTTGCGGCATGATAGATGAGCCGGTTGAAAAGGCATCGGGTAAAACCAGAAAGCCAAAATCAGGCGATGAGAAAACCACGATCTCTTCGGCAAGCCGAGACAAATGCGTTGCGCAAATTGCCATGGCTGATAATGCCTCCAGCGCAAAATCGCGCGCCGACACACTGTCGATTGAGTTGGCGGTCGGGGCGTCAAAGCCCAGCGCTTCAGCCGTTGCCTGTCGGTCGATTGGAAAAGACGTCCCGGCCAGGGCTGCAGCCCCCAGTGGGCACTCGTTCAGCCGCGCCCGGGCATCTGAAAATCTGCCGCGATCACGCGACAGCATTTCGACATAGGCAAGCAGGTGGTGTCCATAGGTGACTGGTTGCGCCGGTTGCAAATGTGTGAAGCCGGGCATAATAAGTCCGGCATGTGTGTGGGCTTTCTCGGCCATTACTTTCATCAAGGCTGTGGTTTGCGCGCCCAAATGGTCAAGACTATCGCGCATGAACAGCCGGAAATCGGTCGCAACTTGGTCGTTACGCGACCGCGCTGTGTGCAACCGACCTGCAGCAGGGCCTATCATTTCGGTCAGGCGTGCTTCGATATTGAGGTGAATATCTTCAAGTGACCGCGAAAATGAAAAATCCCCCGCCTCAATTTCCCCTTTAATCTGTTGCAAACCGTCGGAAATTGCGGTGGCATCATCGGCAGAAATAATGCCTTGCGCGGCCAACATCGCGCAATGCGCGAGCGATCCCTGAATGTCCTGGGCAAACAGCCTCTGGTCAAATCCAATGGATGCGTTTATTTCTTCCATTATGTCGTCGGGGCTGCCGCCAAATCTGCCGCCCCACATGCGATTGCTCATTTCATTCTCCAAATGCAGGAGGCCCGATGCAGTTCTTTTCCCGCCACGCCGCCATTGCCGCGAGTATTGTACTCGGTGTTATTATCACCGTGTCCCTGACCCTATACCTGAACGGGGGTAGCAAAGGCAAGCCGCCAGGTGACGCTGCTTTTAGTGCCGCTCCTGATGCCGCGCATGAGGGGTTAAAAAATTTCGTCCGCTTCGCACCACCGCGCGCCGTGGCAGATATCTCATTTGATCTGTTACTGGCCGACGGTCAGGCGCAAAAGGCCGGTCTCGACAAGTTTCGTGGCGCGCTTGTGGTGGTCAATTTCTGGGCCACATGGTGCGCACCATGCCGCCGCGAAATGCCGCTATTTGACGCGCTGCAAGCCCATTATAAGGACGCGCCGGTGCGGGTGGTGGCATTGGCACTCGACCGCGGGGCAGCAGACAAGCCGCGCAAATTCCTTAGCGAGTTAAATATTACCCATCTGACGCAAGCCCATGACCCTTCTTATGCCTCGGCCCGTGCTGTGGGATTGATCGGCCTACCCACGACGCTTGTGCTGGATGCGACAGGAAAAGAAATTGGCAGGCTTGCAGGCGAGGCTGATTGGAACGGGCCTGATGTGCACGCGATTATTGACGCTGAATTGGAAAAAATGGCGACGGGTGGTTAGCGCGTCGGAACAGGTGCTTCACCGGAATAATCGTAAAAGCCACGCCCGACCTTGCGTCCGACCCAGCCAGCTTCGACATATTTGACCATAAGCGGGCACGGGCGGTATTTCGTGTCGCCCAAGCCGTCATACAAAACCTGCATAATCGACAAGCACGTATCAAGACCAATGAAATCGGCAAGCTCGAACGGTCCCATCCGATGATTGGCACCCAGACGCATGGCTTTGTCGATGCTCTCGACATTGCCAACACCCTCGTAAAGCGCATAGACCGCCTCATTGATCATGGGTAGCAAAATGCGGTTGACGATGAACGCCGGAAAATCTTCAGCCGCACATGAGGTTTTCCCCAGCGTAGCAACAATCTCGACTGCCGTTTCATATGTGGCGTCATCCGTCGCGATACCGCGGATCAGCTCGACAAGCTCCATGACCGGCACCGGGTTCATGAAATGCATGCCGATAAATTTTTCCGGTTGATTAGTTGCGGCGGCGAGGCGCGTGATTGAAATTGATGACGTGTTGGACGCGATCAGCGTGTCGGGCGACAAAACCGCGCTGACTTCTTTCAAAATGCCGGTTTTGATTTCTTCGTTTTCGCTGGCGGCCTCGATCACAAGGCTGGCATCGGCCATGGTGTTGAGATTAGCGGCGGAGACAATACGTCCCATCGCGCCATCGCGCGCAGCTTCGTCAATACGCCCCGAGGCTAGTTGACGGTTCAGATTGCCTGATATAGTCGCAATGCCCGCCTCAATGCGGTCTTGTGCAATATCGTTCAGCAAAACGCGGTAGCCTGAAACGGCAAACACATGCGCAATTCCGCTGCCCATTTGTCCGGCGCCAATAATGCCAACAATTTTGTCCGCCATAATGCGTTTCTCCGAGGCGGCCTATTCTTAGCCTACAGGCCCGCCTTCTCTAATTCGCTTTCCAGTTCCGGCACTGCCGAAAACAGGTCTGCAACGAGGCCGTAATCGGCGACCTGGAATATAGGCGCTTCCTCATCTTTATTGATGGCCACGATGACTTTCGAGTCCTTCATGCCAGCAAGATGTTGAATGGCGCCTGAAATGCCAACCGCAATGTACAGCTCTGGTGCCACCACCTTGCCGGTTTGACCGACCTGATAGTCGTTTGGCACAAAGCCCGCATCAACAGCAGCGCGTGATGCGCCTACGGCGGCACCCAGCTTATCCGCGATTTTCTCGAGCATTGGGAAATTATCACCCGACTGCATCCCGCGCCCGCCGGATACGACGATTTTGGCCGAGGTTAATTCGGGACGATCCGATTTCGTAAGCTCTTCACTGATAAACTCGGAAATGCCCGGATTATCTGCTGTCCCAGCGGCTTCAACAGCGGCGCTACCCCCGTCGCCAGCCGCGGCAAAGGCGGTTGAGCGAATGGTTACGGCTTTGCATGTTTCGCCAGTGCGTACAGTCTGAATGGCGTTACCGGCATAAATCGGGCGCTCGAATGTCTGGCTGTCAATGACGGCCGTGATGTCCGAAATTTGCGAACAGTCCAGCAGAGCCGCGATGCGTGGCATGAAGTTTTTGCCATTGGTCGACGCTGGTGTCGCGATTGTGGCATAGCCATCAGCCATGCTTGTCACAAGTGCTGCCATTGGCTCGGCAAGCTGTTTTTCATAAGACGCGTCATCGGCTACAAGCACTTTGGCAACACCGTCTAATTTTGCGGCGGCCTCGGCGACGCTACCGCAATTGGCACCGGCAACGAGCACGTGTAGGTCGCCGCCCATTTGGGCCGCGGCAGTTACAGATTTGACGGTGGCGTCAGCCAGCGTCTCATTATTGTGTTCAGCGATCAAAAGCGTGTTCATTACAGCACCCCTGCTTCGTTTTTGAGTTTCTCAACCAGTTCATTAACGGTTTCTACTTTAACACCGGCTTCGCGTTCCGGCGGCTCCGAGACATTGACAATCTCAAGGCGCGGCGCAACGTCGACGCCGTAATCGGCGACAGTCTTCTCGTCGATCGGCTTTTTCTTCGCCTTCATGATGTTGGGCAAAGAGGCATAACGCGGTTCGTTTAAGCGCAGATCGGTTGTGACAACCGCAGGCGTTGACAGTTTAACGGTTTGAAGGCCGCCGTCGATCTCGCGGGTCACTTGCAATTTATCGTCGCCAAATTCAAGCGCCGAGGCGAATGTGCCTTGCGGCCAGCCCAGCAATGCCGCAAGCATTTGTCCGGTTTGGTTATTGTCGCCATCAATGGCTTGCTTGCCCAGAATAACTAGGTCGGGGCTTTCCTCTGCAATCACGGCCTTTAAAAGCTTGGCAATACCGAGCGGCTCGAGGTCTTCGTCTGTCTGCACTAGAATGCCACGATCAGCACCCATGGCAAGGGCGGTTCGGATTGTTTCCTGCGACTGGCTTGGGCCAACCGAAACCACGATAATTTCAGTTGCTTTGCCAGCTTCCTGAAGGCGAACTGCCTCTTCCACGGCAATTTCGCAGAACGGGTTCATCGACATTTTGACATTTGCGAGGTCGACACCTGATCCGTCCGATTTTACGCGGATTTTCACGTTGTAATCGACCACCCGCTTGACCGGGACCAAAACTTTCATTGCAGTTCTCCATAATTCGGCGCGCTGTCACACGCATTGCCGCATAATTAGAGAATTGGCCCTGATAAGTCAATTCGAGAGGCGGGTTAATCCTGCGTCAAAATGCGCGGGTTTTCCGGCTTATCTGTTTAAGCCCGGCTGCCAGAGAATGTCTGACTTGCCATTATTGTTGGCCGCGCGCGCTGCGACGAACAAAAGATCCGAGGCGCGGTTCACAAACTGGCGCGCCTCAGGCGAAATGGCACTGTCGCCGGCCTCGATCGCGGCGCATAATTCGCGCTCGGCCCGGCGCGTGATGGTCCGGGCCAGATGCAGATAGCCAGCGGCCAGCGTACCGCCAGGGAGAATGAAACTTTCAAGCGCATCCAGTTCGTTATTCAGTAAGTCTATTTCGCTCTCAAGGCGCGTCACCTGCACATCCGTAACCCGCAATGCGCCTTCCATTTCTGGGTCGGGCGTCGCCAGATCAGCGCCGAGGTCAAAATAGTCGTTTTGCAACCGCATCACGATCTCAGACAGTATGTCAGAAGCCTTATCAGAGGGTGCTGACCCACCATCAAGCATTGCGCGTGCCAGCCCTAGGGCGGCGTTGGCTTCATCAATCGTGCCATAGCAGGCAATCCGCAAATCGTGCTTGGAACGCCGCGTGCCGTCAGCGAGGCCGGTCGTGCCGTCATCGCCTGTGCGGGTATAAATTTTAGTAAGCTTGACCATTGGTGTTTCCTCAACGGGTATTTCCCCAAAATGCGCGCGCCCGTTATCTGCCGGAAATATAAAATCCCAACATAACCAGTACAATCGTTACAAATTGAAGTCCGACGCGCCAGCGCATCAGTTTTTGCGACGTGCTAGCGCTGCCGCTGCGCAGCATGTTCAACAAGCCAGCCAGCAAAACGGCGGCAACGGCGGCCAGCCCAAGAGGGATCATATAATTGACCAGAGACATAATTTTTCCTATTTCAGCCGGTGATTATTATTTAGTTGGTACAAGCCGCCGGGCAATAATATCTGCCTGAATTTCTGCTGCGCCTTCGAAAATGTTCAGTATCCGGGCATCGCACAAAACGCGACTGATCGGGTATTCCAGCGCAAAGCCGTTGCCACCATGGATTTGCAACCCGTTATCAGCTGCAGCCCACGCTACCCGCGCGGCGAGCAATTTCGCCATGCCCGCTTCCAGATCGCATCGCTCGTCCATTTCTTTGCGCCGGGCGGCGAAATATGTCAGCTGGCGGGCAGCAAGGATTTCTGCCGCCATCATCACTATTTTGCCGCTAATGCGTTCAAAATTGTAAATAGGCTTGCCAAATTGCTGGCGGTCTTGGGCGTAAGCGAAGGCCAGATCAAGCGCACTCTGGGCTACGCCAACAGCGCGTGCCGCTGTCTGGATGCGTGCGCTCTCAAAGGTTTGCATCAACTGTTTAAAACCGGCTCCGGGGCGTCCGCCAAGCAAAGCCGCCGCATCAACATGAAAATCGTCAAATCCGAGGTCGTATTCCTTCATGCCGCGATAGCCGAGCACGTTAATCTCGCCACCTTGAAGACCGTCCACCGGAAAATCATCTTCCTGCGTGCCGCGAGGCTTTTCCGCGAGAAACATCGACAGACCCGCATGGCCCTTAATGTCTGGTTCCGTGCGCACAAGCAAGGTCATCAGATCAGCGCGCGCAGCATGCGTGATCCACGTCTTGGCCCCGAAAACGCAATAGCCGTCGTCAGTGGCCGTTGCGCGCGTCGCCAGGCTAGCCAGATCAGAGCCTGTATTGGGCTCAGTAAATACCGCCGTCGGCAAAATGCTGCCATCGGCAATGCCGGGCAGATATTTTTGCTTTTGCGCCTCCGTGCCGTTTTGCATGATTAGTTCGGCGGCAATATCCGTGCGCGTGCCCAACGAGCCTACGCCAATATAGCCGCGCGACAATTCTTCGGACACCACGCACATGGCTTGTTTGCCCATGCCCAGCCCGCCATAGGCTTCAGGAATGGTCAAGCCGAAAACGCCCAACTCGGCCATTTCACCGATTAGCTCTAATGGAATAAGCGTATCTGTTAGATGCCAGCCATGGGCGTGGGGAATAACCTTGTCCTCGGCAAAACGCCGGAACTGGTCGCGGATCATCATATGGGTTTCGTCGAGGCCCGCATCGGCTTCCGGTGTGCTGTGCTGGGTCAGCAAGTCTGCCGCCAGTGCGCGGCGTTCGGTAGTATTCCCATGCGTGCGGAAATAAATAATATCCGCGCTGTCAAAGCCGGGCAATGGTTCACTCAGCCCCATATCGGCTGGGCGCACGATTTCGCCTTGGCTCATTGGCAGACCACCGGCGAGTTGGTTCAGATATTCGCCAAAAGTGATGTGCACCAGATGATATTCGAGCGCTGTCAGGCGGTTTTGCGCATACATGTCAGCGCAATAGTCTGCCAACTGGGCAAGCGTTGCCACATAAGTTGCCGCCCAAGCACGCCCATGGCGCGCAAATTGGCTTTCTGCCAAATGTGCGGGCAGGGGGGATTGCAAGGCAGCGTCGCAGTCTTTCAACCGCGCGGCCGCCTGGCTCGCATGCGCAACCAGTGCCGAAAAATCAGGCGCTGACAGGTCAGATATATCGATGGCAACACTCATGGCCCAAGCATACAAGAGACCTGCGCGATGGCAAGCATCACGCGACAATGTACAAGCGTCACAAAAGCGCACCGGTGCCAAGGGGCGCGGGCAAGGTATCGATCACGGCTTCGCGGCTATATCCGTCATGGCGCAGCCCACGAAAGCCCGGGTCGCCAGCCTGTTTCGACAAGCGTCTGCCAGATGGGTCACGGATGAGCGCGTGATGAAAATATTGCGGCGCTGGTAAATCCAACAGCACTTGCAGCACGCGGTGAATATGTGTTGCGGCACGCAAGTCTTGCCCGCGGGTTATATGGGTGATGCCTTGCGCGGCATCGTCGACGACAACGCTGAGATGATAGCTTGTCGGTACATCTTTGCGGGCCAGTACCACATCGCCGAAACATGCCGCATTTACGCGGATTTTTCGGGGTTGGCCATCAGCCAATTCGGTAAAAAATAGCGGCCCGCCATTTTGGTTTTCAACTTCGGCAATGGCTTTATCCATACGCAGCCGCCACGCATATCCCCCACCTCGCCACATCCGGCTTTGCCGCTCGGTGTCGTCTATATCTCTGTATATTCCGGGATAGAGAGGCGCACCGTCGGGGTCGCGCGGCCAGTTATCCACACCACCGGGCATATCGGCAATGGCATCTGCAATGTCGCGCCGCGAGGCCCAGCACGGGTAGACGAGATCGCGCGCGCGCAATTTACGCAATGCCGCCTCATACACATCAAAACGGGCCGACTGGATGAGCACGGGCGTCGGCCATGTCAGGCCTAGCCAGGCAAGGTCTTGATAAATGCCATCGACAAAATGTGGGCGTGCGCGGCCCGTATCAATGTCTTCAATGCGCAAAATAAACTTGCCGTCATGCGCGTTTGCATGACGCGCTGCCAGCAATGCCGAATAGGCATGACCCAGATGCAACCATCCGTTCGGGCTAGGTGCAAATCGTGTCACGTAATTTTTTTGCTTTTCGATCATCGACAAACCGCGGATAATGTTAGGGCATGAAAAAATTTAAAACAAAAGCTGATCTCGACTATGCGTGTCGACAGCTTGCCGCGCAAGATGCGCAGCTCGCACATGTTTACGAAACTTATGGCGCGCCGCCTATGCGCCAGCAGCCCACGGGGTTTGAAGGGTTGGTTCGCATTTTGATTGCGCAGCAAGTTTCCACGGCAGCGGCCAGTGCGATACAAAAGCGCGTCGATGACAAATTACCCACCATGACGCCCGAAAACTGGTTGGCGCTTGATGATGATGCGTTGGCGGCGTGCGGCGTATCGCGCCCCAAACGCCGCTATCTGGCGGGCCTAGCAACTGCCGTGCTGGAGGGCCAGTTGCAGTTTGCACGTTTGCATCGGGCGGATAATGCTGCCGCGCATGAAATGTTGACAGCGCTGCTTGGCATTGGGCCTTGGACGGCAGATTGCTACTTGTTGTTTAACTTGCTGCGGGCTGATTGTTTTCCAGCGGGCGATCTTGCATTGCAGGAAGGCTATCGGATGCTGTACCGAAAAAATACCCGACCCGATGCCGCCCAGCTTACCAAGCTGGCAGAAGACTGGTCGCCATTTCGTGGTGCAGCGGCTCGTTTGCTATGGGTGTATTATGGGCAACAGCGACAAAAAGTCTGACCCGATGGCTTGGCAGTTCCATGGGCACTATGTAACACTTGCGTCACTTTTTGCGGCATAATTGCAGAAGAATGATTCGGTAACGGATCAGACGTATTCGGTAGTAAGCAGGTCAGAAAGGATACGAGACATATGCAGGATGCAAAACCGGATATAAGCGACTTCGTGAAAGCAGCGCCGCCTGATTTCAAGAATCCGGAGAGCTGCCCAGCATTGGTGCTTAACGCGGATTTCAGGCCTCTAAGCTATTATCCGCTCTCGCTGTGGTCTTGGCAGGACACGCTAAAAGCTGTGTTTTTGGATCGCGTCAACATTGTGTCGGAATATGATACGGTAGTGCGCTCCCCCTCAACTGATTTCATTTTGCCCAGCGTTGTATCGCTTAAAACCTATGTTAAGCCGCCGCGTTATCCAGCGTTTACGCGCTTTAATGTATTTTTGCGCGATGGATTTAGCTGCCAATATTGTGGTGCGCCTCAAGACCTGACCTTCGATCATGTTATTCCGCGGCGCGCCGGAGGGCGTACGACTTGGGAAAATGTGGTCGCCGCATGTAGCCCGTGTAATTTACGCAAAGGCGGGCGTCTGCCCAAGCAGGCGGGCATGGTTCCGCGCAATAAACCACGCCAACCGACGGTATATGAGTTGCATGAGACCGGACGGCGTTTCCCGCCCAATTATTGCCATGAAAGCTGGCAGGATTATCTTTATTGGGATACCGAGCTGGAGCCGTAGGTTGGCCCGATTTTCTCGCGCCAATTAAAACCGTTCAGACACCCGGATCGCCGCCTTGCATCCGAGACGAATAATGCGTGACATCACGTCGTAACCAGGCGCGTCTTCGGCACCGGCATCCAGCGCAGTTTGGCGATGTCCTGCTTCGTCGGCACGAAATTTAGTGATGGCCGCAGTTAAATCTTCTTCATCAGAAATCGTTTCAAGCTCATCAAGTTGAGCGGCATAGTGCGCGTCTATCTCGGCCTCAACTGCGGCGGTGCAGGCCATGGCCGCTTTTTCACCCATCAGCGCGGTTACCGCACCCAGCGCGAAGCCAGCCATATTCCATGCAGGCGAAAATACCGTTGGGCGGACATCACGTTGTGCGATTAGCCCGTCAAAATGGTCGAGATGCGCCTGCTCGTGTTCGGCCATATCCCGGATCAGCGACGCGGTATTTTCAAAGCCGGGCAGCTTGTCGAATATCGCCAGCTGGCCATCATAAATGCGCACGGCACCATGCTCGCCCGCATGATCGACGCGGATCATCTCTGCAATACGGTCCGGTGTTTTTGGATGTTGTGTCATGCTGTTTTCCTCTGCGGGGCTGCGCGGGTAGCACCGCGCCATGCCAAAATTGCCAAAGCTGAACTTATGAGGAAATTATACCCTGCCATCGAGATGCCGAAAAGTGTGAAGGCTGCTTCATCACAGCGCACCGGTTTGATGCGGGCCATGGCGTCCAGCAGGTCAGATGTCGACCCAAATTCGCGCACGCCGCCGCCGCACCCCGATGGCCCCTGCCAGAACCCATACTCCACGCCGGCATGGTAGAAAGCCAATGCTGCGCCAAGCGCAAAAACAACCCCGACTGGCACCAATAAACCGCGCAGGGCTTCGGGCGCTTTGTGCGCCCCGGCCCAAACCAGTACGGCCAGCGGTACCGCAATATAATACGGCCAGCGTTGTTGCAGGCACAGCGCACATGGCACCAGCCCACCCCAGATCTCGCTGCCGAGCGCGGTCGCAATCGTCGCGCCACCGATAAGTGATATAAGGGCTGCATGGGATTGGATGTTTTGGTTCATGTCTTCCCTGTTTGCTACCTGGTTCGTCTCATGCTTGCCCGATTTAGGGCCTGCCCGGTTTAATGTCGCCAATAAAGATAGGCGAATAGAATTAGCGCGCCGAGCCCGGCCAACATCGACATGCGGGCAAAATTGCGCTCGAATTGCTGGCGCACGCTGGGGCCCAAGTAATAAGCGCCCGCCGCTACCATATAAAACCGAAAGCCACGACCTGCTAGGCTGGTTAGCACGAAGCCCACCAACGGTAAGCCTGCGACCCCGCTGGCAATTGTCGCAACTTTAAATGGCAAAAAAGTAACCGCCGCCGCCAGAAGCACCAGCAGACCCCAGTCGGCATAAAACGCCTGAAAGCTGTCAAACGCCTCCTGACCGCCATAAAGCAGAACGACTTGGGTGCCGATCGTATCCCAGAACACGGCACCAATGGCATATCCCAAAATCCCGCCCAACACGGATGTAATGGTGGTAATCGCCGCTAATGTCCAAGCGCGTGTGCGGTCGCTGATAATCATCGGCACCAGCAGCAGGTCGGGCGGCAAGGGGAAAACTGAGCTTTCGGCGAACGACACCGTGCCTAGCACCCAGCTGGCGCGCCGGTGCGCCGATAAGCGCAAAACATTGTCGTATAGAGCCTTCAACATAGCCGCACCATACAGGGGTCGGTCTGCAAGTGAAAGAGGGATGCGCGGGCGGTCTTGTCGCAAGCAAATTGTGGACGCTGGCCGTGCGCTTCTGTATATTGCGCGAAGCACGGGCCCTCGTGGCGGAATTGGTAGACGCGACGGATTCAAAATCCGTTTCTTTCAACGGAGTGTCGGTTCGAGTCCGACCGAGGGCACCATTAAACAGATTTGCCGATTACGATCGGTATGTATGAGGTTTGAGATGCTAGGATTTGGAAAGTGGCGCACCATCGCCACCGCTCTGAAAAAACTGATCGCCGATAAAGAGGACACGAAGCAGGTGTTCATCATCCTTCAGGCGATGGGTGAGCGCTCGAGTGTGCGCGCGTATAGGCGGTTTAAGTCAATGCCGAATGCCAAGAAAATTCTCTCGGCCGAGCGGCCGCTCGTGTCGTATCTGAAAGACCATGCGTGGCTGGCGGCTCAGCCTGAAGGCTCATTAGGCCGGGCTTACCTGGATTTTACGATCACAGAACAAATCTCTGCTGACGGGCTCGCGCAGGCCAGTGACGATGGCCGCGGTACTGATCCCCGGCTTTCGGGTGGGCATCTGGTTTTTGGCGAACGCCAGCGCGATGCCCATGATTTATGGCATGTCGTGACCGGCTACGGGCGCGATGGGCTGGGCGAGTTGGCATTGCTGGCGTTCACTTGGCGGCAATTGGGCAATCCCGGCATTTTGATGATTATCGCTATGGGCTATCAGGCGATTGTGCGCGAGGCTCCGCAACTACGAGTTGGCAAGGCGCTGCGCGAAGGGTTTTCGATGGGGCGGCGCGCCAACTGGCTGCCAGCCGCTGATTGGGAGCATTTGCTGACCCAGCCAATAAGCGACGTGCGCCGTACGCTGAACATGATGCCACCTACCGCCTATAGTGCGGTTGCGGAGCAGGCGCGCGAATTGGAGCAGGCGACACTGGCTGCTGCTGAATAATGACCCTCACGGTTTACGGCATACCCAATTGCGATACAGTGCGCAAAGCCCGCACTTGGCTTGAGGCAAGCGCGATTGACTACAGCTTTCACGATTTTAAGAAACAGGGCCTGACGTCAGAAACTGTTTATGGTTGGCTGGCGCATCAGCCGTTAGAGCTTCTGCTCAACAAGCGCGGCACCACATGGCGCAAGCTGAGTGATGCCGACAAAGCGTTGAGCGATGAGGCGCAGCTCGTCGCGCTAATGGTCGCCAATCCCAGCCTAGTTAAACGCCCTGTTTGCGTGAGCGGCGAAACAGTGACCGTGGGCTTTAATGATGAGGTGCAGGCGAGCCTGCAGGCGCTTTAGTCGAAATTTAGCCGGTACGCTAACCAGCACTAGAAATAATAAATTCGAACACAGGCAGTCCTTGTGGGCCAGCATCGGCAATGCGTTTTGCCGCAATAAGCTGATGACCGCTCTCGTGCAGAAAATGCGGCACATCTATTTCAGTCATCGGGTCTGTGGCGTGCAGGGTAATTTGGGTGCCTCTTGGCAGACCACGCAGCGCTTTTTGCAGGCGCAGCACGGGCAAGGGGCATGTGAGGCCCATCGCATCAAGATGCACACTGCCATCGGGCCCGATCATAAAGTGCTACCCTAGCGTGTTTGCGGGCGGGCGGCGGCATAAGCCGCCATGCCAGCAAATAATTCGGCAACTTCTGGCGTGTGCTCGGCGCCGAACTCGCGGAACAACGTCGCGCAGTTGACGACAATGCGCTCGCGGTCGCCCCAATCGTCGAACACGCCAAGCGCAATATCCATCGCCGCTTCTTGGTAACTCATGCCCGCCTCATAACGCAGACGTGCTTCATTGCGGATGGTCAGCAAATATTGCCGTACTTCTTCGACGCCTGCCTTCGTGGTAATCGGCCCATGACCCGGCACGATTGTTTCGACATCCATGGCCTGAATTTTCTCGCACGCATCAATCCAGTTTTGGACGGGGCCTTCCCAAACAATCGGGTGGCCGCCAATGAACAGAATATCGCCGGTATAAACGGTGCGATCGGCAGGCACATGCACCAGCGTATCGCCGGCTGTGTGGGCTGGCCCGACATGCAGCAAGTGGACCTCCTTGTCGCCAACGCGAATGGTTGTGTCTTCATCGAACAGCGTGTCGGGCACTTTCTGGTCAACTGATTTGAAGTCGAACGGGCCAAAGCAGGAGGTGATATATTTGCCTAGCTCACCCATATCCGGAGCCATATCCAAAAATCCTTGAACCAAGGCCGGTGGCTCCAGCGCCATGTGTTCGGCTGTGGCGCGATGCGCGATAATTTTCGCATCGGGGCAACAGCAATTGCCATTGCAGTGGTCACCATTGTGGTGGGTATTAACGACCATGTTGACCGCGTCGGCGGCTGGTGTCGCCTTGGCGTAAGCGGCCAGCATGTCTTGTGTCAATGGCACGTCGAAAAGCGTGTCGATAACCAACGCTTGGTCGTCGTCGACAATCAACCCCGAATTCGACCAGCCCCAACCGCCATCTGGCTGGAGCCATGCGTAAGCTCCATTGCCGAGCTGATGCAGACCTTTTTCATAAGCAAACTTTGGATGCGCAACTGTCATAATGTAAACCCTCCCCTTCGAATGTTAGGAAATCTGTCACAGATTTCCTAACTAAATCCGAACAGAAGTCGCGTTCTGCGGTTTACGAAATCTGCATAGCGGTAGTCAGACTTTTGATTTGCCGCTTTTTCTCTGATGCGGACCACCCCAGTTGCGCGGTCATATAGGCGGCAATGGTCTCAATTTGATCTGGCCCAATATCTCCGGTCTGGCCCTCGGTCAGGCGGCGTAATACCACATCATCAAGGCAAACCGCCATCTCGTGTTCGACGGCGTGCACGGTGCGCGCGCCCAGATGTGCGGGCAGTTTCGCGTGCGCTAAAGGCTTGGGGAGACGGGTTTCAAGCATGTCGGAAAGCTGGTTACCGTAGAGGCGGGCAAGCCGGTCAACAAGGTCGGGCTTCATGTCCTTGTGGCGCGCGCGCGCCTCTGTGAGAAAACTATCAAGGGGCATATCAGGCGTGTCGACAAGATTTTCTCTCATCGTGCGGCAGCCGGGGTCATATTGTGCAGTGTAGTTAAAAGCCAGATCGACCACCTGCTCTGCAAGCCGCCGGCATGTTGTCCATTTGCCACCCAGCGCCGAGATTAAGCCTGTGGGCCCTCCTTCTGCGCCATGATCGACAATTTCGGCGCCGCGGCTCATGCCATATGTCTGCCCCGGCGCGTCGCTGGCGTCGGCGACAAGCGGGCGCAGGCCAGCATAAGCGTAGAGAATGTCGTTACGTGTCAGGCCAAGGCGGGGCAAGGCGGTTTGAACTTTTTTCAACAGGGCCGCAATGTCGTCCGTGTCTGGGCAGACGGCGTCGGGGTTTTCTTTGAAGGGTGTGTCAGTGGTAGCGAAAATCGTGCAACCCTGCCACGGCAACACGAACAAATGCTCATCGCCCAAAGGTATCGCCATTGCCGCGCCATTGGTGACATCGCGCGTGATGAAGTGGATACCTTTCGAGCGCATAATTTGTTTGCTGGCTGGTGCTTCGCTCGCGGCGTGCATGACGAGATCGGCCCATGGGCCGGCGGCGTTCACAACGATCTTCGCGCGAACCTCGATTGTGCGCCGACCCCGCACATCACGCACGGTGACGACATGCGCGTTATTTTCAGTTTCGCTATTTTCACTTTTGCTGAAAGCATCGGCGCGGGCATAGTTAACGGCCACGGCACCCCTTTCTACTGCAGATCGGATCATCGACAGGCACAAGCGCTCTGGCGAGATCATTTGCCCGTCATGATAAATATACCCACCGGTCAGTTCGTCGCGTGCAAGCCCCGGCGCAAGGCCCAAAGTTTGCGCGACGGTAAGCGCGCGATGCCCTGGCATTTTCTGGGCTGGGTCAATTTTATGGTTCCGGTCGATAGCCAGAAGGTCATAGGCCATTAGTCCCAGTCCCATTATCCATTTGCTTTGCATGAGTGGAGCATAGGTCGGCAGCACGAAAGGCAAAGGCTGCACCAAATGCGTGGCGATACGACCCCAAATGCGCCGCTCGCGCAAGCCTTCGCGCACCAGCGAAAATTCGCCATTGGCGAGATACCGCAATCCGCCATGCATCAGCTTTGATGATGCCGCTGACGTCGCTCCGGAAAAATCGCCCTTATCGATAACCGCCACTTTCAGGCCCCGCAGCGTTGCATCCCAAGCAATCGCCGCACCGGTTGCGCCACCGCCAATGACCAGCACGTCGAAGGCTTGGTTGCCTAGGGAAGAAAAATCGCGTTCCATGTCAGGATAATTTCTGTGTGATGAAAGAAACGCACTTTTGTAGCATGGTTTTGGCTTGTGCAAAAACGGGGAGGGCAAAAATGGACATGATTAACGCTAATGACGTAACGCTTGCCTGCGAAGTCTTTCCGGCAAAGGGCATCAAAAACGCGCCGCCTCTGATTTTGATGCGTGGGCTTGGTACCCAAATGGTGCAATGGCGCCAACCCCTGATCGACAGCTTTGCCGAACTGGGCATGGATGTCGTGATATTCGACAATCGCGACGTGGGGTGCTCAACCAAGCTGGATGCAGCGGGTATTCCCGACTTCGGGGCGCTTGATGCGGCATCATCGGCGGGCACCATGTTTCCTGTGCCGTACACGCTGGCAGATATGGCCGATGATGTCATTGGGTTGATGGATGCGCTGGACATAAAAAAAGCAAACTTCTTCGGCATTTCGATGGGTGGCATGGTGGCCCAGCATCTCGGGTTTTCCCATGCGAACCGGTTCGACCATATTGTCTGTGTGATGTCGAGTTCGGGCGGTCCAGATGTTCCAACGCCAAATATCAGCGACGTCGAAATGCCAGACGTCGATGATCGCGCCGCGCTCATTAATTATCTTGTGCAATCACAACTGGAAAATATGGGCCCCGGATTTCCTGTTTCAGAGGCCACGTGCCTAGAGGTCGCCGAACTAGTCGCGGAACGCGGTTATTATCCGCCAGGCATTGCGCGCCAATATGCGGCAATTATCGCGGACGGCTCGCGTGTTGATCGGCTGCACAGTATTGAGCTGCCATTTTTCGTAATCCATGGCGACCATGATGAGCTACTGCCGCATGTATGCGGCGAAGACATTGTCAAACATGTGCGCAATGCTGGCTGGCTGCTGGTGGAAGGCATGGGGCATGATATGGGCCCGGGCATCGAAAAGGTGATTACGCCTGCCGTGGCGCATTTTTTGGGCATTGGCACGCACGCGTAACGCCTCGATCGAAAGGCTACTCGCTGGCCTGCTTCAGATAGGCAATGACGTTATGACGATCTTTTTCCTTGCGCAAACCGGCAAATGACATGCGCGTGCCTTTAACCGCCTTGCGCGGGTTTGCCAGATATGCGTCAAGCACGGCTTCAGACCATACTGGTTCGACATCAGCATATGCCTTCATTGCTTTTGAATAGCGATAATCTTCAAGTACGGCGATTTCGCGTCCGATAATATTATTGAGGTGCGGCCCCACGCGGTTCTTCGCCTTGGCACCGATCATGTGGCAGGACACACATTTTTTGAATACTTTGGCGCCCTTTTCCGCATCGCCTTGCGGGTAGGGGTTGGCGTGAACTGTTGCGACCGGCGACAGCAATGTCGCGGTAAAGCAGGCAAGCAAAGCGCATATGAGCCGGGTCATGGTGTCTCCTCATCGAATGATGAGCTTGTTTTAGGTGGTTCGCGCGCTGCCGCCAAGGGCTTGCGCCGCCGCAATCTGTCGCAGGGAAGGTTGGGTTATGGCACCAGCCAGTTATGTTGTGGTTCTGGTGTCGTAAAATCAAAAATTGCACGCCGGTGTCCGCGCGCGGCCAGATATAGCCACTCGATCTGTTGCACATGCGCTATCACCGGCGCGAAATGGTCGGCACCGTCATTGGTGGCATCAGCGTCAAAAACCACATCTGATGGCACACTAAGTGGCGATCCCGGACTTTGCGTCACCTGATAACACTCCCGGCTCATCGGCCGCGTGGCGTTCCATGCTGCGTCATAGGCGTTGCCGGTGAGCAATTCGAGCCGCGCACGCACGCGCAGTTGGATTTTGGCACCATGATCGTAAAAATGGAGAGAGGCATTCGGGTTTTGCTGAATATCAGCGATTTTGCCCGAGCGTGTATCGGTGTGAAACCGCAAGTTATGCGCATCCGTATCGCAGGCACGCAAAACTACGGTTCTGATCTCGGGAAACCCGTGCGGGGTGATGGTGGCGACGCTGGGCGTGTGGAACGGGCTGCGCCGGTCTTTAACGCCACGCGCGAGAAGCGCCCATGCATGGGTGCAGCTGCCGTCGAGGTCGTCATAACAGCCCAGTAAAGGGGGGCCGGCAGCTTTTTTTCCGGGGTTGGTTTCCGCGCTCAAATTCGCATCTTTAGAAGTTTCACTCATGTCACCAACATATAGGTTGGAGGTGGTCGTTTTCTACCCGTTTGTGTCTCGGGCAGTGATACCAGGGTCATGACAGGGAAATTCGCTTGATTGTCTAGTACCGATTGCCGCGACGGGCTTTTCTGTCATTTTACATAATTCTCAGCAGTCATTCTTCTTCTAACCTGTCGGGGATAACCACGAATAAGAGATTTTTATATTGTCGTCTAAAGCGGTGGAAGACAGCTTTCCAAGTTTGCCCAGTTGCTCAAAGACTTCGGCTAGAAATTCTTGAGCGTCTATATGACCGGCTTCGGGAGAAAATACCCCCGCGCCTTGGGCGTTGCTCCGCCCAAATCCCAGCCCGTGTATAAGCCCGACACCGAATCAAGCTCTTGCATGGCAATCAACGCCAACATACTCAAAATACCGGGGCTTGCACCCAGCTGAAGAGCTGCCAGCTTTTCTAAATCGCCGCGTTATCTGACAATTATTGGTGATCCCGGGTGGATTCGAACCACCGACCCTCAAATTAGGAATTTGATGCTCTATCCTGCTGAGCTACGGGACCATTGATCCGAACCTATGCAATGAGCGGAGAAAATCAAGTTTTTTGCCTTCTATCTATTATTGGGCTGCATGGGTTGTGGCCTCATTGCGGGCTTTGCATCAACTCAACCAGCACGCCGCCCATATCTTTGGGGTGGATGAAAATAATCGGTGTGCCATGCGCGCCAATGCGCGGCTCGCCCGTTCCCAGAACACGCGCTCCCTTTGCCACCATCTCGTCGCGCGCGGCGATAATGTCATCAACCTCGAAACAAATATGGTGC
>DKNW01000015.1 GCA_002469805.1 Rhodobiaceae bacterium UBA7378
ACACGCTTTGCGCGCCCAGTCGCCAGGTACTTCGGGATCATATGACCAGACTTCCTCGCCTGTTTTAGCATCAACCGCGAAAACCGTGCTCCACGAGCCGGTCATATACATAATGCCGTCTACAACGATTGGGGAAGCTTCCAGCCCCCGATTGGTAAACATGTCAAACGACCAGGCCAGTTCGAGGTCTTCAATTGATTGCTTGTTTACTTGTGTCAATGGCGAGAAACGCTGTTCGCCATAATCGCGCCCATACGACAGCCAGTCGCCCGGCGCTTCATCAGCGGCCATAATGCGTTTGGTGTCGATCAGCCCTATTTTCGTGCTGGGTGACACCGATGTTGCCGCGCCAACTTGTGTGCTTTCCTCGGACGTCGATGCGACAAGGCCCGCCAGCACCAGTGCAGCGATCGTGCCCAGTGCAACAATATTTACAATAGTTGCCTGCTTTCGAGACAAAGATGGATGTGCCATAAATAAGTTCCTCCCATTGGACAAAAATTTTAAACAAATAATTGTCGAGGTAAACAGTAAATTCATTCTCCCAATTGATGAATAAGCCAAGGTGTCGCGGCTACGTGCTTCACGGCCAAATACTGGCTTGCGGTCAAATACCGGCTTGCGGTCAGTCGTTTTGTGCATAAACTGAGACGCAAAGGGAGAACATTACTATGTCTAATAAACGCAGTCAGACCGTGCGCACACCGCATGTTACAATCATTGGCAGCGGCGTAGGTGGTATTTGTATGGCCATGCAACTGGAACGCGCTGGTATTACAACATATGAAATTGTCGAGAAAGCTGGCGATATTGGCGGCACGTGGCGCGACAACACCTATCCGGGATGTGCGTGCGATGTGCCGTCTCACTTTTATTCTTTTTCATTTGAAGGCCGGTCTGACTGGACACGCACATTTCCGGCGCGTAATGAAATCTTCGCCTATCTGTCGGGACTGGCACAAAAATATGGGCTGTATGACAAAACCCGCTTTAACACCGAAATCCAGCAAGCCCGCTACGACGAAACACACGCCAAATGGCACCTTGAAACGGCATCGGGTGATGTGTTGGAAACCGATATTGTGGTCACGGCTCTCGGCCAGTTAAATCGCCCGAAAGTCCCTGAAATAAAAGGTAAAGACACGTTCGAAGGTCCGATATTTCACTCGGCAGAATGGCAGCATGAGGTTGATTTGGCTGGCAAACGCGTTGCCGTGATCGGCAACGGCCCATCAGCGGCGCAGTTTATTCCCGAAGTAGCAAAAATTGCTGGAAATTTGACGGTTTTTCAGCGCTCGCCATGTCATGTCGTGCCGCGCAATGACGAGGCGTATTCCAACGTGCAAAAGGCTATGTTCAAATATATCCCCGGCTTTCGGAAATTTTTCCGCGGGCTGATTTACTGGTCGCTTGAACGCAATTTCACCGCTTTTAACGATATCAAGAAAACCAAGTTTCTGGTGAAGGCGCTCAATATGTCCGGCACGATTATCGATCAAGTCGAAAACCATTTCGATGAACAGGTAACCGACCCGCATCTACGCAAAATTTTAAAACCTGATTATCCAGTCGGCTGCAAGCGCGTTGTCATCTCCGATGATTATTATCCGGCACTGCACCGCGATAATGTGACGGTCGAAACCAACGGCATCAAATGCATTAATACGTCGGGTGTTGAAACAATTGACGCCCAACAGCATGATTTCGATGTAATCATCTGGGGCACCGGCTTCGAATCGACGGATTTTCTAGCGCCGCTTGATATTTCAGGCACCAAAGGTGCTAACCTCAACACGGTGTGGCAGGAAGGTGCTGAGGCTTATCTGGGCATTACCATGCCCAAATTCCCAAATTTTTTCATGCTGTATGGCCCTAACACCAACCTCGGCCATAACTCGATTATTTTCATGATCGAATGTCAGGTCAATTACGTTGTCGACGCCGTTAAAACGCTTATATCGAGCCGCGCCGCCGCAATGGATCTTAAAGCCGACCGCATGGCCACATTTGCTGACTATCTGAAAGCGCGCCTGCAAACATCCGTTTGGGAAAAGGATTGCGACAGTTGGTACAAGAACGAAAGCGGCAAGGTGACAAATAACTGGCCGGATTTTACCTATGTCTACGAAGAAGCCACACAGCGGTTAAATCCCGATGACTATGCTTTTACCCAGATCAGTGACGGTGGTATGCACAAAGCTGCAGAATAATACTGCAGCATAAAAATCAGGAACGATCACGATGTACAGGTTCTGGTGCGCGCTAACAGCTTTTATCTTAACGGCCTTCCCGGTCAACGCCGATGTGCGCATTGAGGCGTTAGAGTTGCGCGCGGGTATTGATGGTCGTCCGGGAATCATATTTGGGAAACTGACCAACACAGGCGCAACAGCTGACCGTCTGATAAGGGTCGACAGCCCGGATGCGCGCATCGAAATGCACACACACGAGATGCGCGGCAATGTTATGCGCATGCGGCGTACTGATGCTTTTTTGGTACCAGCGGACGGCAATCTGACCTTAAAATCGGGTCATCATCATCTTATGGTGTTTGATTGGGCACTGGAGAAACAGGGAACCCCCCTAAGTCTGACCTTCAAATTTGACGAATCACCGAGCATCTCAGTCAGCGCAAGTCCCGGAAAAGCTTATAAAAATGAGGAACATAAGGGACATAAAGGGCATTGAATGCACTAAAAACCTTTTTGCCAGAACATTTTTCTTGGAAATATGAATTAATTTTCAAGATATTTTTTTCTTAAAAACAAAAATATTTATCTTGTCATGTCAAATTGTCGCACTAGCTTGTTAACTGTCTGAATAAGGGAGTACCGTCATGATGACTATTTTGAAAAACTGGAAGACTGCTGCTGCAGCTGCAGCCTTCGCCTTTATGCCGACTATTGCATCTGCTGCAAACCTGCAGTCTGATGACTACGTCGGAATTTCTTTTTGGCTAATATCGATTGCAATGGTTGCATCAACCGTCTTTTTCTGGACGGAAGCCCGCCGTGTCGGCGGTAAGTGGGGTGTATCCCTGCTGGTCGCCGCTCTGGTAACCTTGGTCGCCGCCGTCCACTACTTCTACATGCGTGATGTCTGGGCAACCACAGGCGAGACACCGACTGTTTACCGGTATATTGACTGGCTGATCACCGTGCCACTGCAGATGATCGAATTCTACCTGATTTTGGCTGCCGTTGGCGTAGCCGCAGGACGCATTTTCTGGCACCTGCTTATCGGTACGCTGGTCATGCTGTTGGGTGGCTACTTCGGCGAAGTCGGCCTGATCGACGCAACGCTGGGCTTCATCATCGGGATGCTGGGCTGGGTATATATCCTGTACTACATCTTCTCGGGCGAAGCTGCTCAGAGCGCGAAAAACGCTCCGGCAAGCGTACAATCTGCCTTCAGCACAATGCGTCTTATCGTGCTCGTTGGCTGGGCTATCTACCCGATCGGTTATGTACTTGGTTACATGACGGGTTCCGTAGACCCTGCCTCGCTGAATGGCATTTACAACATTGCTGACTTCATCAACAAAATTGCTTTTGGTCTGATGATCTGGGTGGCTGCGACTTCAGAAGAAGCGTAAACACCGGCATAACAAATGCTCGAACAGGCCCGCCTTGTGCGGGCCTGTTTTTTTGCGTAACGTCATGTCATGCAGGAAAAACGGGGGCCACGATATGAAACCAGCTGCAATCGAAAAATGGCATGCAATGATGCTCACTAATAATATGTCTGAGCTACCTGATTTGCTGCACAATGATGCCATCTTCCATTCACCGGTCGTGCATTCGCCGCAAATGGGCAAATCAAAAGTACTCGGCTATCTGCAAGCCGCCGGCGTTGTATTCGAGGGTACGAATTTCACCTATACGCGCGAAATCATTGGCGATGGGCAAGCCATGCTCGAATTTACCAGTGAACTGGACGGCGTCCACGTTAACGGCGTAGACATTATAAGCTGGGACGAGAACGACCAAATCACCGAGTTCAAAGTGCTTGTGCGCCCGGTCAAAGCTGTCAATAAACTGTGGGAACGCATGGGCGAAATGCTGGAAATGCAAAAATCCGCCTAACGCACTGCTGACCTATTCACAAGAGGCTGTCATGCTTATAGAAGCACGCGATGTTTCCGTGTTCCGCAGTTCTTACACCGTCCTCGACAATGTTTCGTTAGATGTTGCGGCAGACGATTTCATCACCCTTATTGGACCCAATGGTGCCGGTAAATCGATGCTCTTGAAGACGTTGCTCAAACTAAACCGTGCAGATAAGGGAAGCGTGACGCATACCCCCGACCTCAAAATCGGTTATGTACCCGAAAAAATTGCCTTTGACCGGACTATGCCCATGCAGGTAGGACGGTTTTTGCGGTTGCACAACAAGATATCCGATGACGATTTAGCCGCGCTCTGCGCCGAGACAGGGGCTAGCCATTTACTCGCAAGGCCCGTGGCCGATTTATCTGGTGGCGAATTGCAACGAGTTCTGCTGACGCGAGCGCTTATTGGCAACCCCCATATATTAATGTTGGACGAACCGGCCCAGAACCTTGATGTGAACGGCCAGTTGCAGTTTTACAAATTGCTAGAAGATATATATGCCGACCGAGAAATTGCTATTTTGATGGTTTCGCACGACCTGCATCTGGTGATGTCGTCGACACGCAAGGTTGTATGCCTATATCGTCATATTTGCTGTTCCGGCACACCAGAAAGCGTTGCCAAAGACCCCGAATTTATCTCGATTTTCGGCGACGAAATGGCGCGCCTGATGGCGGTTTATCCGCACAGCCACACGCATGACCATACACATGATCATGCGCGAAAACCGGATAATAGCTGACCATGCACATGCATCTACACCTTGGCGATATGAATATTACAAGCGCATTGATCGCAGGCCTCGCGCTGTCGCTTGCCGTGGGGCCGCTTGGATGTTTCGTTGTCTGGCGGCGCATGGCCTATTTCGGTGATGGGCTGTCACACAGCGCATTATTGGGCGTTGCAATGGGGCTTGTTTTCGGCATTAGCGACCAGTTGGGCATGGTGCTGATAGGCATTTTGTTTGCCCTCAGCCTCATGTGGTTACGCGCCCAGCGCCTCTTGGCGACCGACACATTGCTTGGCCTATTGGCCCATGCGACCCTGGCGTTCGGTATTCTGGCGATGACATTTTTGGGTGCCGACGAAATTGATGTGCATGACTATCTTCTGGGCAGCCTGGAAAGTATTTCATCGACGCTTGCTATATGGGTGATTGGCGGCAGCGCCGCGTGCGTGTTGGTGCTGATGCGGCTTTGGCCCAGCCTTGTATTAATGACAACCAGCGAAGAGCTAGCACATGCCGAGGGTGTGCCGGTTGCGCGTTATGAATTCATATTAATGATGATGATGGGCTTGATCGTCGCGGTTTCCGTTCAAATTGTCGGTATTTTGCTCATCACCTCGCTATTGATCATCCCGGCCTCTACATCGCGCTTATTTTCTAATTCGCCCGAAACCATGGGATTTGGTGCGGCCATTGCCGCAGCCCTTTGCATTTTAACCGGCGTTCCGCTTGCCGGTGCTGCTGAATTACCGGCGGGCCCGACTATTGTGTCGTTAAGCGTGTGTCTGTTTATTTTGACCCTGATTGTCGCCATTAGTCGGCGCACATTTTCAAGGCGAAAAATCTCTCAATAGGCGTTTACCGATCATTAACGCTTACCACCTATATTGAAACTGCATGTTGGATATGTCTCTCCCTACATATCGCCCCCGGCAGTTTCGACTGTCGGGGGTTATACATTTTCCCCGCAATTCCACTAGACCTTCACGCGGCCGTCACACGGATTGCGCGATCCGCATCAGATGATAGGTAATCAGCGCAGCGGTAAAATCGGAAACCGGTTGTCCTGAAATAGGCGCGAGTTCAACCACATCGATACCGACAACGCGGCGCCCCTGCGCAGCGCTTTCAACCAAGTCTAGCGCCTGATAAAAGCCCAACCCGCCCGGTACTGGCGTCCCTGTCGCGGGCAGAACTGACGGGTCGAGACCATCCAGGTCGAAACTTATGTAGACATTTTGCGGAAAATCATCCGGCAGCACGATGGCACGCGTCGCGTCGCGTATTAACTGGCGGGCATCATAATTAATCACCCCATGGGCCTTGCGCGCGGTGTCTTCTTCACGAGATAGCGCCCGCACGCCTAACGACACCATCGGCAAACCTTCACCCGCCAGCATATGCATAACACTGGCATGGGAATGTTTATGCCCCTGATAGGCGTTTCTGAAATCGGCATGCGCGTCAACATGAATAAGCCCAACCGGTCCCAGCGTGTCGACAACTCCCATAACCGCACCGAAACTGATGCTATGTTCCCCACCTAGCGTGACAGGAATATGGCCACGCGTCGCAACCGCGCCCGTCACATCGCGCAAGCTAGCTATCACATCTTCAATCTGCCGGTCACAATCCATGGCGGGATGCGTGAAGATGCCCGCGCGACATGGCTCTGTATCATAGACAAGGCGTTCAAGCTGATGGCTGGCTGCAACAATGGCGGACGGGCCATGCGCGGCCCCTGTGCCATAAGAAACCGTCGCTTCCAGCCCGCATGGGACCACTTCAAAGCGGGCAGAGGCTTGCTCGTTCTCCTTGCGGTCAAGCTCGGCACCTAGAAATTGGTCGTCAACATTACGCTCGTTCATGACAGCCTTCCCTCAAAATCCGAATAGTCAAAACGGCGAACCATACGCAGTTCATCCGTATCGCTGTTCCACACGGCAAGCGATGGCAGGGCCACGCCATTAAAGGTTGTGGTTTTGACCATTGAATAATGCGCCTGATCGAGAAAGGCCAGCCTGTCGCCCGCCCGCGGCACATCGCGAAACCCGTACGTGCCGATCACATCACCTGCCAGACAGCTGGGGCCGGCCAAACGCACCTGATGGCCGTCTGCCGGCTCCCCGCGCAATGCCGGACGATAGGGCGCTTCAAGAACATCGGGCATATGACAGGTGGCCGAGACATCAAGCACCGCCACCGCGCCGTCATTGGTCATCACATCCAGAACTTCGCCCACCAAAATGCCAGCATCAAACGCAACCGCAGTGCCCAGCTCCATATATATTCTAACCCCGTAGCTTTGCGCCAAGTCACCAAGCAGCGCAACCAGCTCGTCGCGCTGATAATCGTCGCGCGTCACCAAATGCCCGCCACCAAGATTGAGCCAGTTTAATCGCGGCGCGACCTTATCCAGTAACGGGCGCAGGGCATCAATGGTGCGTGCCAGCGGCGGAAAATCCTGCTCGCACAATGTGTGGATGTGCAGGCCGCTTACTGTGTCGGGCACACTATCGCCAAGTTGGTCGAGTGGCGTGCCCAAACGCGAACCCGGCGCGCACGGATCGTATTTTGTAATCTGGCCTTCCGAATGCATCGGGTTCACCCGCAAGCCAAGCTCTGCATTCCCAGCGCGTATCTGATCAGCGAACCGGTCGATCTGATGCGGTGTATTGACAATCACATGGTCGGATAATGCGGCAATTTCGGCAATTTCTTCCGGCTTAAAGGCCGGCGCATAGGTGCTGACATGACCGCCAAACCGACGCCGTGCAAGCTGGGCCTCCCATAGGCCAGACGCGCAGCTGCCACTCAGATGCTCGGTAATAATCGGTGCGAGCGACCACATTGAAAAGGCCTTCAGCGCCAGCAAAATATCCGCATCTGCAGCAGTGCCTAGTGTTTTCAATATGGCGAGATTATGCGCCAACGCCACTTCATCGACAACAAAACAAGGGCTCGGCACGCGCGCCAAATCGAAATCGGCAAAACGGCCAGCACCACGCGACTGGGTTGGCATCATGGCTAAAAATCCAACGGTGCAGGGAGTTCCTGCACCTGCCAGGGAAGCCCGTGCTGATTCAGCAAATCCATAAACGGATCAGGGTCCAGCTGCTCCAGATTGAAGACGCCGGGTTTGGCCCAAACGCCATCAAGCATTAGCTTTGCGCCGATCATTGCCGGTACGCCGGTCGTGTAGCTGACGGCCTGACTACCCACTTCGGCAAAGCAATCTTCGTGATCGCATATATTGTAAACATAGACGCTGCGCGGCTGGCCCTCGTGCTCGCCGGAAACGATATTTCCGATGCAGGTCTTGCCGGTGGTCGTCTTGCCGAGGTCACCCGGATCGGGCAGAACAGTCTTCAAAAACTGCAACGGAATAATTTCACGCCCCTCGTACATAACCGGCGTAATCGCGGTCATGCCTACATTTTGCAGTACCTCCAAATGCGTCAAATACGCATCGCTAAAGGTCATCCAGAACCGCGCGCGCTGCAACGCCGGAAAATGTTTGGTGAGCGATTCCAGTTCCTCGTGATACATCAGATACATATTGCGCGCGCC
>DKNW01000057.1:0-4585 GCA_002469805.1 Rhodobiaceae bacterium UBA7378
CATCTTCATCTATTTCACCGCCGACGGATGTGCCGCGCACACCGATGGTAGCTGCCGGCAATTTTACTTTCATGGCGTCAGCGTTGAGCCGCGCAACTTGGCCCGAGACGAACCTGAACGCGCCATTTTTTATGCTGGTTGTCAGCCGCGCATTGGCGGCTTCATTGGGGTCGTAGATAAATTCATCAATGCGCATGACGGCGTTTGCGCCCAATGTAAATATCGTTTCGTCTAACAGCATGACCTGTAGGCGGCCCTTGGCGCCGACTTTAATATCATCGCCCAGAAAGACTTTCTGGCCCGACGACATCTGACCGATCGCGGCGTCGGCTTGCAGGCTGGCCGTGCGTAGGACGGCCCCACGTAAGGCCGCGGTTACGCCGATCTGATCAGCTCGTGAAGGTGACGGAAAAATAACCAGCGTCGAACACGCGATAATGGCCGACAAAAGCGCTGGAAAAGAAATTACACGCCGTGCATGTTGAAACGAATAAGCAATCATAAAAACCCCCAAAATTATTGGCAATTTTTAGGGGGTGCAAAGCGAACGACCAAGTGAAATATCGCTCAATTCGCCGGTATCGCATAGATTTGTGCGCTGTGTTGCATAAAAGTAAAAATGGCGGCCGGAGCCGCCATTTTCAAATACATTGCCAGAGAGCTGGTGGGTTATTTGCCCTTCCAGACCGGTGCACGTTTTTCAGCAAAAGCGGTGGCACCCTCGCGAGCATCTTCGGATACGAAAACCGGATCCATGATGGCCTGCTGGCGCTGCCAGATCTCGTCATGCGGCCAGGTTTTGTATTCCTGCATGATTTTTTTGGTCGCTGCGGTTGCTAGCGGCCCATTACATGCAATGCGAGCGGCAAGTTTTTTGGCCCCTTCAAGCGCCTGGCCTTCGGGTACGATCTCGTTGATCAAGCCAACTTCATACATGCGCTTGGCATCAAAATGGTCACCCGTCAGCGCCAGTTCCATCGCGATACGTGGCGGTATTTGCTGCGGCAGGCGGAATACGCCCCCGGCACCGGCAACCAAGGATCGCTTCACTTCGGGAATGCCGAATTTTGTGGTCTCGGTGGCCACAACGAGGTCGCAGGATAATAATAGTTCGAACCCGCCCGCCAGCGCGAAGCCTTCGGCCGCCGCAATTAGTGGTTTTGCGGGGCTATACTGTGTCAGGCCGGCAAAGCCGCGCCCTTTAACGACGGGGGTTTCACCGGCAAGAAATCCTTTCAGATCCATGCCGGAGCAAAACGTGCCCCCAGCACCGGTCAAGATAGCCACACGAATATCTGCGTCAGCCTCGAAAGCATCAATTGCCTCGGCGATGGCGTGCGACATCGACTTGTTCATTGCGTTTTTAGCCTGAGGCCGGTTCATAGTCATTGTCATGATGCCGTCCTCGACAGACACCAGTAGCTCTTCGCTCATACGTCACTCTCCCTTAAAAACAGGCGCATAATATAGGAAAACTGAGCATGGCTCGGTGGTAGTGTCAATAACTCAAAGCTAGCCCGCCGATACCGCAGTTTTTCGAATTCTGGCGCGCGATATCCAAATGGCTAAAAATTAGGCAATTTCATAAATTTGTATCAAAGTGATTAAAAGATAGGCAAAAATGTGATTTATTACCGTCGGAAACCGCCGAAATACCGCGCAAAAGCTACCTTTTGAAAACTGGCACACTCCTTGCTTATGTCCGGCGGCTAATTGCAAAAGGAGTATATTATGCAAAACGCTTTAATCAAAAAAACCGCCCTCGCCGCTGTCTTGGCGACGGGAACAATGTTTACAACCGTAGCGAACGCGGTAGAGATCAGCGGGAATGTCGGCATGACGACCGACTACATTTGGCGTGGTAACACCCAAGCCAGTGGTGATGCTTCCCTTAGTGGTGGTCTTGACGCCGATCTCGGTGGTGGCCTCGCGGTTGGCACATGGGTTGGTTCCCTGGGAGCCTCCAGTAATGATGATGCCAATTACGAGCTTGATCTCTATGCCAGCTACGGCTTTGAAGTGGGTGGCGTCGGCGTAGAAGTCGGTTACATCTACTACGCGTATCCAGGTGTCGCGGATGACGGCAGCGATTTCGAGGATATTTATGTCTCACTTGGCTATGGCCCCGTTTCCGTAAGCTATTACGAACTGCTTGATGCAGAAAGCGCAGCGACAGACGCCGATGAAGGCACCTATTTGTCGCTTGATTACGAGCTGGCGCTACCAAGCGATTTCACAGCTACGTTGCATTACGGCAGTGAGGAATTTGAAAATTCGGCTGATGACGAAGATACGTCAATCTCGATTTCAAAAGATGCCTTTACTTTCACCGTTTCCGACGATGAAGGTGATGACACCCGAGCAATTGTTTCCTACGGACTGTCATTTTAATCGGACGTCACCTCTGAGGACTTAATTATGAAAATCGTTATCGCAATTATCAAACCCTTCAAGCTGGACGAAGTGCGTGAAGCACTTACTGGTGCCGGTATCGAAGGTGTCACCGCTAGTGAGGTGCGTGGTTTCGGTCGGCAAAAAGGCCAGACCGAAATTTACCGCGGCGCTGAATATGAGGTGAATTTCCTGCCGAAAGTTCGGCTAGAGGTCGTCCTGGCCGATGACAAGGTTGAAGCGGCATGCGAAGCAATTCGCTCGGCTGCCAATACCGAAAAAATCGGCGACGGTAAAATCTTTGTACTGCCCGTTGAAAGTGCCATCCGTATCCGTACGGGTGAAACCGACGAAGCGGCTCTTTAATCCGGCTGAGGCAAATACTATTATGTTGAAGAATTTAATCAAATTTACCGGACTTGTCGGCGGCGCTACGCTTCTCGCAGGTCCTGCTATGGCGGAAGTCAGCTCGGAAACAGCTTATGTGTTCAACACATTCCTGTTCCTGGTCTGCGGCTTCCTCGTGATGTTTATGGCAGCTGGTTTTGCCATGCTCGAAAGCGGCATGGTGCGGTCTAAAAATGCAGCCACGATCTGCCTGAAGAACATCTCCCTGTTCTCGATTGCCGGTCTGATGTACTGGCTCGTAGGCTATAATCTAATGTATGGTGTCGAAGAAGGCGGCTATGTAGGCGCATTTTTCGATATCTGGTCAGCCGATGACAGCGCAATCGCTGCCGAAGAAGCTGATTTCTCGGGCGGGTATGCGTCCGGTTCCGACTGGTACTTCCAGATGGTGTTCTGTGCGACCACAGCCTCGATTGTTTCGGGTACGGTTGCCGAACGCATGAAACTCTGGCCCTTCCTGATCTTCACCTTGTTCCTGACCGGGTTTATCTACCCGATCGTTGGTGGCTGGGAATGGGGCACAGGCTGGCTCGATGCAATGGGCTTTTCTGACTTTGCTGGTTCTACGCTGGTACACTCAACAGGCGGCTGGGCCGCGCTTGCCGGTGCTGTCATTCTTGGCGCACGGACAGGCAAATATGGTCCCGACGGCTCTGTCAACCCGATGCCGGGTTCTTCGATGCCTTTGGCAACACTGGGTGCATTCATCCTGTGGCTCGGTTGGTTCGGCTTTAACGGCGGCTCGCAGCTGGCGTTAGGCTCGGGTGCTGATGCAGCAGCCATCTCCAACATTTTCATCAATACAAACATGGCAGCTGCTTCAGGTGTTGTTGCAGCAATGCTGGTTTCGACTGCATTGTATGGAAAAGTTGACCTGACAATGGCGCTTAACGGTGCCATTGGTGGGCTGGTTTCAATCACTGCTGAACCGCTGACACCTTCGATCGGTGCAGCTGTGTTCATCGGTGCTGTAGGTGGTGTGCTCGTCGTTATTGCAGTGCCACTGCTTGACAAGTTTAAAATCGACGACGTTGTCGGCGCTATCCCTGCCCACCTTGTGTGCGGCATCTGGGGCACGCTGATTGTGCCGTTGACCAACAGCGATGCGACCTATGGCGTACAAGCCATCGGTGTAGTGTCGGTTGGCATCTTTACGCTGATAGCCAGCGGTATTCTTTGGTCCATCTTGAACGCCACGATCGGCATTCGGATAAGCGAAGAAGAAGAGATGGCCGGATTAGATAAATCCGAATTGGGTATGGAAGCCTATCCAGACTTCTCGCGCAGCTAATACTCCCTCAGCAAGCGTGAGCCCCGGGCAATTCTTTGCCCGGGGTTTTCGCTTATTTTGTGTCCCTAAAATTCGCCATTAATGGCAGCTAAATTATTCCGGCAGGCGCGCGAACTGCGGAATGGCATCGGACACAAGATGATAATCGTGCTTCTCCGATACATAAATTGCCACATCGGGTCCGCTATAGACAGACGGATCGTCCAGCGTGCCGACCTTCAACAGCGCCACACCAGGTGCGCTGGTTGAGCGTGATAAAATATGTGTGCCGCATGTGGTGCAAAACTCGCGGATAACCCCTTCGTCCAGATCAGCGCGCTGAAAGATGGCCGGTGCGCCGTTGGTGTAGGCAAAGTCGCTATCCAGCATGCCCATAATCAGATTGGCCGATCCGCCCGACACATACCGGCACTCGCGGCAGTGGCATTGCCCTTTGAAAACAGCCTCACCTTTGGCCTCGTAGCGCAGTGCGCCGCAATAACATCCACCTTCAAT
>DKNW01000057.1:4890-5082 GCA_002469805.1 Rhodobiaceae bacterium UBA7378
GCCGCAATAACATCCACCTTCAATATCCATAACAAACTCCCCATTACATCGTTTGATTTGGTGATGGGTAAGTGTGTCAAAAGAACGAGTGGTTGAAAAGGCAAAAAGCTAGTTGTTGAATCCAACCTCATCGACGATTTCGGCGGCACGCTTGCGATAAGACGCAATGGTTTCCAGCGGCCGTGGGTCTGG
>DKNW01000057.1:5386-8343 GCA_002469805.1 Rhodobiaceae bacterium UBA7378
CAATGGTTTCCAGCGGCAGTGGGTCTGGTTTTAACGTTCCCCAGCCCGCCACACGCGGGCTAGGTTCAACGCTTGCCCGCACGGGGTACTCGAAATTCATTTCTGCGTAGATGCGTTGTGCCTGTTCTGATACCAGAAATTCCATCAGTTTCAGCGCGTTCGCGCGATTGGGTGCATATCTGGCCATCACCATGCCCGACACATTGACATGTGTGCCCCGATTTTCGGTGTCGGGAAAGATGATACGGACGGCTCGCGCCCAGTCTTTTTGCTCAGGTTTTTTCGTGTTGGTTTCCATCTTGCCCATATAGTAGGTGTTACCAATGGCGACATCGCACGCGCCACCATAGATGCGACGCACTTGCGCGCGATCATTGCCCGATGGCTTTTCTGACAGATTATTTTTCAACCCCGTCAGCCAGGTGCGGAAATTCTTCTCGCCCATATGTGCCAGCTGGCTCGCAAATAGCGCATTATTGTAGGGGTGCTGACCGCTGCGCATGCACACGCGGCCTTTAAAGGCCGGTGCCGCCAGATCGGCATAACTTAGTGCTTCTTGCCCGACACGCTCACGCGATACATAAGCAACCCGTGCGCGATAAGTCAGCGCAAACCATTTATTGTCGGACCCACGCGCAGAGGCGGGGATATACTCGGCTAATAGCGGCGAATTTACCGGCTGCGCGATAGTTTCGGCGGCGTTTATCAGCCGCGAAATATCTACCGTGAGCAACACATCAGCGGGGGCATTTTTACCCTCGGTTTGTATGCGCTCGATCAACCCTTTTTTGGCGAAGACCACACGGACATCAATGCCGGTCGTTTTGGTAAACTCAGCAAAAAGCGGTTCAACCAGAAATGGCTGCCGATACGAATAGACGTTTACAACGTCGTCGGCAGTATTGTCTTTGGCAGCATAGTTTTTGCTCGTATCGGCCTTGGCGACGGTCGACATCAGGTTAACACTCAGCAGGGTAAACAAGGCAGCGGCCAATATTCGGCTACCTGCTGTTCGGCCCGCTGCGGGAGACGATTTTATGACGTGCATGTAAGTTGTCATGTAAGGCATCATGCTTGTCGTCATACGCGCGTCTCACTTGCTAATAATAATGATTATTAATAGCAAGTTGATATTATGATGCCGTTTCGAAGTCAAATTAAAAGTTGAAACTCAGCTTTATGTAAAGCTCAGCGCACCTCGACTTTGGGAACACGCATAAACCGCATGTAGTTGCTTGGGAATAGTCGACGAATAATATCCATATACACGGCATCGGGGCCCACAAGAATACGCGCTTTGCCTTTGGCGACGCCTTTCAAAATAATTCGCGCGGCTTTTTCGGGCTGCGTCATGGTAAATTTTTCGAACATCATAATGGCCTCTTGGCGGCGCGTCTCGGCCTCGGGGTCTTGGCCGACGCGCGCATGGCGCACAATATTGGTGTTGATGCCACCGGGATGAATGGTCGTGACGCCAATATTGGTGTCCGCCAGATCGTGCCGCGCCGCATCCGTGAAGCCCAGAACGGCAAACTTCGCCGCATTATAGGCCGATTGTTCTGGGAAGCTGAAAAGGCCAAATACGGACGATACATTGGCAATATTGCCGCTGTTTCTAGCCCGCATTTGCGGCAGAAAAGCTTGTGTGCCATAGACGACACCCCAGAAATCAATATCCATCAGCCAGTTGAAATCATCTATGCCCAGCTCGTAAACTGGCGCACCCATAGCGACGCCGGCATTGTTCAAAACAAAATCGGCCGCGCCGTAATTTTTCTCAACATGACCGGCTAGGTCGTACACAGCATCGCGGTTTGCGACATCGACGAGATGTGTCTCGGCGTGTCCACCTGCCGCCTTGATCAGATCGGCGGTCTCATCAAGCATTTCCTTACGGATATCCGTTATAATAGTCTTTGCGCCGAAAGACCCCAATGCAAGCGCGCAGGCGCGACCAATGCCGCTTGCGGCACCCGTGACCACGCACACCTTCTGATCATAATATTTCATGACGATCTCCCCCCACAGTTCAACAGTTTCGCCTAGACGCACCGAAAAGAAAAGCCCCATCGGGGCTTTTCAGAATTGCTTTTTGTTTATCGGCTGTTTGTTTTGCGCCGTCGCCGCTCGAGCGGTTGGTAGGCTTGCGCTGCATGGGTGGTGCAATAGGGGCTGCCCTGCTTTGCGCGCGCACCGCAAAAATGAAACTCGGTCGTGCCCGGGTCGCCCAGCGGCCACTTGCAGGTGTGCTCGGTTAAATGCAGGACGCTGGCGCGCTCTTCGGCGCTCAAAATCGGCTCTGGAACGACCTGATCCTTAATATCATCAATATCTGTATCGCGCAGGCGGGCGCGACCGGTCCCGACATTCGGGGTGGATGGTTTGGTTCTGGTTGAGCCTGAACTGATACGGGCCGTTGTCACGCGTGCCGGTGTTGCCCGACCCGAAAGTCCCAGCCTATGCACCTTGCCGATCACGGCATTCCGGGTAACGCCCCCCATTTTCCGGGCGATCTGGCTTGCACTCAAGCCGTCCGTCCAGAGTTGTTTAAGCATTTCAACGCGTTCTTCTGTCCAGGCCATTAATCTGTTCCCCGCTTATGGTCAAAATAACCACATTTAGTGTTGCAATAGCTATTTTATACTACATGTAGTTTCCAAAGGGAATCAGCGGGGACCGCTTATCCACATGATTCGCGCGCCTAATGGCCCGATCAGGCACAAATTTTCTTGGGTCTTTTCGCTTGAAACGACCTGCGTTCTCTATATTGTTCACGGCATGAGTGTTCATTCCAGCCACGATCAAACGCCAACCAGTCACCTCACAGAGCTAGACACAAAGCTAGACACAAAGCTGGACACGGAGCCAGTCACGGAGCCAGTCACGGGGCCAGTCACGGGGCAAACTGCGGATCCGTTAACCAGCCAAACAGCGGTGCCGGAGAATTATGGTGCCCT
>DKNW01000027.1:0-9097 GCA_002469805.1 Rhodobiaceae bacterium UBA7378
GCACGCGATGGCAGATAATGTCCCCCAAATATTTGACCGCGCACGGCTAGCCCAAAACCGCCAGCGCGCCGCGCAACCAAATGACAACCCAAACAGCGGTTTTGGCAGGCATGATTTTTTGCTGCGCCATATCGCGACCGAACTAGCCGAGCGATGCGCCGGCGTTGCACGCAAATTCTCGGCCGGTTTATGTCTGGGCAGCAGCGGTGGGCTTATTGATGCGACCGCGCTTGACGCCCATGTCGACACGATGTTCCACGCAGACCTTGCCCAAAACCTCGTGCCGCCGCACGGCAAAAGCCTCGTTTGCGACGAAGAATATCTACCATTTGCCGATTCCAGCCTTGATCTGGTGATCGCGCTATGGGGGCTTCACCATGTTAATGACCTGCCCGGCACGTTGATACAGATCCAGCGTATTTTGAAACCCGACGGATTTTTTCTTGCAGCAATTCCCGGCGGACGAACGCTCGAAAGTCTGCGTCATGCATTGGTCGCCGCCGAGACCGAATTGTTGCCGGGCGTGCGTCCGCATGTGCACCCCTTTCCCGATCTGGCCGACCTCAGCGCCTTGCTTCAGCGCGCGGGCTTTGCCTTGCCCGTCGCCGATAGCGACCCGTTAGCGGTGTATTATCCCACACCGCTTGATCTCCTGAATGATTTGCGCGGTATGGGCGAAAGCAATGTGTTAACAGCACGGGTACATCAGACCTTGCGCCGTGATGTATTAATGCGGGCGTGCGAAATTTATGTCGAACGCGAGAAGCGCGATGATGGCAAATGTCGCGCCCTGTTCGATATTTGTTATCTCGCAGGCTGGGCACCGCATGAAAGCCAGCAGAAACCGCTTAAGCCAGGCAGCGCCAAGACGCGTCTGGCCGATGCATTGGGAACTGTCGAAAAGAAATTATAACCCGCTAATGTCTACAGCGTGTCGCGCAAAATAGCGATAAGCGGTATGTCAGCAGGCGGCATATCCAGGTCATAAAGCGCACGCGGATAAACCCATTGCAATGCCTGCCCTTCGACCGACGTCACCATTCCCGACCATTTGCGGCACACATAAAGCGGCATCAAAAGATGAAAATCATCATACGCATGACTGGCAAAACTCAGTGGCGCTAGGCAATCATTGGTCACATCAATCGCAAGCTCTTCGGCAAGCTCGCGCACCAAAGCCGCTTCAGGCGTCTCGCCCGCCTCGACCTTGCCACCGGGAAACTCCCACATGCCAGCCATGGTCCGCCCCGCCGGGCGCTGGGCAACGAGCACGCGTCCATCGGCGTCAACCAGAGCGCAAGCGACCACCAAGATCATGCGGCTAGCTTCGGTAATCGGCATTGATCGAAATATATCCATGCGTCAGATCGCTTGCCCAAATGCGCGTGCGACCTTGCGCCTTGCCGCCCGCCGCCCCCACATTCACGGCGATATGGATACGCTGACCCTGCATATGGCGCGCGACCGGTGTCTCGTCATAACCCGGCACCACGCGTCCACGCCGTGCCACTTTGTGACCACCAATATCGATGGACAAGCGGTCGCGATCCACCATTTCGCCAGATTTGCCCACCGCCATTACAATGCGTCCCCAATTCGCATCCTCGCCTGCAACAGCTGTTTTCACCAAAGGTGAATTGCCGATTGTCAGCCCTATGCGACGGGCCGCTTCATCATCAACCGCGCCTGCAATATCGATTGTCATAAGTTTGCTTACGCCCTCGCCATCGCACACAACTTGTATCGCAACATCCTGCATCACATCTGTCAGGGCTTTGCGGAACTGCCCAAGGCGCGGATCGTCAAGACGCCGCAGCGCCGGGCCATCCACTTTCTTCACCCCCGTCGCCACGAGCAGACACGTGTCGGATGTAGATGTGTCGCTATCGACGGTGATGGCGTTGAAGCTTTTATGCGTGGCTTCGTTGAGCATTGCGCGCAACAAATGCGCGGGAATGGCGGCATCGGTGAAAACGAAAGCCAACATGGTGGCCATGTCGGGCGCAATCATACCCGACCCTTTGGCAACGGCATTTATGCGCACGCTTTGCTTGCCAATTTTAGCTGTGCGTGTTGCACCTTTGGCGAAAGTATCGGTGGTGATGATTGCCTGGGCTGCACCGCTCCAGTCAGAGGCTTGCGCGACATCAAACGATGCCGCTTTGATTGCCGAAACCAGCGGCGCGGGGTCCAGCGTTTCGCCGATAACGCCGGTAGAGGCGATAAATATTTCCTGCTCAGAACATGACAGACGCTTAGCCAGACTGCGCGCTGTGCGCATGGCGGCGCGCGCGCCGGCAGCGCCTGTGAACGCATTAGCATTGCCAGCATTAACAGCCAGCCCACGTATGCGTCCGCCGCCAGATTTTAAATTCAAGCGCGACAAGTCAACTGGTGCCGAGGGCATTTTTGATGTCGTAAACACCCCCGCCACACGCGCCTTTTCAGAAAATTCAGCCAGCATAAAATCGGGGCGTCCAGTGTAACGCGCACCTGTTTCAGCTGCAAAAATATGCATGCCTTCGATCTCAGGCAGCGGCGGAAACGTCGGAGGAGCAAACGGCGATGGGGGAAGCGCGTCCGGCATTTTAGCTACTCCGACAGCCGCGGCGTGTTGACGAGATCAACCTTAGCTTTCACGCGCATTTCGTCATAAATGTCTCGCTGGGCTTCGCTAATAAGTAACTGTAATATGCGGTCGCTCACCTGCTCAAGCGGCGGAACGGGCCGGTTGCGTCGGTCTTCCACCCGAATAACGTGCCAGCCAAACTGGGTTTGAACCGGCGGCGATGTATCCCCGGGTGAAAGTTTGAAAGCGGCATCGCTAAACGCGGGCACCATCGACTCCTTGCTGAAATAGCCCAGATCGCCCCCCGAAGGCCCCGACGGACCTTTCGAGCGTTCTTTGGCGAGGCCAGCAAAATCAGCCCCCTTTTCCAGCTCGGCAAAAACAGCATCAGCCGCCTCGCGGCTATCGAGCAGAATATGGCGCGCGCGCACTTCTTCTTTAACGGGGCCGTTTTTTATTTCCTTCTCATAGTATGCAGTGACGTCTTCTTCACGCACCCGCTCCATCAGCATTTTAGCGATATAAACATCTTGAAGCGCTTTGCGCTCCATGAAGGCCTTTAGTTTCTGAACATCCGCATCATCTTCAAAACCAGCTTTCTTTGCCGCTTCCGAGGCAAGAATACGGTTAACCATATACCCGACGAGCGTCTGAAACCTTTGTTCTTCCGGCAGTTGACCGTAGACGGCCATCAGCTCGTCTTCCACCAGCGATACATCATTATAGGTAATCGCAATACCATTAACGGTTGCAACCGTGCCTTCGGGCAGTTGTTTTTGTGCGGCGGCAGGCAGGACTGACAGGAAAATAGCACTCAGCGCGATCAAGAAAATGCTTCGTATTGCGGAGGTGGTTGAGAGGCGAGCTGGGCGATTGGCGTTTGGGAAGTCGCGATGATCTTGCATGTTCTTTCCTTTTGCGATGATGCTCGCATATTGAACGGGTCATGCCTGCCAAACAAGAGCTTTTCTTGCCGCCGTATTCATCCGGCCCAGTATCACCTTTTGTGTTGTGGCGCTTGATTGACACGCGGGGCTTGGCCCCTTACATCAAACACTCAACCCGCAATGCGTGCGGGCAGATTTGCGCTGGAGAAAACCTATGCTTGGATTACAAAGCCTTGCCCGCCGCGTGTTCGGTTCGGTCAATGAGCGCAAGCTGAAATCCTATCAGGCGCGCATCGCAAATATCAACGCGCTCGAACCCGAATTTGAAGCCCTGTCGGACAATGACTTGCGCGCCAAAACAGCCGCTTTCAAAGCGCGCTTGGCAAAGGGCGAAACGCTGGACGACGTGCTGGAGGAAGCCTTCGCAGCGGTGCGCGAGGCTGCCCGTCGCGCACTTGGACAGCGCCATTACGACGTTCAGCTCATTGGCGGCATGGCGCTTCATGACGGCAAAATCTCGGAAATGAAAACTGGCGAAGGGAAAACACTGGTTGCGACCCTCCCATGTTATCTCAACGCGCTAACCGGCGCGCCGGTGCATGTAGTGACCGTCAATGATTATCTGGCCGAACGCGATGCTGGCTGGATGCGCGGCGTGCATGAAGCGTTGGGCTTGCGCGTCGGGTGCATCAAGCACGATATGGACGACACCGAACGCAAAGATGCCTACGCCGCCGACATCACATACGCCACCAATAACGAACTGGGGTTTGACTATTTGCGCGACAACATGAAATACGCGCTGGATGAAATGACCCAGCGCGGACATGCATTTGCCATCGTTGATGAGGTCGACTCGATTTTGATCGATGAGGCCCGTACGCCGCTGATTATCTCTGGTCCCCTTGAAGACCGCTCCGATCTCTATGTCGCCATTGACCGGCTGATCCCAAACCTCACAGAAGACGATTACGAATTAGAAGAAAAAACCCGTTCGGTATCGCTAACTGATTTGGGCAATGAGCATATGGAAGAGCTGTTAGGCAAAGAAGGCCTTCTGGAAGATGGCAGCTCGATTTATGACATCCAAAATGTGACGCTGGTGCATCACGTGACCAACGCCTTACGTGCGCATCAGTTATTCCAGAAAGACCGCGATTATATCGTCCGCGGCGCAGGTGATGCGGGGCAGGTGATCATTATTGACGAATTTACAGGCCGGATGATGGAAGGCCGCCGCTTTTCCGATGGCCTGCACCAAGCCCTTGAAGCCAAAGAAGGCGCGGCCATTCAGCCGGAAAACCAGACACTCGCCTCCATCACCTTCCAGAATTATTTCCGCCTTTACGAAAAGTTAGCAGGCATGACCGGCACAGCACTGACCGAAGCCGAGGAATTCGCGGATATTTACGGGTTAGATGTGGTCGAAATTCCAACCAATACGGATATTGCCCGTATCGATGAAGACGACGCTATCTACCGCACCAGCGCAGAAAAAAATGATGCGATCATCGACCTTGTTATCGAATGCCAGGAGCGCGGCCAGCCCGTGCTTGTTGGCACCACCAGTATCGAGAAATCGGAAACGCTTGCCGCTGCACTGAAAAACAAAAAAATCGACCATAATGTGCTCAACGCACGATATCACGAGCAGGAAGCGCAAATTATCGGGCTGGCCGGTGTACCAGGTGCCGTGACCATTGCCACCAATATGGCCGGTCGAGGCACTGATATCCAGTTGGGCGGTAATCTCGACATGCGGCTCACAAACGAACTGGAAAAACTTGACGGCCCCGCGCGCGACAAACGCGCTGCGGAAATTACCGCGGAAGTTGCAGGACTGAAGGAAAAAGCTCTTCATGCGGGAGGCCTGTGCGTTATCGGCACGGAGCGCCATGAAAGCCGGCGCATCGACAACCAGTTGCGCGGGCGCTCGGGTCGTCAGGGAGACCCCGGGCTGTCATGCTTCTTCCTAAGCCTCGAAGATGATCTAATGCGCATTTTTGGTACCGATCGAATGGACGGCATGTTGCAGCGGCTCGGACTGAAAGATGGCGAAGCGATTGTGCATCCATGGATCAATAAAGCCCTGGAACGTGCGCAACAAAAGGTCGAGGCACGCAATTTCGACATCCGCAAGAATATTCTGAAATATGATGATGTCATGAACGACCAGCGCAAGGTGGTTTTTGAACAGCGCATTGATTTCATGCGGGCCGAAAGCGTTAACGACAATGTGCGCGATATGCGCCATCAAATCATCGACGATCTGGTGCCGCGCTTCATTCCACCGAAAGCCTATCCCGACCAATGGGACTTGAGCGGTCTGCATGACGAGATTGCCGAAATTTACAATCTCGATATTGCGTTGACCGACTGGGCCGATGAAGAAGGGATCGCGGATGAAGAAATCATTTCACGCCTGCATGATGCGGTAGACCGCGCGGCGGCCACGCGTGCCACGGAAATTGGCCCTGACCTTATGCGGCAAGTCGAAAAATCTGTCGTGCTTCAAACTTTGGATCAGCACTGGCGCGAACATTTGCTGACGCTTGAACATTTGCGCCAAATCGTCGGGCTTCGCGGGCTTGGGCAGCGCGACCCGCTGAGCGAGTTTAAACTGGAAGCGTTTTCGCTATTCTCAGATTTATTATCTGCATTGCGGCAAGATGTCGTGCGCTACATTATGCGAGTGCAGGTAGAGACGCCCCCGCCGGCACTGGAAATGCCCGATGTCGACATGCAAGTCCCCGGACCCAATGATATGACTACCGGTAATATGCAATCAGGCGGCGCGGGCTTGAAGGCGAATCCGTCGCAGCCAACGGCACCAGATTTTGACCCTGCAAACCCGCAAACTTGGGGCAAAGTTGCACGCAATGCCCCATGCCCCTGCGGGTCGGGCAAAAAATACAAACATTGCCACGGCGCGGTACGCTAGACGCCAAAGTCAGTCCGCAAATTAGACGATACCTGTGCGACCCATATCGAGATATTTTTGACGCCGCTGGTCGCGCAATTCCTGCGATGACAAATTCGCCATTTTCGCCAATTCGCCCGCAACTGCCAGACCAACATCTGACATCATTTGTTCGCGATTGCGATGCGCCCCGCCGACCGGCTCGGGCAAAATACGGTCGATCACGCCTAACCCTTCCAGATCTTGCGCCGTCACCTTCAGCGCTGTCGCCGCGGTGTTGGCATGTTCGGACGATCGCCATAAAATTGAAGCGCAGGCTTCGGGCGAGGCGACAGTATAAATCGAATGTTCGAGCATGAGGATCTGGCTGGCCGTGGCGAGAGCCAGCGCCCCACCCGACCCGCCTTCACCGATAATGACGGACACAAATGGCACGCCTAGCTGCAAGCATTTATCCGTGCATCGGGCAATCGCTTCGGACTGGCCACGCTCTTCTGCTCCAATGCCTGGATAAGCTCCGGCCGTATCGACCAGCGTCACCACCGGCAGGTTAAAACGCTCTGCCATATCCATGATGCGGATCGCTTTGCGGTATCCTTCGGGTCGGGCCATGCCAAAATTATGTTTTAGGCGGTCTTGGGTGTTTGAGCCCTTTTCATGGCCCAGCACAGCAACCGGCTGCCCCTGCCATCGACCAAGGCCGGCAATTACGGCGCAGTCTTCGGAGTACAGACGGTCGCCAGCGAGGGGCGTGAAATCTTCAATCAGCGTCTCGATATAGTCCATGCAATGCGGGCGCGCAGGGTGGCGGGCGACTTGCGTCTTTTGCCAAGGGTCGAGGTTTTTGTACAAACGCTCGACCTGATCAGCGACTTTGACCTCTAGCTTTTGGATTTCGTCAAAAATATCAACCGCGCCTTCGGTCTGGCCGACGCTGCGCAGTTCATGAATTTTGCCTTCCAATTCGGCAATCGGTTTTTCAAACTCCAGATAGGTCTGCATCACCTATTCTCCCTGTTTCGCTTCTCTTATTTCACGTCTTGTGTTTGCAGCATACACAACTAGCCATAGCAGATTATGTCCGCAATTTGGCTTACATTCGCCGGTCACGCAAGTAGCTAGCTGCCGCATCGCGTTAGCCTGTCTTGTCGTTCACATCAAAATTTTCATACGCCGCCAGCGGGTGACCAGCCTCAACGAGTTGTTTTTTGCGCGCTTCCATAACATGGGTATAAATCTGGGTAGTCGAAATATCGGCGTGGCCGAGCATTTGCTGTACTGCCCGCAAATCTGCCCCATTTTCTACAAGATGCGTGGCAAAAGCATGGCGTAATACGTGCGGCGAAATGCGGTGCCTGTCTAAGCCGGCATTATCCGCCAGCACATGCAAAATCTGCGTGAAACGTTGGCGTGTCAGATGACCAAGGCGCCCATCAGCGGGAAACATAAAAGTTGAGGCGGCGGCGCGCGGCTGCTCATCGCGCAGCTGCATCCACGCACGCACGGCCTGGCGCGCTGGTTCGGATAGCGGCACTAGGCGCTCACGCCCTCCCTTGCCGCGCACGATAAGCGCCTGCATGTCGCCATCAAAAGCGGTGCGCGACAGACCCATTAGTTCACTCACCCGTAAGCCAGTCGCATACAAAATTTCGATCAGACACACCGCACGGCATTTTGCGAGAGTTTCCGCTGGCGTTTTATCAGGCAGTGCATAGGCGGCATCAATCAGCCGCTGGGTTTCTGCAATGCTGAGAATTTTGGGCAGCGGACGCTGCGTCTGTGGACGCGCGAGCTTGTCAGTCGGATTTTCAGCGCGCAAATTCTCGGCCTGCAAAAACTTGAAAAATCTCCGCATGGCTGAGACATGCCGCGCGATGCTGGCCGCGGCCAGCGCCCGCGTGTTCAGCGCGCCCAGATATGCGCGTAAATCTTCATCAGTTGCCGCGCGCAAGGCCACTTTGCGCGATACCAGAAATTGGTGCAAAGCCTCAAGGTCGCGGCGATAAGCAGATAATGTGTTGGTGGATGCGCCCCTTTCGGCCGCCATCATATCGAGAAACAGATCGATATCCCTATCCATCCGGCTGATCCACAGACATATCAGGTACAGATACTTCGGGCGCTGATAATTCGGAGCCGGGCACGTCAGGCACTGATAATTCGGGAGCAGGCACATCAAAATTGGGATCTGCGTAAACAAGGTCTGCTGGTTGCAGCGCCGCCAGATGACGGCTCAGCACTTCGCGGGCCAGCTTTTTGGCGGTGGGTACCTGATCGATCATGACGAGCGCGTTCAGCATATAGGCGAAATCCGCACCAGAAAGCTGGGTCGGCGCAATCTCGCCAAAATCTGCAACCAGTGCCAGCACCAGATCACCAATCCAACCATTCGCAGCCAGTTTTGCATAACGCTGCTGGCGCGGGGTCGGTGCATCGAGCCCCAATTCCGCGGCGAAGGCCGGGGGTAGCATCTGGCTGCGCTGATCTGGGTCAAAAACCTGCCAGATGGCAACCTGCTGGGCCAGATAACCCTGCGCCGGCACGGATGCTGCGATATAGAGTTGCTGAAAAGCCGCCCAATCAAAGTCACTTTCGCCGCCCGGCATGTTCTCGATACGCGGGGAAATATCCTGAATTATCGCTGGCACTGCCACCGCGACTTGAGGGTTTTGAGGGTTTTGAACGCCCTGAGAGCCCTGAGAGCCTTGAGAGCCTTGAGAG
>DKNW01000027.1:9407-12202 GCA_002469805.1 Rhodobiaceae bacterium UBA7378
GCCTTGAGAGCCTTGAGAGCCTTGCGTGTCTGACGTTTCGACTTCAAGCGGCACCAGCGCTGCTAATTGGGTTGATGCGCCGATCGTGCCCGCATCAACGCCGATCACGAAATCCACCAGCCCAGCAAGCGCCGGCACGGGTTCATGATTGGCCAGCAGGTTTTCAGCCGCAAGAAAATCATCCAGATAAACAAGACCAAGCGTGACCGCCTGCAGCTGGTCGGCACTAAGGGGCGGCAATGCCTGCCCAACCCCATGGCCAGCAAAAGCCACGGCCCGCAAATGCGCCGCCAAAATTTGTACCGCCACCGGCCAGTGCCCCGCGGCCTGCGCCTGTGTCAGCGCCATTAACAAAAAGCGTGGCTTGTCGCTAGGCGCCGCACCATCCAAAAGCCGCACAAATCTGGCAAGTTCGACGTCATTATTCTGCACGCCATTGGCAGGCGGCAGTGCCTGCATGCCCACCGTTTCGAGGTCGGCTAATGTCGCAATCTCATTGAATTTTGTGGCTGGCACCAGACCGTCGCCGATCACCTGACGCGCCGCGGCAAGCTGGACGCCACCCGGCAGGCCAAAGTCAGCCGCCATCCCTGGGACGGCGGCGCGCGGCAACACCGACACGCCAACCGGTATCGGCAATTGTGCGTCGCGCACCAAGGCCAGATCAAGATAATCAAGCTGTGCAGGCGGAAATGGCAAATCGGCTAGCGGCGTGCCAAGCGACAGCCTATAGGCCAGGTCGCGAAACCATTTATGCCCGGCAAGACTTTTTTCGTTCAGCTCGATTGCCAGCGCGACTTTCTCAATTTGACCAGCGCGCATCTGACAGAAAATCTGCAACCGCAAAAAATACGGTTTGGTCGCGCGAAACCCGCGCATTTTGTTATTGGGCAAAGGGTGCGCGCACGCGCTGTCATCGTCACGCTGGGCGAGATGTGCATCCACCACGGCGGCAGCGACATAAGCGTCGGTGTCCGCAGCACCGGTTAATTGCGCCAAGGCGATGACCGAGCCTGCTTCACCAAGGCTCAAAAAGCGGTTCAGACGCGCCCCAAACCAACTCATTCCATCCATGGTGCCGGCAGGCGCGGCGGCCTGACCGCGGTGCAACCGCACTTCCAACACCCGCAAGGCTTGCAGATTGAAACTAACCGGAAGACGCGACATTAACCCGGCAACATAAGTGAGCCGCGCACCCGACCACACATCGGGGCCAAGGCCTAGCTCAAGGCCCACCGGCGCATCTTGTAACGCGCCCAACTGTCCTATTTGAACAATATCAGCTTGCGATCCCGGCACTGAAGCCACGGCCCGAACCGCACGGTTCATTTGCCGTGCCGCCGCACGCGGCGCCAATTTTACGGTACTGGCGGCCGGCTTTTGCGGTGCCATACCAAACTGCGCCCGCGCGCCGTCCGGAATAATACTCAACGGCGCACGCATTGCCACCGGTTCAGCGGCAACCGGGCTTAACAAAGCGAAAACCGCAAGAAAACTGCTAGCGCGCAAACCGTTCACTATCGAGCACCTCGACTGCGGTCTCACGGGTCGGTTCCACGGCTTGGGCAAGAAAAATCACCGCGCCGCCAAGCAGAACAAGCGTAATGGTGGCAATAACGGGCCAGTTCAGATGCATGCTTACCTCCACAAAGTCTTATTTCACTTACATGCTACATCATTACGGCAGAAACGGGGCATTTGCGACAAATATTATGACAAGAGTGGACGCATGACCGCATTACCGTTACATAAAAGCGCACATTCCACGACGAGGGGAAGGTCACCATGCAAGAAATCCGCATTACCAAGCCGGTCGTGTTGGTCGGCATGATGGGCGCGGGCAAGTCCAGTCTGGGTAGCCGCCTTGCTGAACGGCTCGGGCTTGTTTTTGTTGATGCCGATGCGGAAATCGAGACAGCCGCAGGTATGAGCATTGCTGAAATTTTCGAAGCCCATGGCGAGTCCGCCTTCCGCGATGGCGAACGCCGCGTGATCGCCCGCCTTCTCAATAATGGCCCGCAAATACTGGCATTGGGCGGCGGGGCGTTTAGCGATGCCACAACCCGCCAAAATGTGCTGGAGAAAGCCCTTTCAATTTGGCTCGATGTGCCGGTAAAGGAACTGATCGACCGGGTAAAACGTAAGCCCGGTAAACGCCCCTTGCTGGCCAATACAGACGTGCATGAAAAACTCACCACGCTCATGCACGAACGCGGGCCGCTATACGCCGAGGCCGATATTCGCGCTGATGTCGCCCGCAAATCGCACGATATTGCGGTCGCTGATTTGATCGAGCTGATACAGAACTATCTGCAACAAAAGCCAGACGCCACCTAGACAAAGGCCGTTGCTTTCGCGTAAGCACAATCTATGACTAAAGACACGAACGACCAGACGCAGCAGACCGTTCGGGTAGCGCTGGACGCACGCAGTTACAACATCGAGATCGGGGCCGGTCTTATCGGGCAAGCTGGCGCATTTATTGCGCCGCATGTGTCGCGCAACCGCGTGGCCATCGTCACCGACAATAATGTTGCCAAGCACCATCTCACTACATTGCAGAACGGGCTTGATGCTGCTGGTATTGCATCGACGGCAACCATTATTCCAGCGGGCGAGAACAGCAAATCATTTGGCCGTCTTGAGCAGCTTTGCGGCTGGTTGCTGGATGAGAAAATTGAGCGCGACGACTGCATCATTGCGCTGGGCGGCGGCGTTATTGGCGATTTGACAGGATTTGCGGCGGCTATTTTGCGCCGGGGTGCGCGCTTCATTCAAATTCCAACCTCGCTGCT
>DKNW01000107.1 GCA_002469805.1 Rhodobiaceae bacterium UBA7378
TAAACTTTTCCAGCGTCCGCATACCGCCATGCACAATTTGCGTATAGGCGAGGCTACCATGTTGTTTGATGCCCTCGGCCAAAAGCTTCATGCCATCGAGATGAGCGTCATCGACTGCACCCAGTTGCCCGTCAAACCCCTTGCCGGTGCGTTCGGCAAATGCCGCGCAGGTCATGGTCAGCCCAAATCCGCCTTTGGCGCGCATGGTTAACCACTGATATTCGTCATCCGACAAGGTGCCATCTTCATGACTTTGCAGATTGGTAAGCGGGGCCAGCATGAAACGGTTTGGCATTTGCTTACCGCTGATGAAAGTGAGATCGGAAGACATATTCATTTCCTCTTTATTTAAACCACGCCCCGCGCGGAGCACATTTAGGTGCAACCCTAATGGTAAGCGCGCGCCTGTTGCAAGTCTCGCACGAGGTGTACGAGAAAAAGGGGAAGAAAACTTAAATGTCCTTTGCCCCTAAATCGCGTCAGCCGAAACTTGCGTCAGTTGGCGTTGGCTTCAACCAACAATTGTCGGGTTGTTCATTTTAAACTGAGCGACCATTTCAGAATTTGGGTTGGCCTCAATCTTGGAAACAAGCTCAGCGTGATCGGCCTGCATTGACCCCATGCATTTGCCGTAAGCCACGTCGTCCGCAAAGCTCATATTATATGTGGTGCAACCGGCATAACGCCCACCAATAATCTGGAACGCACGCACCATGCAGCCATGCGGCTCGTGCACGGCCTTGGCTTCGTGAAATGTCGCCAACATGTCAGACATTTTACCCGGCATTGGTTTCCAGACGGTCGTCAGGATAGGCCCTTCGGAAAACTTAGCCTCAGTGTCGAAGCCAGGCAGAATGCTCGCAACGAAGGAATCAATGGGGTCAGCAAAAGCCGGCATATTGCCACCCATCTCCATAAGTTTTTTCCACATTGGGTGAGCGCGCATCTCAGCTGTCTTGGCACCGTGCTCTTCCCAGCCGCTGAACATCATCAGCGTCATAATTTCAATGCTCGGCGTGCCATAAGAGGAAACCTTAACCGTCGCTGGCACGCCGCACGCACCAGCCAGTTCAAGATTTTTCAGAAGAAACGAATTAAAATTGTCTAATTGCCCGGGAACAGGGCTAGCAATGTTTGCTTGGAATAACATAACAACCTCCATTTAATTTATCACGCTACGGTGGCACAGCTCCCTATTTGTCAGACAGCCCAAAAATTTTGGCGCAATTTTCTTAAAGCGGCGACAGCGGCAAGAAGCAATGCTAGGTTTACGCGTAATTTTCATGTGATGGAGGGAAGTAAAATGTCAGTTATGGTTACGGTCGAATTCAAACTCAAACCAGATGCGGCAGAGGGTTTTTTGGAAGCTATGAAGTCAACACTGCCGGACACCCGGGCTTTTGAAGGGTGCCAGGAAGTGAAAACCTATTATGAGAGCGAGACGCAGTCATTGCTTCTCGTCGAACTTTGGGACAGTGCCGAGCATCAGCAGACTTATCTAGGCTGGCGGGTTGAAACTGGCATGATGGAAGCAATAGGTGATGCATTGGCTGGCGCGCCGGTTTTCCGAACCTTCGAGATCCGTGACGACATCTAGCACCAGCCAAATTTCCGCTGCCAGTCCGCATGATATTATGATCGCTGGCGGTGGCATTGGCGGCGTGGCGGCGGCGTTATGTTTGGCACAGCGCGGGCACCGCGTACAGGTTTTCGAACGCGGGGCTACATTTGGCGAAGCCGGGGCCGGCATCCAGCTATCCCCCAATGCCAGCCGCGTGCTGCATGCACTTGGCCTTGAAGCCGCACTAAAGCCATTCGCGTTTCTGCCGGAAGCCGCCATTGTACGACGCTGGAACACTGGCGCGTGCATTGCGCGCACCCCACTCGGTGCGCAGGCGCAAGCGAAATACGGCGCGCCCTATTATCACATTCACCGCGGCGACCTTTTACGTGTTTTGGTGGATGTGGCGCGCAGTCACAAAACAATCACACTGCATGAAAATGCCAACGTCACTGCGTTCACTCAGAATCCAGAAGGCGTCTCCCTAGACGTTTCGGGCAAAACACATCACGGCGATGCGCTCATCGGCGCCGATGGTATTCACTCAACAATCCGATCTAGCCTCTGGGGGGCTGATACCCCACGCTTCACAGGCAATGTCGCGTGGCGGGCCATGGTACCGACGGCCCAGTTGCCCGACGGCCTCATCGCGCCGACGGCAACCGTGTGGTGGGGGCCGAGAAAACATTTCGTTCATTATTATGTGCGTGGCGGCACTTATGTGAACTGCGTATGCGTGGTTGAGCAAACTGGCTGGCAAACAGAGACATGGACCTCGCCCGGCACGCGTGCCGAATTGAAGGCTGCGTTTGCGGGCTGGCACAATGACATTCAAGCCCTGATCGATCATGCCGAAGACGACGCGCTTTTCAAATGGGCGTTACACGATCGCGCGCCTTACGCGCATTGGGGGCGAGACCGCGTCACCCTGTTAGGTGACAGCTGCCACCCCATGCTTCCGTTTATGGCGCAAGGCGCAGCGATGGCGATAGAAGACGGTGCCGTATTGGCTACCTGCTTGTCGCGCGGCGCAAGTATTACGCAAGCTTTGCAAGACTATGAGGTGCTTAGGTCATCGCGGACCGCTTACATACAAACCCGTGCGCGGCGCAATGCTGACATATTCCATATGACCGGTATAAAGGCATGGATGCGCGACCGTTTCGCGCAACGCGCCGGCCAAAACGCCATGGATGCTATTTATAGCTATGACGCATTGACGGCGGAATGACGAGGTTGCTTGACCGCGTCTGGTGATCTCTTTTCGTGAAAATGTTTGACGATCAGGCGCGTTGCAGGCAAATCGCCGTTGCCTCACCACCGCCAATGCACAGCGCCGCGACGCCCTTTTTAGCATCGCGTTTTTCCATTTCGGCCAGAAGTGTCGCCATAATCCGCGCGCCACTGGCACCGATCGGATGACCGAGCACGCAAGCCCCGCCATTGACGTTCACTTTGTCATGGTCAAGGTTCAACTCTTTCATGGCAATCATCGGCACCACTGCAAAAGCTTCGTTTATCTCCCACAGATCAACTTCGTCGGACGACCAGCCCGCGCGTGTCAGCGCTTTTTCAATGGCCTTAACCGGCGCTGTCGTAAAGTAAGCTGGCGCATGGGCATGCGCGCCATGGGCAACAATCTCAGCGAGCACATTATGGCCGCCAGCCTCTGCCTCTGACTTACGCATCAAAACCATTGCCGACGCGCCATCATTAATTGAACTGGCATTAGCCGCTGTAACCGTGCCGTCTTTTGTGAAGGCAGGGCGCAAGGCTGGCACCTTCTCGGCCTGCGCATTGGCCGGCCCTTCATCTTTATCAACAACGATGTCGCCTTTGCGGGTTGAAACTGTCACCGGCGCGATTTCACGGTCAAACTTGCCGGTTTCTTGAGCTTGCTGCGCACGCCGGATCGACTCGACTGCATACGCATCCTGCTGTTCGCGACTAAATTGATACTCGGCAGCAATCATATCGGCAAACACGCCCATGGCGCTGCCATCATATGCGTCCGTCAGCCCATCATGCATCATAGAGTCGACAACTGATTTATCCCCCATGCGCATGCCATTGCGTGCATCCGGCAAAAGGTAAGGCGCGCGCGTCATGTTTTCCATACCGCCCGCAACGATGATATCAGCTGAACCGGCCTTGATCGTATCATGCGCCATAATCGCTGCCTGCATGCCCGACCCGCACATTTTGTTGACGGTCACAGCTTCGGCTTCTTTTGGTAGATCCGCGCCCAATGCTGCTTGGCGTGCGGGAGCTTGTCCCTGCCCCGCTGGTAGAACACAGCCCATCACAACCTGCTCTACAGTTTCTGGCGCCACCTTGGCTTCATCCATGGCCGCTTTAATGGCAACGGCCCCCAGATCAGGAGCAGCGACATCCGAAAACGCGCCTTTGAAAGCGCCCATTGGCGTGCGTGCGATGCCTGTGATTACGACGGTGTCTGTCATGTTTAAATAGCTCCCTTAGCCCTCACATCCTCAGGCCCTCAAGCCCGTGTAGAATTTTAATAGCTTATCAAAACCGGCCTGCCAACTCAGATTTTGCCGCTCTCCAGGTATCAAAGACGCGCCCGCGCCTCGCAAAATACATTAAGCGGCGTTCGGGCCAATTTGCGCGGGGCTTTGAGTAGGTATTTTTTCGGCTCGCGGTTTCCCTCATAAATCACGAATGACAGCGTATCTATCGGCGTGTCGGATTTGCGCCATTTTGCCCGATCGAGGCGACACGCCACCTTATGCAACCGCCCCTTATGTGGGCTTTCCAACGGCACGGCGAAACTGACACCAACATCACCATCGGGTAGCAAATCGCGCGTGACATCCTTGACGCGAAGCTCAAACTCCTCAGCGCTGGCGGCTGTTACCATCAACGCAAAAATTATGTTCGCAAGTCGGGCCACAACACTCACTCTCCAAGAAACGACATCACTTTACAGCGAAATATATGCCCTAAATAAAGCCTTCAACGCACGCGCTTGTCCAGCCTCCATCGATCGCGAGAACCCGAAGAATCAGTATTGTCTGTTTATCTTTTTTTAACTATGGTCGGGCCTGATGAATAATGATTGGAAATTTGCCCATATCTTCATGGTGTTACTCATGCTTGCCGCTGGCGTGCATCAGTTTCACCATGCAGCACATGATCATGAGGCCGAGGAAGCCGAAGCGCATATTGCCGAAACATGTGTGCTGGCAACATTGGCCGATGCCGTCCATTGCGTTGCGCCTGCCGTCCTCATCGCGACGCCCATTATTGCGCCGTCGCATCCGAAAACTAGCCAAACCCACCGGTCTTTGCAGGCTTATAGCCGGTATGCACGAGGGCCACCCCATTTGCTTGTCATCTAAAAATCAAATTTAAATTTAGGATAAGCAAATGAAAATATATATGCGCGCGACCGGTCTTACGGTCGCCATGACCTTGTGCATGCCAATTGCAGCACAAGCTCAAACTGAAACTGCTGAAGTGGACGAAGTTATTGTTTTGAGCAGTCCAACGCTCAAAGCAGCTTCCGATATTATTTCAGTCACTCATATCATTGATGCAAATGCCATCACGGAAGACCCAACCCAGACTATTGGCGATCTGATCTCAGACTTGCCGGGTGTTGACAGCGCTTCGCACGGCCCTGCGGTCGGGCGTCCAGTTATCCGTGGGCTGTCGGGTTATCGTGTCGGAACATTGGAAAACGGCCTTGGTATCGCGGATGTTTCATCCACTGCCAATGACCATGCCAATGCGCTCAATCTTTTCGAACAACAGCGTGTTGAAGTTCTGAAGGGTCCGAGTGCACTGCGTTACGGCCCTTACGCGAATACAGGCGTCGTAAATAGCTTCAATCGGCATTTTGACGCCGACGCGCAAGCCGAAACACAACTAATTGTCGGCGGTAATACCGTTTCAGATCAAACGCTTTCTTCTGTGTTTGCCCGTCGCGTTTATGACGATATCTCACTGGCATTTTCTGCCTTCGATCAGGAAAGTACGGAAATCCGTGTACCAACGCATGCAGAAAGTGCGTTTGAGCTGACCGAAGAAGGTGAAGACATTATCGACGTCAGTCAGGATGTGGCAAATACGTCAACCGCGTCAGATGGTATTACGGTATCTGCACGAATGGGCGCGCCTGGTTCACAACTCACCATTGTGGGTAGCTCGGTTGACCTATCATACGGTATTCCCGGCCACGCGCATGGTGGTGGCTCGGCTATCACCATCGGCATGCAGCGGGACACCGTACGCGCCGTCTTCAAACAAGATCTGACTGGTGCTTTCGAACGTCTGGAAGCGCATGCGCATCAGACTAATTTCGAGCAGATCGAGTATGACAATGGTTCACCTGAGACCATTTATGGTCGCGACGTGGATGAGCTAAAACTCGATTTTTTCAATGCGCCTGTTAATGGCTGGAGCGGCATTATCGGCGTGTCTTGGAAAACTGGTGATTTGTCAACTTCCGGTGAAGAGGCGTTTCTGCCAAGCACTGACGATGATGAAATTGCGGCCTATATTGTCCAATCGCGCGAAACAGGCGAGTGGATCACTGAGTTCGCACTTCGGCTTGATGATGTCTCGGTGGAAAGTCCCACCCAGAAAAAAACTTATGACCTCGTTAACCTGTCTGGAGGTGCTGGTTATCGTCTTGATGAGAATTCATTACTTGGCGCATCTGTCTCGCTGACCGAACGGGCACCGAGTGCAACGGAGCTGTTTTCCGATGGCGTGCATGCAGCCGTTAGTCGGTATGAGCGTGGTAGCACTAACTTGGAAACGGAAGAATCTGTTGCCAGCGAAGTGTACTATCGTCGGTCGTTCGGCGCCGCTGACATTCAGGTCTCGGCGTTCCAGAACGATTATGACAACTTCATTTATCTGAAGGGCGACGGTACACAGCTTGAGAGCACAGATGTTTTTGACTACAAGCAAGCCGATGCCGAAGTTTATGGGTTTGAAGTATCTGCCGCCACTGAGGGCAGCATCGACATGGCCGACTGGTCAGCTCGGTTTTCATACGCAAACCTGACAGGCGAATTGACAGACGGTACGCCGTTGCGCTCCACTCCACCTGAAAAATACGGCGTTCATGGTGAACTTACGCGCGGCGACATGTCCCTAGGACTAGATGTCGTGCATGCAGACGACCAAACCGACACACCGTCGGATCAGTTTGCAACGGATGGTTACACCGAAGTTAATGCTGATTTAACTTGGTCACCAGCCATGCTGACAGGCGTTCGTGTTTCGGTCGCCGTCGACAATTTGCTGGATGAGGAAATTCGACGTCATGCCAGTGCGTTGAAGGATCTTGCACCTGAAGCTGGGCGTAACTTCCGGCTTATTACCACTTTAAATTTCTAGCTCTAACAAACTAGAAAACCGCATGCCTCGCGGCGACAACGCTGCGGGGCATGCATCAGCTAGCTGTCTGGCGACCTTAACTGTCCACGCTTATCCGGTATCCCTGTTTGGGATAATGTACCAGAATATCGCCCAGATCTGCGTCATGGCGCAGCACAGCCAGTTCATTATCACGCGTCCACACGACTTTGCCTTGCGTGACTTCCTGGCCGTAATCATCGGCCTGAATGGTGACTTGCGCATCGGCCGGTAGAGCCGGGTCTTCGACGACATCATCTGGGGGCGTCATGTCGGGATGCGTTGCCCGCGCAATCTCAAGCGCGACACTGGCTTCCATGGGTGTAGCGTCGCCGCTTTCCATGCCACGCATTTTCTCAAGCCATTCATTCAAAGCCGGTCGCGCGGCAATGCCATTACCAAAAACCGGTGCGGCAGAACTAAAATTAAGAACATGGTAAACCGACATATCCGCGAGGGTCGGGTTCTCACCCAGCAAGAACGGGGTTGCACGCAACTGGCTATCAAGGTTCGACATCGCCAGAAGCATTTGGCTTTCAAAATGCGGTAACATGGCCCCCGCACCCTCAGCCGTAAAGCCTGGGCTCATTTTGGCACGGTCTTCGAAAAACTCAGGCGGCAAAAGCTCCGCCAGTGCGATCACGGTGGGCATGGCCGACATAGAAAACAGCCGATGGTCTGCCCAGTCCGCAATAATTTCAGCCGCGCCTAAAAGATGCGGCGGCGTGAGGCATGGCTCGGGAAACCGCCGCTCCAATTCGCGCACCATCAGTGCCGTGTCGCAATAAATATGCGCCCCGATCTGTAGTACCGGAATACGCCGATACCCGCCCGTCAGCGGCGTGAGCGCCGGCTTGGGGGCAATGTTCGGCTGCTCAACGGCATGATAGGTCAACCCTTTAAAGCCCAGAACTTTTCGCATTTTTTCAGAGAATGGAGACATTTCGTATTCGTGCAATATAAGGTCGGACATCGTGTTTCCCTTTTTTGAATTCATGTTACGATCGCTGCAGATTATCAGCTTAATTTGACTATTTTTGGAGCCCCTATGACGCAAGTATATATGATCGCAAACCTAACGATAGATGACGCCGATACCTACCGCAAATATGAGAAGGGCTTCTTCCCCATACTGAAGAAATATAACGGCTCGTTTGTGACCTTTGACGATTCCATCGAACACTTCGAAGGCAGTACGCCTGTCCAAGGGCGCATTGTCATGTTCAGCTTTCCTTCCGAGGAAGTCGCACGCGAATGGTACAATGACGCCGACTACCAAGAGCTTTCGGAATTTCGCCGTGCTGGTGCGCCACTTAAATCTCTGACAATGGTTAAAGGCCTGCCGCCCAGAGATTAGTGAAATGCGGCCGAAGGACTAAAATCTGATGGCGTGAAGCTGACTTTCACTACCCTAAGCTGACGGGTCGAAATATGGCTTGTCACCGGCAATGGTGACACGCTCCATAACCCGCACATTAGGGAAATAGTCAGACGCAGCAAAATGCTGGCAGGCCCGGTTATCCCAGAAAGCAAGCGAGCCGGGCGCCCAACGGAAGCGACATTGCACTTCAGGGTTCCATGCGGTCTGATAAAGCTCCCTCAACAGCGCTGTGCTTTCGTCTGCTTGCATATCCTTGATGTGGCTAGTAAAGCCGGTATTGACGTAAATCAGCCGCTCCTTCGTTTCTGGATGCGTGCGGACCACCGGATGCTCAACCGGCGGGTATTTGTCATGCAACTCTTCGGGTGCTTTGTCGAGGCGTCGGGCAAACACACGTGCAATGTCATGCACAGCGACCAGATTTTCGATTCTCTCTTTCATCGCGTCCGACAACCGATCATAGGCCATAACCATATTGGCAAACAATGTATCGCCGCCATTGCCAGGCAATTCTATCGCCCGCAAAATCGACCCCAATGACGGGCGTTCGCGCCATGTAACGTCGGAATGCCAGTTATTTTCAGACCCACGAGATTTCGCGCCATGCGCGATGCGCAACACTTCAGGATCTGGTTGATCAGCAGGCGTTGCCGGATGAATTTCAAGATCACCAAACGCACTGGCAAAAGCAATGTGCTGCGCACGGTCGAGCGTCTGATCGCGGAAGAACACAACTTTATATTGTAGCAATGCCGCGTGCACTTCTTCAAAAAGCTGGTCATCTGGATTTGCCAGATCAGCACCGATTAACTCTGCACCGATTGCCGGTGTCATGGGACGCGCTTCGAAACGTGAAAACTCATCAAATTTTGCCTGTGCCGACATGTTCCCCTCCTATGTCGCAAATTCAGAGGTCAACTATGCACATTTTGGTCAATCGACTCAAACCGAAAGCCACTTGCATCTGACACGCATCCACCATGTACCCGATACTTGTATCTGACAAGGAAGTGCATAGACTGCATTCAATACAGGCTCACTAGAGGCGCAACATAGGCGTAAAGAGAGAGACAAGTGGCGTGAAACACCCTTTTGATTTTGCTGAAGAAGCCAAAACTTGCATTGCGAAAATGGACCTAGATACGCGCGCGTCGATGCTTTCCGGCAGTAGTTTCTGGCACTTACAGGCACTGCCAGAGCATAATTTACCCAAAGTCATGGTCGCAGACGGCCCGCATGGTCTCAGAAAACAAGCGGAACATGCCGACCATTTGGGCATGCAGGCCTCAGTGCCGGCCACATGCTTCCCGACCGCCGTCACGCTGGCATCCAGTTGGGATGTTAATCTGATCACTGAAATCGGCACAGCAATTGGCCATGAATGTCAGGCCCAAGACGTGGCGGTGCTGCTCGGCCCCGGAGTCAATATCAAGCGCAGCCCGCTTTGTGGCCGCAATTTCGAATATTATAGTGAAGACCCGTTTCTGGCTGGTGAACTCGCGACCGCGTTTATTCGCGGTGTGCAGGCAACCGGCACTGGCACCAGCATCAAGCATTTTGCCGTCAATAATCAGGAGGCCCAGCGCATGGTCGTCGATACGCTGGTCGACGAACGTACCCTGCATGAGATTTACCTACCCGCTTTTGAGATTGCCGTGAAGCAAGCCCAGCCATGGACCGTTATGTGCGCCTATAACCGCTTAAATGGCAGCTATTGTAGTGAAAACAAAACGCTGACCCGCGATATTTTGCGCGATCAGTGGGGCTTTCAAGGGTTGGTCGTCACCGATTGGGGTGCAGTTAACGACCGGCCTTCAGGCATCGCCGCAGGCCTTGATTTGGAAATGCCCAGCAGTGGCGGCATTAATGACCGCGCCGCCGCTGATGCTGTTCGCGCGGGGGCATTATCGCAAACCGATCTGGACACAGCCGCCAGCAATGTCGCGGCGGCTATTATGGCTGGCGCACATAATAGCGTCGCTACGCAGGTCAATTTCGACGCCCATCATGGGCTAGCACGCCAGGCCGCCCGTGAGGGCGCTGTTTTGCTGAAAAATGATATGGACACATTACCCTTTAAGAAATCCGGTACGCTTGCCGTCATTGGTGCTTTTGCAGAAACGCCGCGCTTTCAAGGGGCCGGCAGTTCGCAGGTCAACGCCACACAAATCGACAAACCACTTGAGATGTTGCGCGCCACCATTGGCGATGCAGGGACGGTGACCTTCGCCAAGGGCTTTGATCCGGAAACAGCGGAGGCTGACGAAAACCTTATCGCCGAAGCGGTAGCCTGCGCCCAGAACGCGGAGCAAGTCATCATCATGGCAGGCTTACCACCACTGTTTGAAGCGGAAGGGTTTGACCGCGAACATTTACGCCAGCCACCACAACTCGATGCGCTCGTTACCGCTGTCGCAGCGGCCAATCCGGCGTGCGTGGTTGTTCTATCCAATGGCGCACCTATCGAAATGCCGTGGGTCACACATGTACCAGCAATTCTTGAGATTTATTTGGCTGGGCAAGCGGGTGCCGGGGGTTTATGCGATCTCGTTTTTGGCGATGTGTCGCCCAGCGGTAAACTTGCGGAAACCTTTCCGCTGGCCCTTACAGATTGTCCGGCGCAGGAAAACTTTGCCAGTCACCCGCGTCAGATCATTTACCGCGAAGGCCTGAATGTTGGCTATCGCCACTTCGCGACCCAACAGGCGCCAGTTCTGTTCCCGTTCGGCCATGGCCTCAGCTACACAACATTCAGCTATGCGAATATGCGTGTCACCGGCGATATGTCAGGGCATGATTTGACCCTTGAAGTGCTGGTGGATGTAACCAATAACGGCACGCGTGATGGCGCTGAAACCGTCCAGCTTTACGTGCGCGACGTCGAAGCCAGCGTGTATCGTCCCGACCGCGAACTTAAAGCGTTTCAGAAAAAACACCTCGCCGCTGGCGAGACCGCAACTTACACGCTGACACTCGACCGTCGCAGCTTTGCCTTTTTCGATATCGACACAAGCGATTGGGTTATTGAACCAGGCGCGTTCGAATTATTGCTCGGTGCCTCCAGCACAGATATTCGCCTTTCAGCGGAAATTACCCTGCCCGGCGACGCCCAGCGCAATGTGCCGCGCAGCCACGAGACACCCTATATTATAATGACTGATGCCCAGCTCGCCGCACGCGGGCTGGAGATCACAGTGCCGGAAACCATAAAACCCTACCACGCAAATACGACCTTAGCAGATATCCAGCATCACTGGCTTGGAAAGCGTGTGGTTGCCATGGTGTTCAAAGCGATCGAAGGCACGCTTGGCCCGACCCAGACTGACAGTCCTGTTCTGGTGAAAATGCGCTCAGAAATGGTGCTGTCTATGCGCCTCACCACAGTGCGGGTGATGAGCGGTGGCGCGTTGACGCCAAAACGCTTCGCGCTAATGCTGGACCTACTAAATGACCGCTGGCTCCGTTTTTTGAGCAGGCTGTTTACCCGCTAATTCTTGCTGCCACTTTAAATCTTGCTATCGCTGGCGCGTAAATCCAGCCAATTAACCTCGTCATCATCTAGGGTAATTGCGCAAGCGGCAAGGCTGTCAGCCAATTGCATGGGCGTGCGCGGCCCGATAAGAGCAGCGGTCGCAAAAGGCTGGTGCAATACGTAAGCAAGCGCAATTTGCAACGCAGACACGTTTTTGCGTGCGGCAAGTTCTAATGCGCGGCGGCGGCGTTCAAGGTTTTCGGGAGAGCCCCACACACGATGCATCTCATCAATGGTTGGGTCTGCGCCATGGCGCGAAGCGGAAAGTGGTTGGGCTTCCCAGTCCAAGAAAAACCCACGCGCCTGCGCCGACCATGGAAACAAAGCAATGCCGGTTTTGGTGTGCCAGTCGCGAAATGAATCCGTCGAACTGGCGAGGCACCCGTCCCAGACCGGTTGCTCCATGCGCGCCAGAGAGAAGTTATTGCTGACCAGCGCGAAGCCTTGCTTGCCTGACGCACGCGCATAGGCATTGGCCGCATCAATACGCGCCGATGTCCAGTTGGAGCCGCCATAGACCCGCATGCGCCCTGCTTTAACTTGGGCATGCAACGCATCGACCCACTCCTCGATCGGGATATCCGGGTTATCGCGGTGCAAACAGTAAATGTCGATATATTCGGTTTGCAGGCGGTTTAACGATTCA
>DKNW01000006.1 GCA_002469805.1 Rhodobiaceae bacterium UBA7378
CCGACGCGGCGCCTTCAACAATTTCCGTATCGGACGGCTCGCCAAATTCCCATATATCGCCCGACGGCGCGGTCAGGCGCACATAAGGCATCGGGCCAGCCGGTGTCTCGCCACGTGTAGCATATGTCCAGCCAAATGTGTTTGTGCCCAAAACAGCGATACTTTTAATGTGATCTCCATCGGCTCTGACGACGCCTAAATGGTCGAAGACTTCTTGCCCATGCGCCCATGTCTCCATCAGCCGTGCCGAGATTGACGAACGCGCGCTCATACTTGGCCCGGCCCATTTTAGGCGCATTTTTGGGTCGACTTGCTCGAATCTAGCGGCCATGTCGGTATAAAACCCACGCCATGTCTCCAGCAGATCACGCCCGGCCAAGCCGTCAATCCATTTGCGTTCAAAAGGCTTAAGGCTACCGCCCTTGGTTTCGGTCATAACGCGTTCGACGAATGTCACAAAATTATCTTCATCGACATAGGATTCATTCGCCGCCCAATTCCACATGTGGAGGTGCTCCAGCACATCGTTAAGTGTCCACCCTTTGAACTGCGTCGGCTCGGCAAAGTCTGCATCGTTCAAGTCTTGCATCACAGCGTAAAGCGCGTCGGATTCGGCTTTGAAATCATTTGCTTCGTTCAACATAAAACCCCCTACTCGTCCTCAGACGAGATTGTAATCATTAAATCATCCGCGCCAACCTGCTGGTCGACCGCGATGAGCAGGTCATCAACCGACCCGTCGATTTCAGCCAAAATATCGTGCTGCATTTTCATTGCCTCAATGATCGCCAGACGATCGCCCTTCTGCACATCATCTCCAGATTGCACAAAAATATCGACAACCCGCCCGTGCATCGGTGCCAGAACGCGGCGCCCATCACTGCCATCTTCACCGCCGCGTGCCTTAGCCAGCAGGTTAACACATGTCATCCCGCGGCCCGCCACCAGCGCGTGCAACGTATCGCCCGCCAGATGGACCGTGCTGGCAATCGCCTGCCCGTCGACCGTCAGGACAGCGCGTGCGCCCTCAATATTGCGCGGCACAACGCTGAGCGTTGCGTCATCTACATCGACCATGAAGCTGCCATCTTTGTGCGCCCGAACCACAACCCGGTAGGTTGCGTCCTGACACGCCAAAAGATATGGCGAATGTAGATGCTCATTTGAGGTAAAACCTAGCAGCTCCTCCGGCATGTTTAACGATTTCGCGGATGCTTTATCGCGGTCCAGAAGATAATGCCTCACCCCCAGCACAGCTAGCTCTGCAGCACTGGGCAGAGCGTCGGAAAAACCGTCCTCGCCAAATTCTTCGGCAATGAAGGCGGTTGAAAATTCACCATCCGAAAACTGGTCATTTTCGAGACAAGCAATCAAAAAATCACGATTGGTTCGCACGCCAAAAAGCGCCGTCTCGCGCAACACGTCCACCATCAGCTTACGGGCTACCTCGCGCGTTTCTCCATAGGTGATGATCTTGGCGATCATCGGATCGTAAAACGGCGATATTTCCTGACCAGCCGTGATGCCTGCATCGATGCGTACGCCCGGGCGCACCGGTGCCTCGAAAAAATTAATCAGGCCTGTGCATGGCAAAAACTTATTGGCTGGATCCTCGGCATATAAACGCACTTCAATGGCACTGCCGTCCAAAAACACTTCTTCCTGAGCCAGCCCCAGCTCCCCGCCTTCCGCGACATGCAACTGCATAGCGACAAGATCAAGCCCCGTGATTTCTTCCGTCACGGGATGCTCAACCTGCAGGCGTGTGTTCATTTCCAGAAAATAGAACTCGCCACTGCTATCGAGCAGAAACTCGACCGTACCTGCCCCGCGATAATTAATCGACTTGGCAGCTTCAACCGCAGCACTGCCCATCGCATCGCGCAATTCTGGCGTCATGATAGGGCATGGCGCTTCTTCAATAACCTTCTGGTGGCGCCGTTGAACCGAACAATCGCGCTCCCCCAGATGAATAACATTGCCATGCGTATCGGCGAACACCTGCACCTCGACATGTCGCGGTTTGACAATGGCTTTTTCCAAAATCAGCTCACCTGACCCAAACGCGTTTTGAGCCTCCGAGCGGGCAGTTGAGATGGCTGCAGGCAAACCGTCTGCCGCATCGACGAGCCGCATGCCGCGCCCGCCGCCACCGGCAGCCGCCTTCACCATAATTGGGAAGCCAATTTTTTCACCCTCACCGATCAGTGTGTCATCTTCTTGATTTTCGCCCTCATATCCCGGCACACAGGGCACACCGGCATCAATCATCCGGCGTTTGGCGGCTGCTTTGTTGCCCATCAGGTCAATCGCCTCGGCTGTCGGGCCAACGAAAATTAATCCGGCAGCTTCAACCTGTGCGGAAAACGCTGCGTTCTCAGACAAAAAACCATAGCCCGGATGCACGGCATCGGCGTTTGTTTCCGCCGCTGCGGCGAGAATTTTCTCCGGCACCAAATAAGACTGGCCCACCGGTCCAGGTCCAATAAGCACGGCTTCATCGGCCATTTTAACATGCGGCGCATGCGCGTCAGCCGAGGAATAAACCGCCACGGTCGCTATGCCTTGGTCGCGAGCTGTGCGCATAACCCGACATGCGATTTCACCACGATTTGCAACAAGTAGTTTTCGAATACGCCCCATCCATCGGCTCCTAATTTTGCGTCCAGTTGGGTTTGCGTTTCTCAAGGAACGACGCCACGCCCTCACGCCCCTCATCGCTCTTCACCGCCTCGGCAAACAGTTCGCCCGCATAGCGGATCATGTCTTGCGGTCCCAGCAGCTTGTTTTGTTCCAGCAGCTTTTTGGTTGCAGCATTTGCCATGGGCGCGCAGCGCCGAACATCGGCTTTAATATCGGCTTCCATGGCCTCGGCCGCAGCAATATCGTCGACGAGAAAATCAACCAGCCCCATGTCAGCACCTTGTGTCGCGGTAAAGCGCTTCGCCGTAAGCATGATGTAGCGCGCTTTAAACTCACCAACGCGCTCGACAATATAGCGCCCAATCTGGGCTGGTACGACACCAATTGAGGTTTCGGTTAGCCCCATTTTTGTATCCTTGGCAGCGATCACAATGTCGCCGGCACACGCCATGCCCAGCCCCCCTGCCATAGCCGCCCCATGCAGCAAGAACACCACAACTTGCGGCATCGACCTGACAGCAAGAAAGAAATCGCCCATTTTCGAGCTATCGCCGATCACCTCTTCCAACGACCGCTCGGATTGAAAATTGTTTTTGAAACCTTTGAGATCACCGCCAGCGCAAAAAACCTCGCCACGCCCGCGTATGGTCAGCCCACGAATATCTGACCGCGCGGCGATATGGGCGAGATGGGCTTGTAAATCCATGACCAGTTCGTCCGACATGGCGTTGCGAGCCTCGGGGCGGTTCAGCCACAATGTGGCCCAGTCTCCGTCCAGCTCAAATTCAATCGTTTGGGTTTCAGGTGCTTGGATTTCAGGCGCGTTCATGTCTATTTCCTATTATGCGAGTTGCGTTACATTCGCCCGACGCCAAAGGCGTTGGGCTGCAGTGTCCGGTTTTTGCGCTCCCAAATTGTGCCAAGCAAAAAGCCCAGCGCTTTGCGGGTATCGCGCGGGTCAATAATGCCGTTATCAAGCAACCGACCGGAGGTATAAAAAGCGTCTTCCTGCGAATTAAAAATGTCGACAATCGCCGCGCGCTGCTTGGCAAGCGCCTCCATGTCGGGCTCAACACCACGCCGCTTCGCGCTGGCGATCGCGACAGTTTCCATTGTGCCTGCCGCGGACTCGCCGCCCATCACACCGGTCAGCGCGCCAGGCCAGCTGAACAGAAAATCAGGCTCATAGCCCAGCCCCGCCATGCCATAATTCCCAGCGCCATAACTGGCGCCGACATAGAATGTCAGCTTCGGCACGCGGATATTCGCTGCGGCCTGGATCATTTTAGCCCCGTGCTTGATCATACCAGCCTGCTCATACTCGGTACCGACCATATATCCGGTTATATTATTAAGGAAAATAAGCGGCACATTCGCTTGGTCGATAATCTGGAAAAAGTGCGCGCCCTTGGCCGCTTCGTCCGGACCCATCGGGCCATTATTTGCAACCAGCCCTACCGGATGGCCGAATATGCTTGCCTGCGTGCACACCAAATTAGGCCCGAACCGCGCTTTAAACTCGGTAAAGTCTGATCCGTCGACCAGCCGAGCTACCAGTTCACGCGAGTCATACGGTACCCGATAATCCACAGGCACCAGCCCCATAATTTCATCGGCATCATAGACAGGCTCATCAAATTCACGCATAGCAGGCGTCGGGCAATTTTCATTCCAACCCATGCGCCCAACAACTTCGCGAATTTGCAGGATACCCTCAGCATCATCCTCGGCCAGATACTCCATCAATCCAGTCACCGCCGCATGCATTTCAGTTCCGCCCAGCTTGCGCTCATCGGCTATTTCGCCGGTTGCCGCCTGAACAAGTGCCGCACCCCCCAGTGCTGCCATACCATTATGCTTCACGCCAACATTATAGTCAGACATGCCCGGCATATACGCCCCGCCCGCTGTAGACGGGCCATGCAAAACGGTTAAGGTCGGCACACCCGCAGCGCTTAGCTTGGCGAGCATGTAAAAAACGCTGCCGCCATGGGCCCACAGCTCCACCTTATAGGTCATCAGATTTGCGCCCGCGCTTTCAACCAGATGAATAAAAGGTAGCTTGTTTTTCAGCGCAATCCGCATCACCTCAAGGCTTTTGCGAAAGCCCATTTCAGTCGCCGCACCTGCATTAATGCCGCTATCATCAACTACAATCATCACCCGCACGCCGCTTACATAGCCAATGCCAGCCAGCACCGACCCGCCGGGCACGCTGGTCTCACGGTTCGGGTCGTCAACGCAGTAACTCGCCATATTATACAGCGTCAAAAACGGCATACCGGGGTCGAGCAATTGCGCAAGCCGGTCGCGCGGTGTTAACTGACCGCGCTCTTCAAAGCGCGCGCGCCGACGTTCTGATGCATCCACTGCGCGTTGTTCAAGTGCGCGCAAATGCGCCAGTTTTTCCAGCTGATCCGCGTAGTTTTTGGCATAGGCTTCAGATCTGACATCCAACTTGCTTTCAAAAACAGCCATTACAAACTCTCCGCAATATCTCGTGAAACCGGCACCGGATAATCCAGCAAAATCTGAGCATATGCCTTGCCCTGCGGGTCGTTACGCAGGCTGGCAACGCCTCCACCGCCAAGGGCTTCGTGAATAAGAATATTCAGGCCATGGCACCCGGGCAGAAGATAACGTTCAAAGCCGCTACCCGGTGCCATGAAATGCCCGAACCGGTCTCGGATCGCCGTTTCATCCAGCGCGGCCCAGATATAGGGCAGATAAGCTGCATCGCGGGCGATGATCCCGACATTCGCTTTGTTACCCTTATCCCCCGAACGCCCCCACGCCAGCTTCACCAGCGGCACGCTAACGGCTTTGTCCAAATCTTGTGTTTCTGGCATATCCGGTCGCGTAATGACAGACGGCGAAAACCCATCCGTCTGCGCAATGACGTGATCTGTGCGGGTGCCACCGACATCCAGCGTCACGGAAAGCTCGGATTTCGGGATCAGAAATGAAAACAATCGCACAACCGGCGACGGCTTGGCCCGCGAACCGGCAAAAATCGACAGGCCTGCCGGTGTTGCCAGTCCCAAGCCGCTAATCTCCTTCAACAAAGCTCCTGCACCCTGCATGTCTGGATGTTTGACAGCAATTTTCAACACTACCTCGCGGCTACCCGCTGCTTGCGCCGCGGCACCGTATTGGCTGTCATCGCCCAGCACTTCAACGCTGGTTTCGTCGAAATCAGCCATATTGTGCTGGCGTAGAACGCGCCGCGCGCGCGTGAATGCGGCATCTGCAAATGCACGTGCTTTGTCGGCAGCATCTAGACCAACAAAGCTCATCATCGTACCCGCCCTAAAGCCGTCAAAATACGTCGCGCTCACTTTATATGTATCCGCCGGTGGATGACCCTTTGTCTGAGCAACCGCTACACGATCATCGTCTATTTGGGTGATAGTTACGCCGGAAAAATCGCACACGACATCAGGCAACATGTAAGCCTGCGGGTCTCCAATTTCGTAGAGCATCTGCTCACTCACCGTGCCAACATTCACAGTGCCGCCGGTGCCCGCCGGTTTGGTGCAGATAAAGTCTCCGCTTTCTTCAATTTCGGCGATCGGATATCCGATATCCGCGATTGTGTCCTTAACCAAATGCCAGTCGGTGAAATTACCGCCGGTTGCTTGCGGGCCGCACTCGATGATATGTCCTGCCAAAGACCCCCCGGCCAGCTGGTCGTAATCCTGCGGCGTCCAGCCAAACGCGTGGATGCAAGCACCCAGCGTCACGGCGCTGTCAACACTGCGCCCCGTAATGACAATATCAGCGCCTGCATCCAGCGCTTCGGCAATCGGGAAGCCGCCAAGATAGGCATTAACGCTAGCCAGTTTGTCGGGATCAGGAAACGCCTCGCCTGAGAACATATCGGCATATCCGGCTGCACTCAGAGCATCTCGCCGCGCCAGCAAATCATCGCCCAGCACTACGGCAACTTTCAGGTCGAGGTCCAATTCTGCCACCAGCGCCTTGGCAGCCGCGCCGCATGCTTCTGGGTTTACGCCGCCGGCATTGGTAAGCACCTTGACGCCCTGCGCGGCGATATCGCGCAAATTCGGCTTCAACACGCCGGTGATAAAATCCGTCGCATAGCCCGTTTCGGGCTTGCTCGCGCGCGCGCGCGCCATGATTGACATGGTGATCTCGGCTAGAAAATCATACACCAGATAATCGACATTGCCTGACTTGAGTAATTGAGGCGTTGCCATCATCGACTCGCCCCAATAGCCGCTGGCGCCGCCAATCCGGATCGCGTTTCTCATGGTATTTAGCTCCCCACGCCCGTCGGAAAACGGCGCATTGGTGAGGATGCTAGCGTTATCAACCTTGCTTTGTAAAGATCGCTAGGCCACATTAACAACCGCTACGTTAATATTTGACATGTCGGAGTTTTTATGAGGAACCCTTTTGAAACCGAAGAACGGCGGGCCTTTCAAGATACCATAGCACGTTTCATGGAAACCGAAGTTTGGCCTCATGTGGATGACTGGGATGAAGCGGGCGCGTATCCGCACGAAATCAACGAAAAGATTTGCGGACTTGGTGTGTTTGGCTTCGATATTCCGGAAGAATTTGGCGGGCTGGGCTTTGACGATCAACATATGCGGAAAGCGGCCGCCGTTGAAATGGGTCGGTCATCTGCCGGTGGCGTGATGGCGAGTGTCGGTTCGCGCTCTATCATGCTGAAACCGCTGACAGACCTTGCCAATGACGCAATCCGACAACGCGCGCTCCCTGAGTTATTATCCGGTCGCAAAGGCGGCGCGCTGGGTATTACCGAGCCCGGCGGCGGTTCGGATGTCGCAAATATGAAAACCGTTGCTCATCGCGATGGCAATGAGTGGGTGCTGAACGGTCAGAAAATGTTCATTACGGGCGGCATGCAGGCATCTTATTTTGTGATTGGCGCACGTACAGGTAATGACGGCATGGGCGGTATTTCGCTGTTTTTTGTCGATGCTGATGCGCCGGGCTTCACGCGCACGCCTATCGAACGCAAAATGGGCTGGTGGGCATCAGATACCGCCACCTTATATTTCGAGGATTGCCGCATCCCCGCGGATCACCTAATGGGCGAGGAGCATAAGGGCTTTTACGCCATCATGAACAATTTCAATTATGAACGTTACATGATGGGCGCACAAATGCTGGGCATGTCGCAACGCCTGTTTGATGAATGTGTGGCTTACGCTCAAGACCGCAGCACATTTGGCCAGCCGCTCATCAAACATCAGGTTATCCGCCATAAACTTGCCGACATGTCGGCTCGCATTGATGCCATGGATGCCTATCTCAATCAGGTAGCCGAGCTTATGAATGCCGGCGAGATGCCGGTTGCGGAGATTAGCCGCATCAAGTTTTTCTGCTCGACTAATCTGGAAACCATCGCCAGCGAAGCTATGCAAATTTTCGGCGGTGCCGGATATCTGCGCGGAAATCCAGTCGAGCGTATCTATCGCGAGGTTAAGGTTCAGGCCATTGGTGGTGGGTCGCAGGAGATCATGCGCGATTTGACAGTGCGTCAAATGGGATTGTAGCCTTTTCCTCTATACAAGGGGGGAAGACATGACTGGATCGGCAAAACCGAGCGCGCAACAACCACTTGCGGGCGTCAAAATCATTGAGTTATCAACCATGATCACCTGCGCGGTGGCCGCCATGATGTTGAGTGCACAAGGCGCGGAAGTTATCAAAGTTGAACCGCCAGATATTGGCGACCCCGGACGATTGATCGGCACGCAGAAAAATGGCGTCTCGGCGTTTTTCCATAATTGCAATCGCGGCAAGCAATCGCTGGCGATTGATCTCAAAACTGACACGGGCCGCGATGCTGTCCGCCGCCTAGCGGCGGATGCCGATGTGCTACTGCATAATTACCGGCCCGGCGTCATGGACAAGCTTGGGCTTAGCAGTGACGTCCTGCGCGCCGCCAATGACCGCCTGATTTATCTGGGCGTTTCGGGCTTCGGCACCACGGGGCCAATGGCCGGAAATGCTGCTTATGATCATGTTATTCAAGGGTTGTCCGGCCTCACATCCATGCAAGGCCGCGACTGCGAAATGAAATTTATCAATACGCTGATTTGCGACAAAATCACCGCCTATACCGTCGCGCAGGCGACAACAGCCGCATTGTTGGCGCGCGCCAGCACCGGCAAAGGTCAGCATATTGATATTTCAATGTTGCAGGCGAGCCTCGCCTTTATGTGGCCCGATGGCATGATGCATAAGACCATTGAAGATGCCGATGGGCGTATCGATATGCCGCCCATGTCTGACTATTACCAAACGCTTGATTTGCGCGACGGGTCAGTTGCGCTCGCGCCGCTGCACGACCATCATTGGAATGCGCTGCTGCCCATGCTCGGATATCCGGAACTTTTAGAAGACCCAAGGTTTAATTCAATGGGCGGACGGCTGATGCATATGGATCATGTCATGGAGATATTGCGACAACCACGCACGGACCATAGCGTCGCCGAGGCGCTTGAAATTATGACACAGGCGGATATACCTTGCGCGCCTTGCGTCGCACGCGACGACCTTAAGACCCACCCTCAGATTGAAGCAATACAGGCATTGGAAAGCTATGAAACCCGTTTGCATGGATCGCTGACCGTGGCGCGACCACCGGTCAAGTTTGAAGGCGAAAACCCATCGCAAGCCGCGCCGTCTCCGGCGCTGGGCGAACACAGCCACGTCATCTTGGCGTCATTGGGATATACTCACGACGACATTGAGGGGCTGGTTGCGGCGGGCAGCGTTAAGTGCGGCTAACATTCGGATTTAGACGATAGTGCGCCTTACACGCACCCATACGTTACCACGTGTCGATGAAAGGCCGTTTTCCTTTGCCGCCCTTTTTGCCGGGCGGCATGGAGCGAATACCGTTCATAATCCATTTGCGCGTGTCACGCGGGTCAATCACAGCGTCGATCTCGTGATA
>DKNW01000025.1:0-8745 GCA_002469805.1 Rhodobiaceae bacterium UBA7378
GCGCCAGTATAGGTAGCAGGGTTAGAGCGCGGTGTGCGCCCGATCGGTGACTGGTCAATATCGATGACTTTATCCAGCAAGTGCAGTCCTTCGATCGTGTCGTGTTCGGCTGGTGTCGCGCGCGCATTGTTCAGTTTGCGTGCCAGTGACTTGTACAGCGTGTCGATCAGCAGGGTGGATTTGCCGCCACCAGACACACCGGTCACACAGGTAAAGGTGCCCAGCGGAATTTCCGCGTCGACATTTTTGAGGTTATTGCCGCGCGCGTTTTTCACCGTGATGCAGCGATTCGCTTGAGTGGGGCGACGCTTTTGCGGAACTGGCACTTGCATTGTGCCGGCTAGATATTGGCCTGTCAGGCTTTTTTTGTTGGAAATAATCTTTGCCGGTGCGCCTTGCGCGATGACATTACCGCCATGCACACCAGCACCCGGCCCGATATCGACCACATGATCTGCCGCCATGATTGCTTCTTCGTCATGCTCGACAACAACAACCGTGTTTCCAAGATCACGCAGGCGCACAAGCGTATCCAGTAAACGTGTATTATCGCGCTGGTGCAGGCCTATTGACGGCTCGTCCAACACATAGAGAACGCCGGTCAAGCCAGAGCCGATCTGCGAGGCGAGACGGATGCGCTGGCTCTCGCCGCCCGATAATGTGCCAGAGTTGCGCGACAGGGTGAGGTACTCAAGACCCACATCGTTCAGGAATTTCAGCCGCTCGCGGATCTCTTTCAAAATCCTGACCGCGATCTGCTTCTGCTTGCTGGTTAGCTGTTTTTCGAGATCTTTAAACCATTGCTCGGCGGTGCGAATGGATTGCTGTACCACTTGCCCGATATGTAGCCCCCCCAGCTTAACCGCTAGTGCTTCCGGCTTCAGTCGGTATCCGCCGCATGTCTCGCAACTGGTGATCGACTGGTATTTTTCTATTTCCTCGCGCGCCCAACTGCTATCGGTTTCGCGGTAGCGGCGCTCCAGATTGGGAATGACCCCTTCAAACGCCTTGCGCGTTTTGTAGCTTCTGAGCCCATCATCATACTGGAACGTAATGACTTCATCACCGGAGCCAAACAGAATTACATGACGGGCGTTTTCCGGCAGGTCGTTCCATGGCGACGACATTTTGAAATCATAGTGCTTGGCAAGAGCTTCCAGCGTTTGGGTGTAATAAGGAGACGTGCTGCGCGACCACGGCGCAATGGCTCCTTTATAGAGCGTAAGCCCGCCGTCGGGTACTACGGCAATCGGGTCGATAAAAAACTGGGTGCCGAGGCCGTCACAGGACGGGCAAGCGCCAAAGGGGTTATTAAAGGAAAACAGGCGCGGTTCTATCTCATCAATTGTAAATCCGGAGACAGGGCAGGCAAAACGCGCTGAGAATATCAGACGCTCAGGGGTGTCATCTTCGGATGTTTTGTCAGCCATTTCCGCGACGGCAATACCATCAGTCAGTCCAAGTGCAACTTCGAGGCTGTCGGCAAGACGGTTTCCGAGATCATCCTTAATGACGAGCCGATCGACGACGACGTCGATATCGTGCTTGAGCTTTTTATCGAGCATAGGCACTTCGGTTATTTCATAATACTCGCCATCGACTTTGACGCGTTGAAAGCCGCGTTTTTGAAGCTCGGCGAAATCGCGCTTGTATTCACCCTTACGGCCACGCACAATTGGTGCCAGCAGGTAAAGTCGTGTGCCGGTATCCAAGGCCATCAGCCGGTCTACCATTTGGCTAACGGTCTGGCTTTCAATCGGCAGGCCGGTTGCGGGCGAATAAGGCACGCCAATACGTGCGAAAAGTAGGCGGAGATAATCATAAATCTCCGTGACTGTGCCAACGGTTGAGCGCGGATTGCGCGAGGTGGTTTTCTGTTCGATAGAGATTGCCGGTGAAAGACCGTCTATCTGGTCGACATCCGGCTTCTGCATCATTTCGAGAAACTGGCGCGCATAGGCTGACAGGCTTTCCACGTAACGCCGCTGCCCTTCTGCATATATCGTGTCAAATGCCAGCGAGCTTTTCCCCGAGCCCGACAGCCCGGTGATAACGATTAACTCGTCCCTAGGCAGATCAAGTGATACGTTCTTCAGATTATGCTCACGTGCGCCGACGATGCGAATTTTTCTTGCTTGCGGGATGTATTTTTTGCTGGAAGTTGGCATGGGGTTCCTGTCTCGTTACCCCTAACTTAGCCCTGAAAACGCGTCTGTCCAAACGACGAGCGCATTTTATTTGAAAGCGAGCCAATGCAGCCGAATATTTGTCCACAGCTTACCCGTAAATCGGGGAATCTTGAGTATGTGAAACACTATGGGTCGGATAGTCTAGCGCAATAACAAGGAGACGAATCATGGCAGGAAGCGTGAACAAAGTCATTTTGGTAGGGAACCTTGGCGCCGATCCGGATGTCAAGAGTACTAAAGACGGTCGCCCGGTGGTTAATTTGAGTGTTGCAACCAGCGAAAGCTGGCGGGACAAAAACTCTGGCGAGCGTCGTGAAAAGACCGAATGGCATCGCGTGGTTTTGTTTTCCGAAGGGTTGTGCCGCATCGCTGAGCAATATCTGAAAAAAGGTTCGAAGGTCTATGTTGAGGGCCAGCTTCAGACCCGCAAATGGCAAGATGACAACGGAAATGACAGGTATTCGACAGAGGTTGTATTGCAGAATTTCGGCGGCACGCTGACCATGCTGGATAGCCGCAATTCTGGTGGTGGTTTCGAAGCTGTTGGCGGCGATTCGGGTGGCCCTGCACTAGCGCAGTCCGGCGGTTCGGGCATTGATGATGAAATCCCATTTTAAGTCGAATAACGCAACATTATCAATCTCATACAGCCTGCTGATATAGTCGGGTTTTAGTGTTCATTATACGGAAATTATGGTAGTTTTTAAGGCTATGTAGACGCACGTTTGTGCCGCAACCGAAAGAGCTAACTTGAGCGATAATAACGACGATAATACGCCTGTTGAGACAGATATTGCGGTACCCGAAGACGGTGATGAAAGTGGCAAAGCACCACCTGCAACGCCGCCTGGTTCTGCTACCCCGGGTGGTCCCGGCGATGATGATGGCGGCGATATCAGCCCGGTAAGTATCGAAGAAGAGATGCGTACCTCGTACCTCGATTACGCCATGAGCGTGATTGTGTCACGCGCGCTGCCTGATGTGCGCGACGGTTTGAAGCCGGTGCATCGGCGTATTTTACATTCGATGAACGAAAATGGATATGACTACAATAAGCCGTATCGGAAATCGGCGCGCGTTGTAGGTGATGTCATCGGTAAATATCACCCGCATGGCGATCAGTCGATATATGATGCATTGGTACGCATGGCGCAGGACTTTTCGATGCGCTTGCCACTACTGGACGGGCAGGGCAATTTTGGCTCGGTCGATGGCGACCCGCCTGCCGCCATGCGGTATACCGAAGTGCGTATGGCAAAGCCAGCACATGCATTGCTCGACGATATCGACAAAGACACGGTCGATTTTCAGGATAATTACGACAATTCCGAGCGTGAGCCCGTTGTGCTACCAGCGCGGTTCCCGAATTTGCTGGTGAACGGGGCCAATGGCATTGCTGTAGGCATGGCGACCAATGTGCCGCCACATAATCTGGGCGAGGTAGTTGACGGCTGTCTGGCACTGATCGACGATGCCGAATTGTCTGACGCTGCGCTGTTGGAGATTGTGCCGGGACCAGATTTCCCAACCGGCGGGCTAATACTTGGTGCTGTGGGCGCGCGATCTGCGGTTATGACCGGTCGCGGTTCGATTGTTATGCGCGGCCTTGTCACCATTGAGGCTAACAAAAAAGACCGAGAAGCCATCATCATCCACGAAATTCCCTATCAGGTAAATAAAGCCTCGATGATTGAAAAAATTGCCGAGTTAGTGCGGGAAAAAACCATTGAAGGCATTTCGGATCTGCGCGACGAATCTGACAGAGATGGCATGCGGGTTGTGATTGAGCTGAAGCGCGATGCCGTATCGGACGTTGTGCTGAACCAGCTATATCGGTATTCACAGCTGCAGACATCATTCGGTGCCAATATGCTGGCCTTGAACGGTGGCCGCCCGCAGCTGATGAACTTGCGCGAGATGCTGACCGCGTTTATTGCGTTCCGCGAAGAAGTTGTCACCCGCCGTTCCAAGTTTGAACTGAACAAGGCCCGCGATCGCGCCCATGTGCTTGTCGGGCTGGCGATTGCGGTAACGAATATTGATGAAGTTATTGCGCTGATCCGTAAGGCTCCATCGCCTGCTGATGCGCGTGTCCAGTTGATGGCGCGCGAGTGGCCGGCGGCCGACGTTGCAGATCTTGTGGCGCTGATTGATGACCCGCTGCATAAGGTGAACGCGGATGGCTCTTATCGGCTTAGCGAAACGCAGGCGCGGGCAATTCTTGAACTGCGTTTACAACGCTTGACGGCGATGGGGCGCGATGAAATTGGCGATGAACTGAAGCAACTGGGCGCGCAGATTTCGGACTTGCTTGATATTTTGCGTAGCCGTGCGCGCGTGATGGATATCATCAGGGGCGAGTTGGTCGCAACGCGCGCCGAGTTTGCTACCCCACGCCGTTCCGAGTTCATTGAGCATGATGGCGAAGTCGACGATGAGGCGCTTATTCCGCAGGAAGACATGGTGGTGACCGTGTCGCATGCCGGATATATCAAGCGTGTGCCGTTATCAACCTACCGAGCGCAACGCCGAGGGGGCAAAGGGCGCGCAGGTATGGCGACCAAGGATGAGGATTTCGTTACCCGCATTTTTGTCGCCAATACGCATCAGCCCGTGCTGTTTTTCTCGACAACGGGTATGGTTTATAAAATGAAGGTCTGGAAACTACCATTGGGTAGCCCGCAATCGCGCGGTAAGGCTTTGGTAAACCTGCTACCGCTTGATGCGGGAGAAGGCATTGCCGATATTATGGCGTTGCCGGCTGACGAAACGCAATGGTCCGAGCTTAATGCCATTTTCGCCACGAGTTTCGGCAATGTGCGACGCAATGAGCTGTCGGATTTTGTGCAGGTAAACCGTGGCGGCAAGATTGCGATGAAGCCCGACGAAGGCGAACGCATTATCGGTGTTGAAACCTGCGGGCATCATGATGACATTCTGTTAACAACGTCAGACGGGCGCGCAATCCGCTTTCCTGTCGATGCGGTTCGGGTGTTTCGGAGCCGTAATTCCACAGGCGTGCGCGGTATTAAGTTGGCCGAGGGTGCTGAGGTAATCTCGCTCGCTATTCTGCGTCACAGCGATGCGACGCCGGGCGAGCGTAACACATATTTGCGCCAAGCCGCCGCGATACGCCGAGCGGTGTCTGATGACAATGAGGTTGAGGTCGAAGACGTGGCGCTTGACGATGAGGAGGGTGATGAAACAACGTCGCTCTCTGCCGAACGTTATGCCGAACTGGGCGCTGCCGAGCAGTTTATTCTGACAATCAGTGCCAATGGCTTTGGCAAGCGGTCGTCAGCCTTTGAATATCGTGTGTCCGGACGGGGCGGCAAAGGCATCATTGCCATGACGCTTACCGAGCGCAATGGAGACCTGCTTGCAGCATTTCCCGTTGAAGAAAGCGATCAAGTTATGTTGGTATCGGATAATGGTACATTGATCCGGTGCCCAGTTGACGATGTGCGTATTGCCGGGCGCAATACGCAAGGCGTGACAATATTCAAGACGGATGATGGCGCTACTGTGGTTTCGGTGGCGCGGTTGGGTGAAGCCAGCGATGACGAAGACGCTGAGGGTGATGATCAACCAGCGACAGATCAAGAGGCAGGAGACGAGTAAATGGCACGCGTAGGACTTTATCCCGGCAGTTTTGATCCGATTACCGTCGGCCATATTGATATCATCCAGCGGGCTTTGACTATTGTTGACCATCTGGTAGTTGCCATTGGCAAAAGCGCAACCAAATCGCCGCTATTTAAGTTGGAAGAGCGGCTTGCCATGATCGAAGAAGAAATTGGCCCCATGGCGGCGGCGCGCAGTGTGCGCCTCGATGTGACCAGCTTTGATAGCTTGCTTGTTGATGCCGCGCGCCAACACGATGCGCGTATTATTATTCGCGGTTTGCGCACGGCCGCCGACTTCGAATATGAAGCCCAGATGACGGCAATGAACCGTACTATGGCACCGGAAATCGAAACGGTTTTCTTGCCAGCATCGCCAGAGGTTGGCTTTGTATCTTCCACGCTTGTCCGACAGATTGCGGGCATGGGCGGGTCGGTTGAAAAATTCGTGCCGACCTCGGTTTTAAATAAAATTATTGCATTAAAATAGATATTTAACTGGAGTATATCATGCGTCACTTTATATCCGCACTTTTCGCCATACTGGTTGTTTTTGGTTCGGTTTCCGCATGGGCTAACACCAATAGTAAGGAGACATTCATGTTGATGGAACTTAAAAGCGGGACAGTGAAAATTGCATTACGCGACGATCTCGCGCCGAACCACGTCGAACGGATTAAGCAGCTCATAACCGAAAAATTTTATGACGGTGTGGTGTTCCACCGTGTGATTGACGGTTTTATGGCGCAGACCGGCGACCCAACTGGCACAGGCATGGGCGGGTCTGATTACCCGGATCTGCGCGCCGAGTTTACCAGCGAACCATTCCAGCGGGGGACACTGGGTATGGCGCGTTCACAGCACCCTGATAGTGCGAATAGCCAGTTCTTTATCTGTTTTGAAGATGCGTCCTGGTTGAACGGGCAGTACACGGTATTTGGCGAAGTTGTCGAGGGCATGGAGCATATTGATGCGATCACGCGCGGCGAGCCACCTGCGGAGCCGGACCAAATAATTAGCCTCACACTTGCCGATTAAAAAATATGCAGGTCGATCTATTTGATTTTGACCTGCCGGAAGAGCTGATTGCCCTGCGCCCGGCTGTGCCGCGCGACAGTGCGCGACTTCTCTATGTCGGCGATACAGGCGATACCGGCGATCACACTGTTTCAGACCTGCCCGAATTTCTCAAAGAGGGCGACGTGTTGGTTGTGAACACAACGAAGGTTATTCCGGCACGTCTCACCGGTCGGCGTGTGCGGCGCGGGGTCGATGACAATACGCACAGTGGCGCAAAAATTGAAGTTACACTCACCGAGCGCAAGGGGCCGTTAGCTTGGCAATGTTTTTTGAAACCGGCGCGCCGTGTAAATGTTGGCGACAAGCTGGTGTTTGGGGACGCAGCGATTACCGTGGAAGCCGAGGTTACCGCCCGTGACGGCCCAGAGGCTGGCTTGATGTTTCATCTTGCCCCCGATGCAATGGAGGGCACATTGGCGCGTATCGGCGCGATGCCTTTGCCGCCTTATATTGCCGGTAAACGTTCACCTGACGCCCGCGATGTGGACGATTACCAAACCCTTTTTGCCGCCCATGAAGGGGCTGTGGCTGCGCCGACTGCGGGATTGCATTTCACGCCCGAACTGGTGGCACGCTTGCATGATAGAGGCATTGCGCTTGTTGATGTGACGCTGCATGTCGGGCCGGGCACATTTTTGCCGGTCAAAGTCGACGATACACGATCGCATGTTATGCATAGTGAGTGGGGGGAGGTATCGGCTGCAGCCGCCGCACAGATTAACGCAGCAAAGGCTGGTGGTCATCGGGTGATATGTGTTGGCACGACGGCGTTGCGGCTTATCGAAAGCGCATGCTCGGAAATTGGGCGTATTTCGGCTTTTCGAGGCGATACGGATATTTTCATCACGCCCGGTTATGCTTTCCGAATGTGCGATTTACTGGTGACAAACTTTCACTTGCCGCGGTCAACGCTGTTTATGCTGGTATCAGCGTTTTCAGGCCTTTCGGTTATGCAAAACGCCTATGCAACGGCGATCGAGAAGAAATACCGGTTTTACTCATATGGCGATGCATGCCTGTTAACGCGGCGCGAGGTATCTGGTGAAGTTTGAGCTTCAAAATTCTGATGGTTCAGCGCGGCTTGGCCGCATTGATACGCCACGTGGCAGCATCCGCACGCCAGCCTTTATGCCGGTTGGTACGGCTGGCACAGTTAAGGCTATGTATCCCGATCAGGTGCGCGATCTGGGTGCTGATATCGTGCTGGGAAATACCTATCATTTGATGTTGCGCCCGGGTGCCGAAGAAGTGGCTGCCTTGGGTGGCTTACAGCAGTTCATGCAATGGGATGGCCCAATACTTACCGATAGCGGCGGGTTTCAGGTGATGTCGCTGGCGAAGCTTGCCAAGATGAGCGAAGATGGCGTGCGCTTCCAGAGCCATATTGACGGGCGTGATTACATGCTGACGCCCGAACGCAGCATCGAAATTCAAACGCTGCTCGGTGCCAATATTCGTATGGTGCTGGATGAATGTACCGCGTTTCCCGCAAGCCATAAGGTTGCCCAAACCTCAATGCATTTATCGATGCGGTGGGCGGCGCGTTCGAAGGACGCGTTTGCAAGCTACGATGCCGGTGAGGGCGATGCGCTGTTTGGCATTGTGCAAGGTGGTGTGTATGAGGATTTACGCCACGAAAGTTCGGCGGCGCTTACTGACATTGGCTTTGACGGCTATGCCGTTGGTGGGTTGGCCGTGGGCGAAGGGCATGAGGAAATGTGTCGGGTATTAGACTTCACGACACCGGTTTTGCCGCAAAATACGCCACGCTATTTGATGGGTGTCGGGACACCGTATGATCTGGTGCAAGCCGTCGCGCGCGGCATCGACATGTTTGATTGTGTAATGCCAAC
>DKNW01000025.1:9083-9227 GCA_002469805.1 Rhodobiaceae bacterium UBA7378
AGGCATGGGCTGGCTTATACACGGCGCGGCAAGGTCAATCTGAGAAATGCACGCCATGCAAATGACCCGCGTCCGCTAGACGCACAAAGCGATTGTCCGGCGGCAAGCACATATAGTCGCGCCTATTTGCATCACCTGTTTAAA
>DKNW01000025.1:9528-9742 GCA_002469805.1 Rhodobiaceae bacterium UBA7378
GCCTATTTGCATCACCTGTTTAAATGCAACGAATATCTCGGCCCGATGTTGCTGTCGTGGAATAATCTTCATTATTATCAACAATTAATGGCGGGCATGCGGACCGCAATTGGCGCAGGCAAATTTCAGGATTTTATTGCTACATTTGAGCGCGACCAGGCGCAGGGCGATATTGCACAGCTAGACTGATTTCTTGACAATTTTTATGGGTCTG
>DKNW01000143.1 GCA_002469805.1 Rhodobiaceae bacterium UBA7378
TATAGCCGACACGGATATAGCCGAAACAGACACCGAAGCACCCGAGGATGGCGACCATGCACTAGCCGCCGCAATTGCGGAAACGGCTGAGGCCTTCAGTGAAATTGATGTTGCGCTCGCGGCAGACCCGACAGAGGCTACGGATATCGACCTAGATATCGATGCCGACGCGCCCAGCGACCTTGATATCGATGACGTTGAGGGTAACGATCAGGACGAAGGCGAAGACAATACAGATGAACTCGCAGATTTACCGGACGAAAACCCATAGTGAAATCAATATCTTACGGTTGTATGATAATCGGCTTCGGGCTTTGTATCGCGGCATGCGATGATTTCGTTCGCTTTAGAACCGAAAAATATGCCTGCGACACCAATCGTCTGGGCCTGCAAAGCATTGAACTTCAAACCCAGCGCGGCAAAACCGTGGCGACACTGGTGTCCAACGGGCAAGAAAGCGCACTCGACATTGTTATGAAGGACAAACAACTGATCGAGCTTAAAGCGGGTAAAGCAGAATTTATTATCGCGCGCGAAACAGGCGAAATTAGAGCGCTTCTTGGTGCGCGCTATGCCCTGCTAACATGCAAGAAAATTGTATTCTCGATGTAGCGGCTAGCCACTGTTTTTGCCGTGAAATTTAACAATGGCATCGGCTTGCTCGGCGGAGATGCCTGTGGCGTCGACAAGATCAGCACGCTTGGAGCCCTGCCGCGCCATTTCGATTGCGCGCGATATCTGCTCCTGCTGGTTCACACCATCAGCCAGCCGGACTAGCTCAGCCTGAACCGATGCAATGGCCTTGCCCTGCTCAGCGAGCATCGCCGCCAGCGCATTTATGTTCACATCGTTCTCATTCGGCATGGAAACTGACCGGATATCCTTAATGCTCTTCACAAGCTGCTGGTGGCGCTTATAGATGTCTTCCAGCACTTCTCGTAACCGGCGGCTTTGCTGCCACAATATGACCACCGCCGCAAAAGCAACGAGCATGGTCGCCAGCAATGCCAGAAGCGGCAAAGCGGCAGCCGAGAAGAAAAAATCTGTAAAATTCTGCACGTCCATTCCCGTTTCTCCCTAATCAGCTACGCTCGACCATGTCGGCCAGCTCCGCACCCAACGCGTCAAACCAGGCGATACGGGCCTGTGTCTTGGTTTGCAGGTCAACCAACCGGTCCACGCATGACGCTAGGCGCAGGCGTTGTGCATCACCGAACCCGTTTTCGGCAATACTGGCTTGTATGCTTTCAAAATTTTTACTGAGATAATCTTCAAGATTCGCCATCTGTACGGCAAGGGCGGAGGGGTCTGCGAGGCAGGCGTGCGCGTTCGTTAGGATCGAATCTAGATCCTGCAACAGGGAATCAATCGAGGCCGAAGATAACATAACAATAGATTGGTATATTGCCGTTAGTCTTTCAACTCCCGATATGCATCCATAAGTGCGTCGGACACCCGGTCCAAGTCAATGGGGTAGTCACCGCGCGTAATGGCATCTTTAATTCGCTGAACCGCTTTTTCATCAATCGGTGGCGATTTGGCCATGTCAGCAACAACTGACTGCTTCACATCAACGGTTGAACCTACGGGAGACGCGGGCACAGAGGCTTTAGCGGCGCCGCCTTTGGCGGTTCCGGCTGAAACGTCTGCTGTACGTCCCTTCTGTTGGGGATCTACGCGACTAAAGCTATTCTTAATCGAGTCAACCATGTTGATACACTCCTACTTAGGCATTAACGACTAGAGTTTAATTTATTTTAGGCCCAACCGATATTTTTTTCGATCCGGCCACAAATCCGTGCAAAATATTGTCTGAAGTCAGGTTTCTAACTTTGATCAGGTCACCAAATCGTCCATTTTCCAAGGCAATGCCAGACATCGTGACTTCTATACCGCCAGCATTATTAACGATAGATACAAGCTGTTTGGACTGGACCATCCAGTCCGGGTATAAATGGCGGTCTTTTACCACTAAACCGGCGCGTACTGGGCGTTTGATGCGTCTACCCACCAGTGCATCCATGTCAGTATAACCGCCGCTACTGGCTCGCGACAAGGTCTGCAAACCAAGATCGTTGCGGGTCAAAAAATCACCTTTTTTGATCGGACGAATGGCGATAACACGCTGCATGAGGTCAAGATTGTTTGATTTTTCCAGTTTTTCCCGTTTTTCGATAACATCAGCGTTTTTTTTCATCTTTTTTTTCTGATGGCCTGTACGGACAAAAATATCCCAGTCATTTTCTTGCGGGCAATAAACCCGGACGGTTTGCCAACCGCCAAAGGCTTTTTCTACCTGCAAATCGCTGGAACACTTACGAAACAGGCGGTTCGCATTAATTGTCGGCTTTGCTTCAATACCAGCATCGGACAGGGCAGAGACAATTGCGTTGCTGACCTCGCGGCCCGTGACGCGCGCATCCGTTGAGGCTGCCGCCTGCAACGGCACAACTAGGCACAATCCGGCAAATATGACCCGTAAAACGCGCATCTAATACCCCATGAAGTAAATATGGTCAGTGGCAGAACGGCCCGAATTCTGCGCATCGCCCGATGCGCCAGACTGCATAACCATGCCCTTGATCTGGTTGATAGATGGCAGACGCAAAACCCGGCCTGCATATAAAAAATTGGGATTATTACGCACGAAAGCCCCGCGATTGGCTTTGATGATTGCCAATTGTAGGAATTTTTTATCGAGACCCGCGCCACGATAGTATTTTGCCATGATTTTATGCAAGGACTCGCCCTTTTTCACCTTGTGACGCGCTACATGGTCGGGGTCCTGGGCAAAACTGGATTCCGATGATTTCGTGGTAGCCTGGCGTTGCTCGTTTTCCAGAACAACTAAGGGAAACGGGTTGGCCATTGCAGGGCTCCCTGATAGCGACAAAATCAGCGTTAATGATAGTGCGAGCGCCGTCGTTAAAGCCACTGTCAGCGCGCTGGAAACGCTCAGACATAAAAAGAAAATAGAACGCGACAACATTATTTTGCCTCCAAAAAGCGCACGTGCTGACCGTCAAGCACTGACAGATCCAGCATTGGATTGAGGGGGGAAAGCGTAGCATGGGCATCTGACAGTTTGGAAATGCGCAACACGCGGAAAGGTGAATCAGATTTATTCACAATCGCCAAATGAGATGTCGCCAAGCCGTGGCGCTGGCCCAGCGGCACCTGTGGACGCCCCTGCTCGACCGTTATTTTGGCATTTAGCGCCTGGCATAAAAACTGTCCCAACTCGGTATCGACAAAACCAGCAAGGCTGGCGACCATTGCAGCGTCGAAAACTGGCCGCGGTGCGCGCATCACCTGATTAAGCGTTTTGATGAAATAATCTGGCTGCGAATGCACGAATTCGCTGGTTTTAGACGTAAAAACTGGAGTAAAGCCTTGGCCGGTAAAAACCTCGACCTGCAAAGTGGCTCGCAGGATTTCTTCCTGCATCAGGTTCGTTTCGGCCGTCATCGCATCCAGCGTGAGCGCAAGCTGCAAAACGTAATCTCCCGGCGCAATATTCGGCGCGGTGGTTAATACACGGTAGTCAAATGATTGATCTGTCCGTTGGCGGCGCGTCGCATCGAACGGCGTATCGGTCGCTAGCTCATATTTAGCATTCGCCCGCGCTGGCAGCGTTTTGAGAACATGTTGCATCAGCTTGTCAGCTTGGCGAGCGGCCCATGCGGGTGCCGCAGGTGACACATGAATGCGCGGCGCGACAACAGTGAAATGGCGAACCAATCCAGCTTCGCACGCCGTCGGATCAGCCATGCCTGTAACTGCCTGAATGTTCACAAGAAAGTGATTACCTTCCTGTTTTTCCTCAATAATTGTGTAATCGAGAATATCTGCCGTAGGCCGCAGAACCATTTCCTCGCTCAAGATCGTGCTGGCATCCATGGCGCTAAAGCCATCAATCGCCGCACCGCCCTGCATGGCGGCTTGATAAAGCGCATCTTCCAGCGCGAGACGGCGCGCCCGGTCTGGGCTGACATCATCGGTTATGGCAGCCTTCCCCGTCACCTCATGCATTGATGCTTCGCCAGCCAGCGCAACACTTTGAGATAAGCTGGACACCGCCATTAGAAATATAACGGCAGTGCTTTGCATGAAACAATTCGTAAAACGCTTCATAAAACGGGGGAACGCAAACTTCATCTATCAACCACTTTTATATAAGGCCCATTAGAGTCTAGCTCTCTTGCGTGGCCGTCAACATGAGCTGCGAGATCGTTGTACGGTCAATCTCCATCACAATTTCATAAGTATCCTCGCCCGTCGGATTAATCCGAACTGTGCGCGCGCCGCGGATGACCCCACTGACGACACCACGAAACGTGTCATTATTAACCATCAGGTCAACAACAGTCGTTGTACCATTTACTTTCAATCCGTGGATTTGCTCAGCAAGTTCACGCATCGCCGCCATACGCGCAGCGCGGATCGCCATCAGGCGTCGCTGTGCAACCGATTTACCGGGTTGGCTGGACACCACCGCGTAACCGATCGCGGTAATTGTTGGGATTTTTTCGACGCTGACATCGGACATAATAGGTGCAAGGTCCTCCGCTGGGACCATGGCAAGCTGGTAGTCCGCGCAAGCGGCGAGGCTCGCGCCCATCAGGGCACTGATAATTACAGGTGTGCAGGCTTTGAACATGTTTCTCTCCAGTCCATGCAGAATAAAAACCATCAGCGGTGGGTTTGCATAATTCGTGCCAAGCAGCATCTACCGATGGCTTTATCCCCAAAATGACGAAAAAGCTTTTTATTTCCCAATAAATTCAACCATCTGCGCGCGCCGATCGCAAATGGCACGGTTTTTGCCTTTATACGTGTAGCCATTCAAGGTTACGACCGGTGGCCCGAGAGCTGAGAAGAATTTTTATCATTTTCTTCAGATACTTAAGGGAAATACCACCGATCGAAGCCCGGGGCGGCTGGAAACGATGTACGGAAGTTTGACACAAGGAAATTGTCATGGAAATGACGTTGTCACGATTAGGCCTAACGGATATGCGGGCCATTTTGACCGGCACAGTTTTGCCGATAGGTATTCTGGCCCTGATAGCCATGATGGTGCTGCCCCTGCCGGCCATCTTGCTCGATGTTTTCTTCGTCGCCAACATTCTGGTATCACTATTGATCCTCATGGTTGCGATCAACACGTTCCGGCCACTCGACTTTTCAAGTTTTCCGTCGCTGCTGCTTATCGCCACCGTTCTTCGGCTGGGTTTGAACGTCGCTTCGACACGGATTGTTCTGAGCCGTGGTCACGAAGGCACGGACGCCGCCGGACAAGTTATCGAGGCTTTCGGCGCGTTCGTTATTTCGGGTAATTACGCGGTCGGTATATTCGTCTTTATTATTCTCATTATTATTAACCTCGTGGTGATCACCCGCGGCGCAGGCCGCGTGTCGGAGGTTTCCGCCCGATTTACCCTGGATGCGATGCCCGGCAAGCAAATGGCAATCGATGCCGATTTGAACGCCGGTGTGTTGACCACCGAAGAAGCCGCCAGACGGCGTGAAGAAATCGCTAATGAAGCCGATTTCTACGGTGCCATGGATGGCGCATCTAAATTCGTCAAAGGCGACGCGGTCGCCGCATTGCTCATTCTCGCGGTCAATATTATTGGCGGACTTATCATTGGCCTGAGCCAACACGATATGAATATCGGTACCGCTGCCGAGATATACCTTATGTTGTCAGTGGGTGACGGTCTCGTGGCGCAAATCCCGTCGCTACTGCTTGCCATCGCGACAGCGATTATCGTAACCCGCGTGTCATCGACACAGAATATGGCAGCCCATATTGGGCGTCAGGTCAGCATTTCAAGCGCATGGATACCCGTTGCTGGTGTCATGTTTCTCATCGGATTTGTGCCCGGCATGCCGAACTTCTTATTCCTCATCGCCGCATCTATTGCCGCAGCAGCCGCCTATTTCGTGCAACTTTCGGAACAGAAAACCGATGTCGCACAGGAAGAGCCGGAGGAGGAAGTCGAAGAAAAAGCACCCGATCAAATCGAACTATCCGACGTTACAGATAATGCGCCTATTTCGGTACAAATCGGCTATGGCCTTGTCGAGATGGTCGATGAAGATGCCGGCGGCCCGCTGGTTAATCGCATCACCAGCATCCGCAAGCAAGTATCCAAAACCTTGGGTTTTGTGGTTCCGCCCGTGCGTATTCGCGACGACCTGTCTCTCAAAGCCAATCAATATCGCATTCGCATTGGCCAAACAATCGTTGGCGAAGACGAAGCCTTCCCCAACCGCAAACTGGCGATCCCTGGCGAAAACTCACAAATTCAGCTCGACGGTCAAATCGTGAAAGACCCGACCTTTGGCATGGATGCTATTTGGATCCGCAATGATCAAGAAGCCGAAGCCGAAGCAAATAACTATGTTGTTGTCGCACCTGAAGCCGTCATCGCCACGCATCTCAGCTCGCTTCTGTACAAAAGCGCCAGCGAATTGATCGGCCAAGATGATGTGCAGACCCTGCTCGATAACCTTGCTCAAACGAACCCTAATCTAGTTGAATCCGTGGTGCCGAAAATCGTACCGCTGCATGAGTTGACCGGCATCTTGCGCCTGCTTCTCAAAGAGCGCGTGCCAATCAGCGATCTGCGGCGCATTCTTGAGGCCTTACCGCCGCTCAGCGCGCGCAACCTTTCAATGGAAGAAACTGCTGAAGCCTTGCGCCCCGAGCTTGCTAGCCTACTCATCCAACAGGTTGCACCGCTTAACATGCCGCTGCCGGTCATCACTTTTGATGGCGAGCTGGAGCATATGCTGATCAACATGCAACGCCAGTCGCCGGACGGTGAGCTAATACTCGATACCGAGCTGGCACAAAAACTTCTGGAAAGCCTTACACGCGTAAATGAACAACTATCTGCCGAAGGTAAGCAGGCGGTTGTCGTGGTCTCGCCCGTCATCAGACGTTCGCTGGCCCGCGTCATCAGGCAGCATATTGACGACATGGTTGTCATCGCATTTTCGGAACTACCAGAAACCCGAAAAGTTGATGTCGTCGCGACCATTGGTGGCGAAACCGACCAGACCGCCGTCTGATGATTTGTTAGAAAGGAAACGACCATGACTATTTTAACATTTACCGGTGAAGACAGCGCCGCCGCCATGGAGAAAATGGCGGAGCGTCTGGGTGACAATTGCTTCATCCTGTCGACAAACAAGCGGGGCAACCAGATTGAGATCAGTGCCACCGACAATCCAGCCGAAGCAGGCTGGGGCAATCGCAAGCCGAAGCCCAAGAAAAAGTTTGTCGATATTTTTACCGAAACCAATTCGCAAATGAACCGCAAGGCAGCCTCCCAAGCTGGTGACCGCCAAGATCCAATGCTTAACGATATTGGTGGCGATCGGGCAATTTCAGGCTATCAGGTACCGGCTTATATTGCGGAACTGCAAGCACATCTTGTGGAAATGAAATCGATGCTCAACGGCATGGTGCTCACCGATGATGTCGCCTTACGCAACGATCTTGGTCTATCGACACCCGTACAGCTTCGCCAGCTTGGCTTCAGCGATGTCGTCGTGCATGAGTTAAAACACAGTTTTGTGGATGTAGACTTCGAGACCGGACAACGCCGTTTTATGGTGTCACTAGCGGATAAACTTGTTCATGACGACCCACAATCTGCGCTTCACGCCGACGTTATTTTTGTGGTTGGCGGACATGGGGTCGGCAAAACATCGCTGGCCGGTAAGCTGGCCGCGCATTTGCTGGAAAGCAACTCCAAAAAGCCAGTCACCATGACAGAACTGGCCGACAGCCAGGCAAACCCAGACGACGCGCTGCTGCAGCTCGCGCGACTGTTGAACGTGCCAGTGTGCAAATTCCGGCCCGACGAAATTGCCGAGCAGATGACAGCAGTCGGTGAACGCTATGTCGTCGACGTATCTTGCGCACCCGATGCCGCTTGCGAAGCCATTACCAGAGTGCGTGAGGCTCTGCCTGGTGCAACTATCACAACAGTTCTTGCCCTGGCCGGTGCATCCAGCACCCGGTTGATCCGGAAGCAAACGGCTGACTTCGGTAAACTCGACCCGATGGTGTGTTTGACCAAGTTGGATGAATGCCCAGCCGGGCCGGTGGAATTTTCGCAAATTGCACAGAGTGGAGAAAAACTTGGCCTGTTGACCGGTTCACGGGCTATGATTGATTCTCTGAGTTTTGCCGACGTTGCCCCTGTCGCAGATTACATTGCTGAAAACTGCTAGGGGCGAGTTTCGCCGGTAAAGAGAAGGTTAGTAATATGTCGTTTTCAATAGCAGTCGCGAGTGGCAAAGGCGGTGTGGGTAAAACCAGCGTTGCCATTAATGTCGCGTTATCTTTCGCAAAAATGGGCTATCGCACCTGCCTCCTAGATACTGACTTTGGCGTCGCCAACGCCCACATCCTTCTGGGCATCGACCCGAAGCAAAACATCAGTGACATGTTGCAAAACCAAGCCTCTCTTCTGGATTTGTGCACGCCCGCGCCGTTTGGACTGCGTTTCATTTCCGGCGGTAGTGGCATGGTCGATGTATTGAACCTTGATAATTCATCGCGTTTTCAAATTGTCAGATCGACCGAAATGCTTGCGCAAAGCACGGATATTCTCATCGTTGACGTGCCGGCAGGTGCTTCGGACGCAACACTGAATTTCGTCGGCGCGGCCGACCGACCGTTGATCATCCTAGTCGGAGAGCCGACAAGTTTCATGGACGCTTATTCCCTCATTAAGGCGGCGTTTTTGGAAGCCGACATCAAACACTTTTATCTCGCCGTCAACATGGCCAATAGCGAGGCCCAAGCGCACGACCATTTTTCGCGCTTCCGTGATATTACCAGCCGGTTCCTTGATGTTCAGTTAACATATGTTGGCCACATTCCCTATTCGAATGCATTGCGCCAGTCGGTTATCGAGCGCAAGCCGATAATGACGCGTCCCGACCCCAGCCGCGAAACAATCGCGTTTCAGAAAATTTCGAAGAGCCTGTTATCTGGCCCGCTCAACAGAACAAACGGTATTCGCTATCTCGGCGCACCCAGCACACAAGAGACCGTGTCATGAGAGCCAATTATACAGATGCTCAGTTCGAGCCCGAAACGCTGATCAGCACCCATATGGATTTGGTCAGGCGGATCGCGTGGCATCTGCATGGCCGAGTGCATTCGGCGATCGAGATCGATGATCTCTTACAAATTGGGTATGTCGGCCTCATCACCGCAGCACAAAAATATTCGAAGCAGGAAGGCGTGGCTTTTGCCAGCTATGCCAGCTTACGTATTCGCGGCGCGATGGTTGACCATTTGCGGAAAACATCAAATTTGTGCCGAACCACCATCCAGATGCGTAAACGTTTTACAGCCAGTGAAGAAAAACTGACACGCAAACTGGACCGTTCGCCATATCTTGAAGAAATTGCCAGAGATATGAGCATTACCGTCGAAGAACTGGCAGAGTGGCAGCACGCTTTCGCCGCTAATGTGCACGACTCGCTCGATGGTGTTTACGATGATTTCTCGGTGCTTTTCGCCACGCCGTCAGATAGCCCCGAGGAATTATTATCCGATAGAGACATGCGGGATATTTTGAAGCAGGCTCTGGTCACATTGCCCGAGCGTGAAGCGCTGGTTATCCAACTGTTTTATGTCGAAGAACTGAACGTATATGAAATTGCCGAAATCCTTGAAGTATCGTCAGGGCGTATATCGCAGATCAAAAAATCGGCTGTCACCCGACTACGCACTTTTATTCAAGAAAACTTCGAACAAGATATGTTGGCGTGATGCGGGAATGGTTGCCTACAGAGACGATCAATATGACGGTTCAATCTTCGGAAGTGAACCTGTCGGGGTTTGACGCCACGCCCTGCCTAAATGTTATCTGCAATCTAACGAGTATCGCGCGCGGCCAAGTGGCCCTCAAAGTTAGGCCTGTATGCGCCGATGAAACGACACGCAAAGATGTTGACGAAGACAGCGATGCGCAAGAACCTTGGAACCAGCTAGGCGGTAGAATCGAGATACGGGTAGACCGTGCCATCATGGATGCAGAGATAAACGTACCGGCAGATGCCTTTGACAGATTGTGCCAGAATATCAATCTCGCACGCACGAGATTGGGGACCGTAACCTTGCATCTATCGGAAAAGCTGTCAGTGAGCGTTGAGGGCGATCTTAAAATTGAAGGCGACCTTGCGCTTGAGATCACTGACCTGTCATGGACGTTACCGCTGGGCTAAAGAATTACGCCGCTGCGGAAAAGCGCGCCCTAGGCTAGCTGGTAAACCTACGGACGATATCAACCTCTGATTGCATCAGGCGTGACACGCCGGAAAACGCATGCTGGGCGCGGATCATAAGATTAAGTTCGTCGGTAATATCGACATTTGAGGTTTCCAGAAATCCGGGCTGGAGCACACCGCTTCTATTACCAAGTGGGGCAACGATCTCCGGTGCGCCCGAGCCGGGTGTGGCGAGAAAGTAATTGCGACCGTCAGCGGCTAGTTTGCTTTCATCTGCAAACAGCGCAAGCGACAGCTTTGCCACATCAAAATCTATGCCCTGACCATATGATGTCTGAACCGTGCCATCCCCTTTGATATTTATCTGCGACAAGCGTCGGACTTGGCCATTGGCATCTTCGACAGCGAACGGAATGGTGATCGGCTGTTCTTCGGTTGACAAAAATTCGTGCCCGTCACTTGAGACGAGCTTTCCATCCAGCGCCAGCTCGATGGCACCATTGCGGGTAAATTCGAGCTTCTCTGGTGTCTCAGGGCGGCGTACAACCAGCATGCCTTCCCCATTAATTGCGACATCTAGCGCCCCGCCTGTCTCTTGGAACGAGCCCTGCATGTGCGAGCGTTGGGAAGAAAGGATGCGCGTGCCCTTGCCGGTGGCCGTGGCTTGCATCATGTCCGAGGCAACGCCATAACTGTCAGCAAATTCAGACCGGCTTTTCTTAAAGCCAGTTGACGACGCATTAGCGACGTTATTCGACACGGTTTTTATCTCGTGCAGGGCCGCATTGAGGCCAGATCTTGCAGTGGTCAACATCAAGTTTTCCTTTCATCTGCGTCTGACTGTCCAAAAATCGTGCCAAATTTAAGAAATTTAAAAAAAATCTACGATTTAATTTTTTACAATCTGTGATAAAAAATTAACCAATGTTAGGTTAAAGCGATTAAAAGCAGGTAGGGTTTTCGGAGAAACACCGCATGTCAGACAATAATACAAACTCTGTTGTTCCTTACAATGTCAGCGGAAAGGCAACGCCGTCTGGCAGTGACGACACGCCGCTTGAGATTGTAAACCGCCCTTTGCAAATCCATAATCGTGAAGAAGTGCGCCAGTATCTGCCGGATATTCTGGGGCGTGTGCTCGCGCGTGTGTGGATCGACAAGGAATTTCACGATCAATTTTCAAATTCGCCACAAGACACGCTGGAAGAGCACGGCGTATTCCTGCCCGATAATATGTCGATTGAATATCAGCGCGGAAATACCGATCGCCCGCGCATCGTAGTTTACGAGCGCCCATTTGGCTCGCGCTTTAAATTACGCATTTTTTATCTGCAACTCGTCATGATGGCCGGAAGATAATATGGACCGTCGTATCGGCCTATGCTTCCTGGCGGTTGCGTTTCTAATATTGGTTGGGGCGGTCCATACCGCCAGTCACGCCGCCGGACACAGTACTAATAGCAAGATGAACGGTGCAGCACACAATCACGAATTGCTAGACGCCCAATATGATGAAGCCGTCGATTTTGTGCGGCAAAAAAAATACGACGAAGCCTATGCAAGTTTTCTGGCGTTGAGCAAACACGGGCAGCATGACGCGCAATATAATCTCGCAACCCTGCTAAAAGCTGGTTTAGGCCATCCGCAAGATTTTCAGCAGGCGCTATACTGGGCGTGGCTTTCGCAGCTGGGCGATGTCAAAAAAGCACCAGCACTAGCCGAAGATTTGATAGGGCTTATGCCGGAAAACGCGCTTGATGCCATACGCGATAAAGTCGTGGCGCACCTAACAAAACGCGTGGATGACGGCGATCATCCGGCGATTATGCAGCGGGGGGATTTTTTTCTCGAAGTTACCGCAGAAGCCGATTACGAGCAGGCATATATCTGGTATGCAATCGGCGCCGCGATGCGATTAGACAATGCGTTTCAAGCCCGGAACGCCGCCGCCGAAGAACTTGACCCCGAAGTGCTTGTTGACTTGCAGGAGGAAGCCGCGCAGATTTTTCAAGAATTAAAAGCCCGTGAAAATGCGGCAGAGATGGAAGCGAGACAATCATGAAATGTAAAGTCCACTGGATTATTGACGGCATTGTTGAAATGGACACAGAAACCCTTGAAGAGGCCGAGAAAATTATCAGTAGCCATCTCCAAGAATTTGTCGGCGGCCAGCCAGATTTAACGGAAAAACTCGGCGCGCGCGCCATACAGGGAAAAGCCTTCCTGCCCGGTTCGGAAGATGAGGAAGGTTTGCAAATTAGTGTTATCGATCAGGGAACCGAAAATGACTAAAGCCGTTTCACATGTACTCGTTCTTGTTCTGCTTACTCTTTTGATACCAGATACTGCCCCTCAAGCGGCCGGGCGCACTTATGTTCCGCAATATATTAAGGAAGACAAAAAGAAGCGAAACCGGCGCACCGAAACCTGCCGCTTGGTGCGGCTTGACCGTAATGAAGAAGAAAAAAACATGTGCGTCTACAGGCGGCAAAGCGGCGGCACATACAATTATCCGCTGGAAGACAGCGTACATTGCGTACGCGAATTGCAATGCCCCATGGTGACCAATGACGAACAGGTTAAAGAGGACGATGAGGCAGATGCATATGAAAGCAGTAAAAAGAAGAAATATAAATAAGGGTGCCTATCCGCCCAATTAGCGCGCTATGGACACTGCGCTATTTCGCAAGCCCGTGTATACGATGGGCACGTCGACGCACTACCGATGAGGGGATGTTCAGGCTCTCGCGATATTTCGCAACCGTGCGACGCGCAATGACAATTCCCTCGTCTTTTAGCGTTTCAACGATCATATCATCAGAGATGATCCGGTCTGGCATTTCCGCGTCAACTAGGTTGCGGATGCGCGCTTTAACGCCCGCAGCGGATGCACCGCCATTGTTATCCATCTGACCATCAGCATGAATACCGCCGGTCAAAGCCGCGGAGAAAAGATCTTTCAGCGCGAAAATACCCGTTGGTGTGTCAACCAGCTTATTGGCGACAGTGCGACTAATCGTACTTTCATGCAAATCGAGCGTTTCCGCAATCTCGCGTAGAACCATGGGCTTCAGAGCGCGCTGCCCTTTTTGCAAAAATGCTTCCTGATGATCGACGACGGCTTGGGCGACACGTAACATGGTAATCGCGCGTTGTTGCGTGGCGCGCAATAACCAGCGTGCCGATTGCATATTAGTCGCCAGAAAGCGCCGATCAGCTTCGCTCATCGGCCTTTTTGCCATTTCTTCCCAATCGCGTTCGCGTACAAGAATGCGCGGCAAAAGATCTTCGTTCAGGCTCACCTGCCAACCCGCGCCATCGCGGCGAATTAGAATTTCCGGTGCCTGTGGGCCAACCGATTGCTCAATGAAGTCAGCGGCCGGACGGGGGTTAAGGCTTTGTAACTCCCGCAAGGAACGGCGCAATTCATCGGTCGACATGTCACATATTTCGGCTAGTTTCTCCAACTTGCCTTGCGCCAGCAGATCCAGATACTCCAGCAACATCCGCTGAGACGGCTCAAAATTTGGTAGACGTTGCCATTGCAAAAGCAAACAATCCTTCAAATCTCGGGCGAAAATTCCACCCGGATTAAGACCACGTAAAAGCGTTAGGGCGGCGTCAAGAACTGCCGGCGTAATATCAAGCCCAGCACAAATCTCATCGTTGCTCTCGCGCAGATAGCCATTTTCGTCAATCCAACCAACCAAAGCGAGACAGACATGGCGCAAGTCGGCATCGGGCGAGGCGTCGATCACCTGCATCTGCAGATAGTCGGCCAGTGTCTGATGCTCGGCCACCACCTCCTCGATCACTTGCGTTGTTGTTTGCGCTTCGTGTTGGCCAGCCAGAAAATCTGTTAGATTGCTGCGCGGTTCTTCGCGCCACCCTTCATCTTCGGCTTCTATCGTGGCATCGCCCAGATGCCCGCTGGCAATCACATCATCGGTCGTCGGCACATCAGTCAGCTCGTTAGGACTGCTTGCGTCATGTGAATAGTCTATTTCTGAAAATTCCGGTGTTGTGCCGTCTGTTGGGCCCGTCACTATTTGCGGGTCGGAAACTTCGCCTGTCGTAGCATCAGCTCCGGCAGGGTCGTCAGCATGTGCTCCAGCATCATCGCCATCGGCAAGTTCGAGAAAGGGGTTCTGTTCTGCCTCAGTCTGCAGCAATTCTGTCAGTTCCAGATTATTCATCTGTAGAACTTGGATAGATTGCTGAAGCTGCGGGCTCATATGCAATCGTTGCGATTGCTTAGCCTGCATACGTTGCGAGATACGCACATAAACCTCCTTATGCCGTATAAACCATAGCAACTGGCATAGGTCTTGCTATTCTTAAACGCTGTTGTTTTTCATGTTGTTAATTGTGTGTGGCAACAGAGCAACACCTTTTCCACAGACTGCGCGCAAAATTCGCACCCTATGACGACAGCCGCGCCGCACGAATCCAACCACCGCCCAGCACGCGGTCATCGCTCGCTCCGTAAAACACGCAAGCCTGACCCGGCGAAACGCCTTCCTCTGCATGAGCAAGCACGACCTCCGCGCCCGCATCGGTCAGCCGCAAACTCGCAGGTGCCGGCGGGCTTGTCGAGCGGATGCGCACGCGAATATCGACCTCATTGTGGTCGCCAAGCCAGTTAACTTCTTCAAGCTGGATGACATCGCGAGCCAGTGCGGTGCGCGGGCCGACCACAACCCGACGGCTGTCAGCGTCTATCGCCACGACAAAAAGCGGATCGCCTGTCGCAATGCCTAGCCC
>DKNW01000112.1 GCA_002469805.1 Rhodobiaceae bacterium UBA7378
ACGACGCGGATTGCGCTCGGCCTGGAAGGCACGCTGGATAGTGGGCTTGACTATAATCTGTCAGCCCTCTCGACACAGGCGCATGGCGAAAACAGAACCAATGACACCATTGCCGAAAACTGGTCGCTGGCCCTGCGCGGGTTTGGTGGTCCGGACTGTATCGGCAACACACCCGGTGCAAATGGGTGCCAGTTCTACAATCCGTTCTCGAACGCTATTGAAAGCCCGCTTCAAAAAGGTACCGAAGGTTTCGTGAACCCAGACTACGATCCAGCACTGGCGAACTCGCCAGAATTGCGCGAATGGATGACCGAAGCTGTCGGGTCAAAAACAGACTCGACACTCAGCCTGGTTGATGCAGTTGTTTCCGGCGAAGCCAACGTGCGCGGCACGGATATCGGCTGGGCTGCGGGCTTGCAATCGCGGCGCGAGGAATATGTCGTCAAACCATTTGAAGGCAGCAACCTCGACATCAACCCGTGTCAGACCGAGGCCGAGAACGAGGCATGACGGGCGGCGGGCAGCGACAGCGCGACGTTCTGTAATGCTGGCACACCAGGCGATGTCTCCGATGATTATGAAGGCTCAGGCCGGTTTATCTTCTTGGCCGGAGCCACCCCGTTTGACGATGCACAGACTATCAATGCTGCATTTGTTGAGCTGGCCCTGCCGTTGGCAGATAATCTGGAAACCCAGATCTCGGCCCGCTATGAGGATTATGGTGGCGATACTGGTTCCAGTTTCGACCCAAAAATCGCGGTGCGGCTGGAAGCCAGCGATGCATGGACCTTGCGGGGTTCAGCCTCGACCACTTTCCGTGGCCCGACCTTGAACCAGTTGGGTGGACGCTCCACTACGCTGTCATTTGTCGGCCCTACTGGCACCTTTAAAGCCGTTGACACATTCGGCACCGAGGACCTTGATCCGGAAAGTGCCACTACCGCCAATCTGGGGGCTATTTTCACTCGTGACGATTTCGCCATGGGCAAAGGAAGTCTCACAGTTTCGGTAGATTACTGGCGCTTTGACTTTGAAGACCCGATTATCAAGGAAGACTTTAACTCCCTGATTGCGTTGGCATTCCCCGGCGGTACATTGGACCCAAGCTCGCCCTATGCAAGCCGGTTCAATCTCGCGGGCGACGGCACGTCTTCATCCGACATCCAGCGTATCAAGGTAAATATGATTAACGGGCCTGATATCGACACAGACGGTATTGATGTCGCCGTGATGTACGAAACCGATGCTGGCCCTGGCACACTGACCTATACAGGCCAGTTAACCCAAACCTTGAGCTATGATGTTGGCGCTTCGGAATTGGGCTCAGGCTTTGACGCGTTGGGTACCTTGAACGATAATGTCGCCTATTTGCGGCCGGTCGTTGAATTGAAGGGCAAATTGGGCGTCAAATACGAGCGCGGCGACAATACCTATAATCTGGTCGCTAATTACACCGGCGACTATGAAGACAACCCGCCAAACGCTTCAGCGCCCAATTCTGGATTTGGTCCGCGTGATATCGACGACCACATAACCTTCGATATGCACTACAACACGTCGATCAATAACGGCAATAGTGCCGTGTGGCTGTCGATTTATAATCTGACCGATGAAGACCCGCCCTATGCGCGGCTCGACCTCAATTACGATCCCTACACGCATAACCCCTTCGGACGCATGATTAAGCTGGGCTTACGCCATAGCTTCTGATTTTCCGACGGAACAATGATTAGACGGGCGGCCTTTCGGTCGCCCTTCTTTTTTTGGCGATTTTTCTGGGCATGTGTTTCAGGCGGGTTCGAAGCTGTCGCTATCCGGCTGGTAAACCAATAACACGCCGGTGCCAAAATCAAACCACGCCCCATGCACCTGCAAAGAGCCAGCGGCAACCGCATCAGCCACAAAGGGAAAACACAACAAATTCTGTAGAGATTGCACAACACTGCGGCGGCTCAGTTCATCAGCATCGAACGGTTTTCCCTGCGCTACCAAAACATCATAGGCCGGGCGCATAAGCTCCAACCATTGACCGACTAGCGGCAGGTCAAGCGCCGCGCCAATCTGCCCACTCTGACACATATCATGGCATCCCTGGACACCACCGCATTGCGCGTGCCCCAGCACGACAAGATGGCGAACCTTCAAAGCCCGGACCCCATACTCGACAGCCGCCGATGTGCCATGCGCGTCACCGCTTTGCGTGAGTGGCGGCACAAAATTAGCGATATTGCGATGCACGAACATGTCGCCAGCTTCAGCGCCAAAAATATCGGTAGGCTGAACGCGACTATCGCTACACGAAATCATCATGAAATCAGGTGCCTGACCTTCACGCGCCAAACGAGACAATTCAGCCGCACGATCGGGAAATTTGCTTTCTTTCCAGACTCGATAGCGTTGCAATAAGGGCTTAGGTATCGGCGTAATCTCGGTCATGTTTCACCTGAAGTTTTGCATAAGGTAACAAGCACCGTGATTCTGTCAATCGACCGGGCGGGGTCTGCGTCTGGACCTCAAAATCCAAAAACAACTTTTGAAAAGCCAAGCGTAAACATTGGCAGCTGCAACCCAAAATTCGTCAAAATCGCGCGATCCTTCGATAGATAACCTGCAACTGTCCAGCCAACGGCTCCGACACCATGCAGCGCAATGTTCACCGGATAAATGTTTAAATTCGTCAGCAAAATGCCACTGAGCACACAAAACGTGCTCGCCCATTTAATGCGCTCAATCGTACTCATCACCGACTCCTATGTTTCATTGATGTGTGAGAAATTTTCAAAATCCGCCGCCCGCATGCGGTACAACACATGCCGCCGCAATCGATCACCGGCTGCAAGTGCCGGATGATCAAAATCGTCTTCGGGTCGGTGGTGCATGCCAATTTTTTGCATCACTCGAATGGACGCGATATTGCTTTTCGCCGTGAACGACACAATCTCTTCCAAGCCCAGCTCGCCAAAACCAAATGCCAATGCGGCCCGCGCACCTTCCGGCGCAAGCCCGCGTCCCCAGACCTGTGGCATCAGCCGCCAGCCGATCTCGACAGCGGGTGTAAACGGCGCGGCGAAATCAGCCGTCAGCAAGCCGATAAACCCAGCAAACGCTCCTGTATCTGCCAGAAAAACCGTTTCGAGGCCAAAACCATGGGCCGCGCGATGCGCCATCACCCGCGCAATAAAGGCGTCGGTCGCCGCATGATCCAGCGTTGACGGAAAATACTGCATCACCTGCGGATCGTTATTCAGCGCATAAAAATGCGGCGCGTGCCGCGTTTCCATCGCTTCAAAAATCAGTCGGGGGCTGGACGCAATCATCTAATGCGATGATACATGATCAAGCTATACTTCGGCTAGCACTGCGTCGAACCTGATATCGGGATTTTGGCAGGCGCGTTTGACCAGTTGACACAAATTAGCGATGCGCTAAGTGAGCAATCAAAGTCCATTATACGCCTAGTTTTGCCTTTTTACTGCTGATCTCATCTGCTATGCAGCGACCAGAAAGCCAACCCCAGAGGCACCTAGATGAAGCAACAAGGCGCGTTGACAATCGGTTGGCAAAAATCGTTCTAGACAGCCAAAAACCTGGTCGCAGAGGTTCAAAGCACCCGCCAATTGCAGTGGTTGGCGTTGGTGCGCCTTCGCGCAAAAGAGCACATGATTTTAAAAATATTGATCGCAAAGAGGGATGCGCCAAAGCTTACCCGTCTTACCGCCCCTGCCTTACCGCCCCTGCCTTAACGACCGGATTTCTCGGAATTTCGGCTGCTCTGCTGATTTTTGTTCCGATTGCGCGCTGGGCCGCGCGGCGGATTTTTATTACCGGACTTTTTGCGACGCGGGGCGCCCTGCCCGTCCGCTGAAGCATCATCGCCGCGATGGCCTTGTTTGGACTTTCTTGGCTCGGTTTTTTTACCCTCGAATCTGGTCGATTCATGCTTCTTGGCATCACCGCGCCGCCGCGATTTCGGCGAACGGCGTTCACCATCATCCTTGCGGTCAGTATTTTTTGCTGGTTTTCCTGATGCGTATTCTGGGGGCTTCGCGGCGGCCTTCATCGGGTCATAACTATCATCATCAATATCCCCGGCCTTCACATTCTCAATCGGTAGTTTGGCCTTAATGAGCCTCTCAATATCGCGCAGAAACTTCTGCTCTTCGGGCGCGCATAACGTAATGGCCCTTCCCTCGCGCCCCGCGCGCGCCGTGCGGCCAATCCGGTGAACATAAGCCTCCGGTGTCGTCGGTACGTCATAATTTACCACCAGAGAAACATCGGGAATATCAATGCCGCGCGCCGCAATATCAGTAGCAATTAGAATATGCTCCTCGCCCTTGCGAAACGCCTCCAGCGTACGCTGGCGTTGGTTTTGACTTTTATTGCCATGAATGGCCGAAGCGACAACTTTTTGCTTCGACAAATATTTCACCAATTGGTCAGCACCGTGTTTGGTACGGGTGAAAATAATCGTGCGGAACTGGTTTGCTAGCGCCTGAACAAGAAAGGGGCGCTTGGCGGGTTTCTCCATAAGCATCACGGCTTGTTCAATTCGTTCAACCGGTGTGGAGGCAGGTGCAACGGCAACGTCTTTTGGGTTATTCAATAATTCTGCCGCCAGCGCGCGTATCGGTTTGGGCATGGTGGCCGACAATAAAACCGTCTGGCTTGTGCGCGGCGTCCTTTTGGCAATGCGGCGAATGGCCGGGAAAAAACCCAGATCCAGCATCTGGTCGGCTTCGTCGAGAATAAGTGTCTCGGTATGGTCGAGCGATAGATTGCCCGATTTCAAATGGTCTTCGAGACGACCCGGCGTCGCCACCAAAATATCCAACCCTTGATTGAGCCGCTGGATCTGCTTGGGGTATTTCATCCCGCCAACAACACACGCGCGTTGGTGATAAATATGCTTGCCGTATTTCTCAATATTGTCGTCAATCTGTTTGGCAAGTTCGCGCGTCGGCACAATAATCAGCGTGCTACAATGCTTGGGCTTGGCTTTGTGCTGATTGCCTTTCAGTCGCTCCAATATGGGCAACACAAAAGCCGCGGTTTTACCCGTGCCGGTCTGCGCAATAGCGACAATGTCGCCGCCCTGCAGCATAAGCGGAATAACTTTTTCCTGAATCGGCGTCGGACTTTCATAACCGCCTTTTTCAACCGCTTTGGTCAACTGGCTTGAAAGCCCCAATTGGGCAAATTTTGACATATAAAATCCTGTCTGTGGTCGCTGAAAATGCTGACCAGAAACAAGGAAATAGCAATTTCGGATTTGGTAGCGGAGGAGGGACTCG
>DKNW01000040.1:0-10332 GCA_002469805.1 Rhodobiaceae bacterium UBA7378
ATTTTATCGCCCATCGCCTCAATGGCACCGGGCGGCGGGCCGATAAACGCCACACCTTCTTTCTCAAGTGCTTCAGCGAACGCCTTGTTTTCGCTCAAAAATCCATAACCCGGATGCACAGCCTCGGCACCCGTCTGGCGAATGGCGTCGAGTATTTTATCGATAACGAGATAGCTTTCGCTCGCCGGTGCCCCGCCAATATGCACCGCCTCATCAGCATCTTTGACATGCTGGGCGCGCGCATCGGCATCGGAATAAACAGCAACGGTTTTAATGCCCATTTCGCGGGCGGTGCGAATAACGCGGCAGGCAATTTCCCCGCGATTGGCAATGAGTATTTTTTTGAACATGCGGCGAACCTATAGCGGGATATTATCGTGTTTTTTCCAGGGATTTTCGAGCTTCTTGCTGCGCAGCAAGGCGAGCGCGCGCGCGACGCGTCGGCGTGTATTATGCGGCTGGATCACCTCGTCAATATACCCGCGTTCGGCAGCCACAAACGGATTGAGAAACTTTTCCTCATATTCCTTGGTGCGCCGCTCGATCTCTTCATCGTCACCCAGCGCATTGCGGAAAATAATTTCCACCGCGCCCTTGGCACCCATCACCGCGATCTCGGCTGTGGGCCAGGCATAATTCACATCGCCACGCAGATGTTTTGACGCCATCACATCATACGCACCGCCATAGGCTTTGCGCGTAATCACGGTAATTTTGGGCACGGTGGCCTCAGCATAGGCAAACAAAAGCTTCGCCCCGTGTTTGATAAGACCACCATATTCCTGCGCGGTGCCGGGCAAAAAGCCGGGCACGTCAACAAGCGTGACAATCGGAATGTCGAAACAGTCGCAAAACCGCACAAAGCGCGCCGCCTTGCGGCTGGCATCGCTGTCCAGCACACCGGCCAGCACCATGGGCTGATTGGCGACAAACCCCACCGTGCGCCCTTCCATGCGGCCAAAACCGACAATGATGTTTTTGGCAAAATCGGGCTGAATTTCAAAAAAATCGCCCTCATCGACCATTTTCAAAACCAGTTCGCCCATGTCATAGGGCATGTTGGCGTTTTCCGGCACGAGTGTGTCGAGCGACGGCTCAACGCGGTCGCGCACATCGAATGTCGGGCGTTCGGGCACGCCGGTGCGATTGCTCAAGGGCAGAAAATCGATCAGGCGACGCAGTTGGGTGAGCGCCTCGACATCATTGTCAAACGCGCCATCTGCTACGGAGGAGCGCGTGGTGTGCACTTTTGCGCCGCCCAACTCTTCGGCCGTCACTTCTTCATTGGTCACGGTTTTCACGACATCCGGCCCGGTTACGAACATGTAAGAGGTGTTGCGGATCATGAAAACAAAATCGGTAATGGCGGGCGAATACACATCGCCACCCGCACACGGCCCCATAATCATGGTCATTTGCGGAATAACGCCGGAGGCCAGCGTGTTGCGCTGAAAAACCTCGGCATAACCGCCCAGCGCATCGACCCCTTCTTGAATACGCGCACCACCCGCATCCAGAATACCGATAATCGGCGTGCCATTGCGTAGCGCCATATCCTGCACTTTGTTGATTTTGCGCGAATGGGCGCGCGACAGCGACCCGCCAAACACAGTGAAATCTTTGGCGTAAACATAAATCGGGCGGCCGTTTACCGTGCCCCAGCCTGTCACAACACCGTCGCCGGGAATTTTACGCTCTTCCATGCCGAATTCATGGCAGTCATGTTCGACAAACATGTCGATTTCTTCAAAACTGTCCGGATCCAGAAGCAGGTCGATGCGTTCGCGCGCGGTCAGCTTGCCGCGTGCATGTTGGGCCTCGATGCGCGCTTCGCCACCGCCCAAACGCGCAACCTTGCGGCGCTCTTCAAGCATGCGATTAATATCGTTCACAATTCAGCCCTCCCCTTTTAAGCCGTCATCTTAAGGCTTAAGTGCTGAAAAATATCCGCTTAACGTTTGAATATCCAGCGCAATTTGCTCAAGGCGTGCCATAGCTTCGGCGTCTGCGCCCCATTCGTCAATCTGAAACAGCGCATCAAGATTGGAAAGTGCATGCGCGCGAGCCGGCGAAATTTCTTCGGCTTCCAACGCCAAAGTTAATATCGCAGAACCGAACAATGCGGCGCCATGCGCCAGCCCCGCCACCCGAAACACATCGCTGCCCACAATCTCGCGTAATCGCGTTTCATTTTCCGCCGGCTGTTCAACCGGCAGCACCCCGCTCGTTACATTAAAGGCAAGGTCGAAATGCGTGCGTACCCAGTCAAGCAACGGCGACCAGTTTTCGTGTTGATGCGCCACAAGACGCTGAGGCGCGTCAGCGCGATATAACAACATGTCCGAACTGCTATAAGCCATAAAGCTTTCAATCGTTGCATCCAGCGCATCAGCAACGCGGTCTATCGCAGTCGCGCTCAACCGCATGAGCGGCATGGACTGCGGCAGAACTTCGTCGCCTTGCGCATCCCACTCTTCAGCTAGCGCCTCGGCTAATGCCAGTGTCGGCAGAGCCAGGTCGCGCTTAGCCGGTGTTTTCAGCCGGTGCGTATCAAGGGAAACAAAATATCCAGTGTCCGCCTGCTGTGTGGAAACAGACGTATAAAAACGCTTAACCATCCACGCTTAGGCTTTCCAACAATTGCGCGAGTTGGTCGGGATGTTCGGCAATTGCATCTGCGCCGGCCTCGACAATTTCTTCAACACTCTGATATCCCCAACCGACGCCAATCGCGAACACGCCAGCGGCCTTTGCCATCAACATATCGAAACTCGTATCGCCGATCATAATCGTCTGCGCCGCGCTGACATCACACGCGGCCATAGCGTCGAGCAATAAGTCCGGGGCGGGTTTACCTGGCCCGTCATCGGCGCTTTTGAGGGTCGAGAAATATGACCGGATATCATAAGCATCGACGACACGGTTCAACCCGCGCCGCGATTTCATGGTGACGATGCCGAGCCGGGTTTGCGCTTCTTGGCCCAGTTTCTCGATAATCGCCTTCATGCCGTCAAACAAAACCTGCCCTCGATCGCTTTGTTGCGACATGCGAATATGCGCTGCGCGGTAAAGCGTTAGGATTTCATCAATCTGGTCGTCATCCGCCGCGGGCGCATGGCGGCGCATCGCAACTTCAATAGGCAGTCCAACGGCTGACAGTATATCGGGACGCGCGGGCACCGGAACGCCGACAATCTCAAAGGCTTCCGTCGTGGCAGAGACAATCGTCTGCTGACTATCTACCAGCGTGCCATCGCAGTCAAAAACAACCAACCGCATCACGCCTCCTCTGCAAATGCTGATAACCCATCTTCAAGATCAAAACCTAAAACGTCCCATGTGTCAGCCATGTGATCGCGCAAAGGGGCTAGCGCGGAAAACATACCCCCAGCAGGATGTGGCATTTTAATCGATCGGGCGTGCAAATGAAGTTTTTTCGGCAATAATCCGCCGTGATCGGCGTTTTCTGCATCGCTACGATACTTACCATCGCCCACGAGCGGGTGACCCATCGCCGTAGCGTGCGCGCGTATCTGATGGGTGCGGCCTGTCCTAGGCCGAAAGGCAACCCAAGCAAAGCGCTGCCCTACCCGTGCAACCTCAGCAAAATCTGTAATGGCGCGCATGCCATCGGGGTCCCCGTGCTCAACCGGGAAAACGCGTTCGCCGCCATCAGCCGCGGCGCGCTTTGCGAGCGGGGCTGTTATCGTGCCATGCGACGGACGCGGCACGCCATAAACCAGTGCCCAGTAAATTTTCTCAACCTCTTGGTCAGCAAATTGGCGAGTGAGAAATTGTGCCGCCTTGCGGTTGCGCGCCAATACAAGCAGCCCCGACGTATCGCGATCAAGCCGGTGAACAAGACGCGGCGTTTCAGGCGCGCCAAATGTCAGTTCTGGTAAGGCACCATCGACATGCTGATTGGTTTTGCTGCCGCCTTGAACCGCCAAACCCGAAGGTTTGTTGATAATTAGAAGGTCGTGGTCGCGGTGGATAACGGCATTGCGCAAACCTTCGACCAGCGATTGTGATACCTGGACCGACACCGGCGCGGGGGATTTACCATCGCGGGGCACTTCAGGCGGTATGCGCACCTGCTGGCCGGTTTTTAGCCGATCACTCGCCTTTGCCCGCGCACCATCCAAACGGATGCGACCCTGACGCAATAGCTTTTCCAACCGGCCATGGGTTAGTCCAGCGAAGTATTTGCGGAACCAGCGATCGAGCCGCACACCGTCATCATCTGCTTTAACGGTTCGGTGCTGCACACTGCTCATGACACGAATGCCCGCACAAAATAATATCCAGCGGCAAAGGCCAGCACCCCGCCAATGACCGATCCGCCGGCATAAAACGCGCCAAGCAACACATCACGCCGTTCCAATAATTGAAACAATTCCAGAGAAAAAGCCGAGAAAGTTGTAAACCCACCAAGCACGCCAACACCCAAAACAAGACGTAGCGTTTCGCTAGTTTCCGGGGGTAAACGCCAAAGCCAGCCCATCAGCAGACCCATTAAAAGACAACCCATCAGATTGACCCCAAATGTTGCCCACGGAAACCCGCTATTGGTGGTTGAGCGTAAAAGTACAGACACGATAAAGCGGCTCACGGCACCTGCCGCGCCGCCCATCGCAACCAGAATAATTTGATGCGTTATCGCCATTTTTGATTCCTAACGCCGCAACGTAACACGCAGGCGGCGATTACCGCGTTCAATTTCGAGTGCTAATTTTGCCGAGTTTGCACGCGCCAGTCGCTGTAAATCCTGCACGCGTTGTACCTCCTCGCCATTGACTGCTAGCACAATATCACCAATCCGAAATCCCGCGCGCCGAGCCTGACTGCCGACCGCAACGTCGAGCACAATGACGCCTTTTTTCGTCGGCCCAAGCCCACGCTCTTCGGACAGAGCCGGATTGATGTTCGCAACTTGCAAACCAGCAAAATGGCTATCACCACCGATACGCTGTATATTGCGCGACGGTACTTCGGGCGCAGCGACCAGCGCAACGCCGACAATAATTTCGGCTGTATCACGATAGGCACCAAGTTCCACCTGCCCACCAATTTCAAGCGTCCCGATTCGGAAGCGTACATCAGCAGGTGAAAAAACATCGCGCCCATTTACTTTTTGTATCACGTCACCGTTTTTGAATCCGGCCTGCCTGAGCGGGCTAACCTCGTGCAAATCGACAATAACTGCACCACCGGCCCGACCCAAACCAAACGCCTCGGCAATATCCGAGCCAACATCTTGGAACTGAGCTCCCAGCCATGGTCGCTTGACTTCGCTGTCGGTTTTTGCGGCGCGTATCACACGCCCGACCATATTGGCAGGAATGGCAAAGCCAATACCAACAGAACCTCCCGATTTTGAAAAAATTGCCGTGTTCACTCCCAGCAGGCGCCCGTCAAGCGTGACAAGCGCGCCGCCGGAATTACCCGGATTAATAGCCGCATCGGTTTGAATGAAAGACTGGTAATCCGACACACCTATCTGACTACGCGCCAATGCGGACACAATGCCATTTGTCACGGTTTGTCCAACGCCAAAGGGATTACCCACCGCCAATACAAGATCGCCTACGCGGATGTCATCACTATCACGCAATTCCAGGGCCGGCAGCGCATCAGGCGGGTTTTGCAGTTTTAACACAGCGAGGTCCGTGCGCGCATCATCAAGCACAAGGTTGGCCTTGAACTCACGTCGATCCGCCAAAACGACCGTCAGCTCCTGCGCGCCATCGATTACGTGGTGATTAGTCACGATCAGGCCATCTGAATCGACAATTACGCCTGACCCAAGCGATTGCTGGGTACGCTGGCGTGGAGCGACAAAATTATCGCCAAAGAATTGCTGGAAAAACGGGTCATCAAACAAACCACGTCGGCGCTGAACAATACGACGCGCATAGACATTGACGACACTAGGTACAACTTGCGCAACCACAGGCGCGAATGACAGTTGCACCTGCGCGGCACTATCGGGCACAACGCGCATATTTTGCCCGCTCTCTTCCCTTTGAGCACCTTGCAGGCCTTGAGCATCAGCACTTAGTGGTGTGACAACCAGCATCACGATAATAAAAAAAACAAAAAGACACGGAAACGAAATCCCGTGTCTCTCTTCAATACCCAAATTCATGTGCATGGAATTTAAGCGGAGGCTTCGGCGTCCTCATCCACCAGCACAGGGCCCGAATCTTGCCCACGTGCTTCTGGATCCCGATCGACAAATTCGATAACGGCCATAGGCGCACTGTCGCCATAGCGGAAGCCAGCCTTCAAAACCCGTGTGTAGCCACCATCGCGTTCGGCATAGCGCGGACCGAGAGTTTCAAAAAGTTTGGCAGCCCACTGCTCTTCTGGCAATTGTGCAGAAGCTCGACGCCGCGCGCTCAGATCGCCTTTTTTGCCAAGAGTCACCAGCTTTTCGACGAATGGGCGTAATTCCTTGGCTTTGGGCAAGGTCGTAATAATTTGTTCGTGCTTAATAAGCGCGGCCGCCATATTGCCAAGCATGGCTTTCCGGTGGCTGCTGGTCTTATTCAGCTTACGTCCTGATTTTCCGTGGCGCATAGCCCACTCCTTCGTGATCCGCTGGGCGGATGATTAATAATTCTCTTCAAACCGCTTGGCGAGATCTTCAATATTCTCCGGCGGCCAGTTCGGTACGTTCATGCCAAGGTGCAGACCCATTTCCGCCAGAACTTCTTTAATCTCGTTCAGTGACTTGCGGCCAAAATTCGGCGTCCGAAGCATTTCGCCTTCAGACTTCTGGATCAGGTCGCCAATGTAAACGATATTGTCGTTCTTGAGGCAGTTGGCCGAGCGCACCGACAATTCCAGCTCGTCGACTTTCTTCAGCAACGCTGCCGAGAACCCAGCCTCTTCAATGGCCGATGTTTCTTCAACACGCACCTCAGGCTCTTCAAAGTTGATAAAGGTTTGCAGCTGGTCTTGCAAAATACGCGCAGACAGTGCCAGTGCATCTTCCGGCGTAACAGTGCCGTTTGTTTCAATATCGAGCGTCAGCTTGTCATAATCGAGAACCTGTCCTTCGCGGGTGTTTTCGACATTGTAAGACACACGGCGCACAGGGCTGTACAAGCTATCAACCGGAATAAGGCCGATCGGTGCATCGTCAGGACGGTTCTTCTCGGCGGGAACATAGCCATTACCGGTATTGACGATAAATTCGAAGCGAACCTCTGCGCCCTCATCCAGTGTGCAAAGAACAAGATCGGGGTTCAGCACATCAATATTGGTAACATCATCAACATCGCCTGCCGTTACAACGCCAGGACCTTTTTTGCTAAGCGTTAGCCGCTTCGGACCTTCGGTCTGCATTTCAAGCGCCATTTTCTTGATATTAAGAACGACATCCGTCACATCTTCACGCACGCCGGCAATCGATGAAAACTCATGCAGCACACCGTCAATTTGCACAGCCGTAACAGCCGCACCCTGAATTGACGACAGCAAAACACGACGCAAGGCATTACCCAGTGTCAGGCCAAAGCCGCGTTCGAGAGGTTCGGCAACAATGCGCGCATGGGAGGCCGCGTCATGGCCTGGGATGATTTCAAGTTTGGTCGGCTTGATAAGCTCTTGCCAGTTTTTTTGTATCACGGTTTTAACCTCTTGCTACGGGAGTGGGAAAGCAGTCGTCTTAAACGCGACGACGCTTCGGCGGGCGGCAACCATTATGCGGGATCGGCGTTACGTCACGGATGGTCGTGATGGTAAAACCAGTGGCCTGCAGTGCCCGCAATGCGCTTTCACGGCCAGAACCCGGCCCACGCACATGCACTTCCAATGTTTTCATGCCATGTTCCATGGCTTTCTTGGCGGCATCTTCAGCGGCGACCTGGGCAGCATATGGCGTCGATTTACGCGACCCTTTAAAGCCCATAGATCCGGCCGAAGACCAGGAAATTGCATTTCCCTGCGCATCCGAAATTGTAATCAACGTGTTGTTGAACGTTGAATTTACATGCGCAATGCCGGATGTAATATTTTTGCGTTCGCGGCGGCGAACTCTGGATTTCTCGGTAGCCATTTTCTAACCTGTCCTCGCCTGCCTATTTCTTTTTGCCAGCAATCGCTTTTGCCGGTCCTTTGCGCGTACGCGCATTTGTATGTGTCCGCTGACCGCGAACCGGAAGATTGCGACGATGGCGCAATCCACGATAAATACCCATATCAAGCAACCGCTTGATATTCATTGAGTTTTCGCGACGCAAATCACCCTCAACCACGTAATCAGCATCAATCGCTTCACGAATTTGGATAACCTCGGAATCGGTCAGTTCATTGACACGACGCTCAAGGGGAATACCGACTTTATTGCAAATTTCGAGTGCCTTGGTATCGCCGATGCCATGAATATAGGTCAGGGCAATAACGACGCGCTTGGCAGTCGGAATGTTTACACCAGCTATACGAGCCACTCGTTTCTCCTTCGTACCGGCCTTCCGGTCACTGTTACGGGCCTTGCGCCACTTAGGAAAAACGCCTGAAAACAAACGTTTTTCGCCAAAAATGCGGTTTTCCTATAGAAGCGCGGATTATAGAAATTCCCACCTTATAGTCAACCGGAAACGCGTCGTCCCTCCTGTTAAATCGTATCCAATGCAGAACGGATCTGCTGGGTCACTTCGTCCATTTCCTGCATACCATCCAGCGTCCGCAAAATGCCCTTTTCGGCATAAAAATCGGCAACGGGCGCAGTTTGTTCTTCATACACACGCAACCGGTGTTGCAAGGCCTCTTCTGTATCATCATCGCGCGCGCCATCAGGGCTCTCATTGGCGCGTTTCAAAATACGTGCGATTAAAATATCGGGGTCCACCGCTAGTTCTATGACAGCGTCTAGCGTGACATCCTTCTTGACCAGCACCTCATCCAACGCACGCGCCTGCGAAACATTCCGCGGAAACCCGTCTAGAATGAAGCCATTGGCGCAATCATCTGCTTCAATACGCTCGGAAATAATACCAACCACCACTTCGTCCGGCACCAGGTCGCCACGGGCCATGATATCCTCCGCCTGCTTGCCAATTTCAGTGCCAGCGGCAACGGCGGCACGCAACATATCACCGGTTGATAATTGGGGAATACTATACGCCGTTTCAACGCGGGCGGCTTGTGTGCCTTTACCGGCACCTGGAGGGCCTAGAAAAACCAGCTTCACCGCTTATTCCCCCGCAACTTCGACTTTTTGATCAACCCCTCATATTGGTGGGCAAACAAATGGCCTTGCACCTGCCCCACCGTATCCATTGTCACGTTCACAACAATCAATAAGGACGTACCACCAAAATAGAACGGCACATTATAGGCATTGATCAAAAATTCCGGCAGCAGACACACAATTGTCAGATAAAGCGCACCAACGACCGTCAGGCGGGTCAGCACACGGTCAATATATTCAGCCGTGCGCGGGCCAGGACGGATGCCGGGGATAAAACCACCATAACGCTTCAGATTATCCGCCGTATCCTGCGGGTTGAAAACGATCGAGGTGTAGAAGAAACAGAAGAAAATAATACCGGCTGCATACATCGCCATATAAAGCGGTTGACCACGCCCCAGCAATGCCGTGACAGTGCCCAACGACCCGCTGCCATCCGTGCCTGAGAAATTGGCAATCGTGATCGGCAATAGCAACAGTGAAGACGCGAAAATCGGCGGAATAACGCCCGCTGTGTTCAGTTTCAGCGGCAAGTGCGAATTATCGCCAGACATCATTTTATTGCCCATCTGACGCTTCGGATATTGCACCAAAAGGCGGCGCTGGGCGCGCTCCATAAATACGATAAAGGCGATTACGGCCACAACCATGATCATCAATGCGAGAATGATAAAGGTCGACAGTGCTCCTTGGCGGCCCAATTCCAGCGTACCAGCCAGCGCGCCGGGCAATTCAGCGACAATACCAGCAAAAATAATCAGCGAAATGCCGTTACCCACGCCACGCGCGGTAACTTGCTCACCCAGCCACATCAAAAATACTGTGCCGCCAACCAGCGTAATCACGGCGCTCGCGCGGAAAAACCCACCTGGATCAACCACCACGCCTTCAGCACCCTCAAGGCCAACAGCGATGCCGTAACCTTGCACCGTCGCCAACAGCACTGTGCCATAACGCGTATATTGGTTAATCTGCTTGCGCCCGCTTTCACCTTCTTTCTTGAGTTGCTCAAGATGCGGCACGGTAGACGTCAACAATTGAATAACAATTGAGGCCGTAATATACGGCATGATGTTCAAAGCGAAAATTGCCATACGCCCAACGGCGCCACCGGCAAACATGTTGAACATGCC
>DKNW01000040.1:10723-10997 GCA_002469805.1 Rhodobiaceae bacterium UBA7378
GGAATATAGGTACCAAGGCGATAAACCAACAGCGCGCCAAGCGTGAACCAGATGCGTTTTTTTAACTCATCTGCCGTCCGAAATGCGGACAGGCTCATATTTGCGGCGAGCTGTTCTGCGGCTGATGCCATGGCGAATACTCTTAGCTAATTTCTAGGCGTCGTCGCCGGATGCTTCATCCGACGCAGCTTCGGTTTCAACAAGTGCCGTGATGGTGACTTTGCCACCCAGTTTTTCCACGGCCTCAAGCGCGGCCTTTGACATGCCAGCGACA
>DKNW01000113.1 GCA_002469805.1 Rhodobiaceae bacterium UBA7378
TAGGTTCAAATCCTACCCCCGCAACCAAGAAATCAGTTGTAATACAAAAATTAGACAAAGCTCCCAGCTTTTCAGTTGGAGGCTTCTTTTGCGTTTTTGGCCCATTTACCCTGACAAATATTCCTGTGCTAGTCAGATTATGCCAGGACGAAATGATAAGTCATCAAAAACGACCAGGTTTTTGGGGGTGTTACTAGGATTGAAGATTAAAACGGCTGGAATATCAAAAAAGGCACCATTGTTCGCCATGGGCGTAAAGTAGGTGTAAGTTTTGCGTTCCAGAAGGGGCAAGGTCACTTTTTTTATAGTCACAACGACAAGATTGAAAAGGGATCAATGACCTATTCGAGTTCCAATGAATATGGGTATTGGTGGAACTGGAAAGATGCCTATTGCAACGGTGTCGCAGTCTTCAATAATTATATTGATGGCTCGATCCGAGGAACGATTTACCTAACTGATGGAACTAATCCTGGCAGGTTGATTGGAGCATGGATTGGCGAATGAACAAGCACCACAGGCCTTTCAAGTAAACAAAAACACGACGAGCGGAGGCTTGATAGATGGCTAGCAATTGTGGTTTTCTATGCTCCACTACTTGCCGGAATGGAGTCCAAAAGTGAGCAAATTACTTTTGATTTTCGGGTCTTTTGCCCTGATCGGGTGCGCGACTATTACAAATGATGCAATGATTCCTGTGACATTTTCCTTTAGCAATGGGGAAAATGGGACGTGTAATTTAAGAAACAAAAGATGGGCTCAGCAAGTTTCCATTCCTTCGTCTGTAATGGTTAGAAGGTCGGACGATGGGCTACAATACGATTGCACCACCGGGTCTGGCAAAAAGTCTTTCGGACAAATATCGAGTGAAACAGATGCAACAAAGTTTGGTGCCAGTATTTTGTTTATCGATCTAGGCATAACGGATGCAATCACAGATAAGCATCGGACGTATCAATCAAACATAGTTCTGCCAGTAGCAAAATAACCCCGCTCCCACAACAAGTGTGGGCCGGGGGCATTTTTTTTGACGACTAAGCCCGACAACATCCTAGCCTTATCCCAAATGTGACCTATTTCTTGGCATGATGAAAGGATGTCAGTTATGCGCTACTCACTAGTTCTTGTTGTCACGATGGCGGCATTTATGTCCTCGCCAAGTTTCGCCGCCGGGTCTTATGACCCGCCTCCCAATGCAGATGATCGGCTGAAGAAAGCCATCAAGCATATCGACCGCGAGCGCTATGATCGCGCAATTTCCGAATTGCGAAAGGCCGCCAAGTTACGCCCCAATAATGCAGACATTCAAAATTATTTGGGCTTTGCCTATCGCAAATCAGGAAAACTTGAGGAGAGCGGGCGTCACTACACAAAGGCGCTGGATTTGGACCCCGATCACAAAGGCGCACTCGAATATCAGGGCGAATTGTTTTTGATGACCGGAAAGCCCGAAAAAGCCCAAGCCAATTTGGCGCGCCTTGTGACTTTGTGCCCGGGTGGATGTTCTGAAAGAGCCGATCTGGAAGCCGCGATCGCTGCCGCGCAATAGAAGAGCGGCGGTTTTGGCGCGGCTAGCTTGTCCGGATAACCTGATACAGCATAAACCCGATGGCTGCCACACAAGCGATGCGCCCGATCAACACCTGCGTGTTAATCGGATCAAAGATATCCGGGCTGGCAACGACGCGCGCCGCAAATAAGGCTAATAAAAGAGACCAGAAATATCAGTGTGAAATAGCGGTTCAAATCCTTGCAACCTATTCCAATCACTAAATCCGATATACGTGCATTAGATTTTAAGTTGGTATTTATTCCGGCCGGCAATAGGGATTCCGATTTGACTGCGTGCGGGTGCATGAAATAACCATGTCTTCGGGAGGAAAATAAAATGATAGAGAAAATTAGCTTAACGCTCGGACGGTTTCTGCTCGGCCTATATTTCGTACTTCCAGGCATAAGCAAAATAACGGGTTACGGATCCACGGTTTCGTATATGGAGTTACATGATATTCCGCTGGTAAGTGTTCTTCTCCCCGTAACAATCATTTTGCAAATCGGGTGCGGCCTAGCGCTCATCACAGGTCTCCGCATTAAAGAATGCGCGCTGATTTTCGTAGGACTAACCTTGCTGATTAATTTCGGCATGCATGATTTTTGGAATGAATATCCCAATACGACGACTGCGCATGAACTACAAAACTTCGTGAAAAACCTAGCGATCCTGGCTGGTTTGCTCGTACTGAGCACAACTAACCATCTCGGCCAATGGCGTCTCTTTGACGCCCATGCTGGCGATCAATTAATCGAAAAGATCGTGCGGCGCACAGGTTGAAAAATATCAAGACCCGCCCGTCGCGCCATCAAATGTCGAAATCTGCGTCAATCGCCGCGCAACTATGGCGCCATAAAAGGTCACGCGTTTGCGGATTGTCGTAGGACGCCTCCAGCGGGTAACCGGCGGCCGGGCCTTTGAGTGCCGTAAACATGCCACCCATACCCGGGCCGAAAAATTGGCCCGACTGAACATTCGGGTGGGCAATGCAGGTTAAAATACCCAGCGCACCATCTTCGCGCGATTGCCCCATTTTCATCAGCTGCTTGGTCATCCATTTGCCCATGCCGCCCTCGTCAACTGTCGTGCTTTGCAACTCGGTTTCCGCAAGGCCGGGGTGAGCGACCAGTGCTTTTACTTTGGAGTTCTTGGCTGTCAGCTTGTCATGCAGGCAGGCGGTAAAGGTGGCATTTGCCAACTTTGTTTGACCATAGCGTATCCAGCGCGCGCCGCCAAAAAACATGCTGGCGCCATTGCCACCCAAATTGCCGCCATTTTTCAACAAATAGTCAGCTTCCAATTCCTTCACCTGTTTTCTGGCGATGCTGGAATGATTGATGACGCGCGCCTCACCTTTGGTGTCAGCCGCCTTTTCCAGAAGGTCGAATGTCAGTTTTGTCAGCAGAAAATGTGACAGATGATTTGTCTGCATCTGGACGTCGAAGCCGTCTTCGGTCGCATAATCCTCAAGCGCCATGACACCGGCATTATTGCACAAGACATCCAGCCCGTTGGGGCACATGGCGCGAACTTCTTCGGCAGCTTTTTTGACCGAGGCAAAGCTTTGCAGGTCGCAATCAATATGCGTGAAATCACCATTGGAATTGTTTTCCTGCAAGGTCTTCAAGGCAGCGTCGGCGCGCGCGGAAGGCCGGTTAAGCAATAATAGTTTCGCGCCCAGCTTGCCGCAGGCATTGGCAGCAACAAAGCCGGTGCCAGATGTAGTGCCGGTGATTATGATGGTTTTGCCCTCAAGCGACGGCAGGCTGTTAAAGAGATCGTCGAAATGCTTGCTGGCTAGTCCGGGTTTTTCATAAGACATTTATTTCGCTCCTCGTCAAAAATCTAAAGAGATGTTAGATGCAATCAGCTGGTTTCCGCAATAGCCGGTAAGGTACATTGCGCGTTTAGCACACAGTTGCGGACTGGTTTTCGAAGTGACCTTCCCGCGACAATTTTGGCCAGCTGGCATGCGCCTTGGCACTTGGCGTTGGTCGCGTCACGCAGTACGATGCAGGATATCGTTTAGTTGGAGAAAGACTATGGACCTGTCACTGTCACCGGAAGATTTTAAGTTCAAACAAGAGTTGCGCGCATGGCTTTCCGAAGTCCTGCCCGAAGGATCGCCAAGGAAGGGTAAAAATCTGTTTACCCAATCGCGCGATGACACGGTTTGGTGGCAGCAAACGCTGAATGACAAAGGGTGGGGGGCATCCTCATGGCCGGTTGAATTTGGCGGCACAGGCTGGAACGATGCGCAGCGCCAGATTTTCACCCAAGAATGTGGACGCGCAGGTGCACCGATGCAGTCGCCGTTTGGTAATACCATGGTCGGTCCAGTGATTTACACATTCGGCACGCCGGAACAAAAGGAGCGGTATCTGCCGTCAATTTTGAACGGCAGCGAGCTGTGGTGTCAGGGTTATTCTGAGCCAGGTTCAGGTTCCGACCTCGCATCGTTGAAAACTAAAGCTGAGCGCGATGGCGATGATTATGTCGTCAACGGCCAGAAAATATGGACAACGCAGGCGCATTGGGCCGACTGGATTTTTTGTCTCGTCCGTACCTCTTTTGATGGCAAGGCGCAGGAAGGTATCTCATTTCTGCTGATCGATATGCAGACCCCGGGCATTGAGGTCAAACCGATCTATTCGATTGATGGCGAGCACCATCTCAATGAGGTGTATTTTACCGATGTGCGAGTGCCAGCGACCAATCTGGTTGGCGAAGAAAACCAAGGATGGACATATGCGAAGTTTCTGCTGATGAATGAGCGGATCGGCATTGCCGGGACAGATGTTATCCGCTCGGGCATGGACAGCATCAAGATGATGCATGACCATCTCTCCGAAACAGCTGGCGAAAGCTACGACCCGCAAACCGTCGCGCGGCGATATGCTGAACTGGGCGTGCGTTTGGACGCGCTGGAAATGTTGGAAGCACGGGCTTTGACGGCCGCTGAAGGATCCGGTGAGAGCATGATTTTGCCACTGCCGCTAAAACTGCTGGGTACCCATTTGCAACAAGATGTTGCTGATCTCAGCATTGATATTTTGGGGGACTCAGCTCTGCCGCGGATCGGCCATGGGTTCGGTGAAAACGAAGGCGGCAATGAGCCCAGTATTCGTGAACACGGTCCCGGGGCTATGCGCACCATGTTGTCGGGCCGCGCCTCGACCATTTATGGCGGCACGTCGGAAGTGCAACGCGGCATCATGTCGAAATTTGTGCTGGGGCTCTAGGACCTTACGCCGCCGCTGGCGAGAAGCACTTCGCCGGTAATCCAGTTAGATTCCGGTATACACATGAGATAGATAGCGTTGGCCGCATCTTCGGCTGATCCGATGCGTCCTAAGGGGGAGGCATTATTGGCTTCCTCGATTTGCTGGTGGCTGAGGCCAACTTTTCGCTCCTGGCCCTTGACGATTGCGATGTTGGGTTCGGTCGCGTAAGGGCTTGTCAGGCGCGTATCAATGGCACCGAAGGCAACGGCGTTCACTGTAACGTTAAACCGTCCCCATTCCTTGGCTAGCGTGCGCGTCAGGCCGACAACGGCAGCTTTGCCGGCAGAATATGCCAATTGCGTGGGCCCACCATGCAGGCCCATTGTCGAGGAAATATTCACGACTTTGCGTATGTCGGAGCTTCTGTCAGCGTTTTTTCGCAACCAACGCCCATAGGCACGCAGCACGCGGAACTGCGCGCTTATGTGAATGTCCAGCATGGCATCCCATTGCTCGTCGGTCATATTGTGGATCGCGCTGTGCCAGATATAGCCGGCATTATTGACCACAATATCAAGCCCACCAAATTGTTCGAGCGCAAGCGCGATAAGCGCGTCGCCGGTATCGGGGTCTGTTAGATCCGCTGGGGCCGCGACGGCACCAGGCAGCCCCGCCGCAACTTCTGTGGCGACATCGGCGTCGAGGTCGTTCACGATTACGCGTGCGCCTGCATCGCTCAGTTTTTTTGCTGTAGCTGCTCCAATGCCGCGGCCTGCGCCGGTTACCAAAGCAAATTTTCCTTCTAGATCACCCATGTTTTACTCCAACCTGAAATTCACTAAGCCTAACAGGCTCGGTGATTTCAAACCAGTTCGATGTCGAGGATGCCTCTTACGGCATTTCTATATGCCGGAGACGTTGGGTGTATAAAACGGAATGTCACGGGATTATTTGAGCGCTGACAATATGTTTTGCGGCGAGGTTTCACCGTAAGGGTCATCTTCGCAATTATCGAGGATTCCCGGTTCTTCGAACCAATGGGTTACTTTCATATTATCGACGACGGCCGCATATCGCCACGACCGATATCCGAAGCCCAGATTATCCTTGGCCACCAACATGCCCATTCGACGGGTAAAACTCCCGCATCCGTCCGGTATCAGCTTGACGTTTTTGACCCCCTGATCCTGTCCCCATTTGTTCATGACGAAGGCATCGTTTACCGATATGCAGTAAATATTTGTGATGCCATTTTCCACGAACCGGTCATACAGCCGTTCAAAGTCGGGTAATTGGAAGGTCGAACAAGTGGGCGTGAAGGCACCTGGCAACGAAAACAAAACACTGGTTGTGTTCTCGAAATAATCGGTAACGGTTTTCGTTTCCCAGGTAAACGGGTTATCGCCTTCAAGGGTGTCGTCTCGCACGCGGGTTTTGAATTCGGTATTTGGGAGGTGCTTGTTAATCATTTTTGGTTCCTGAGTTAAACAGTGCATTTTTGGAGGATGTATCGGCGGCGCGCGTGGGGAACATTACTGTCTGCGTCTTTGGTGTTTGTGTGTTGCTGTGTGTGTTTGTCATCAGCATTATTTGTTTATAGTAATTCTAAGAAGTATTCGCAACAACTAATTGAATGATTTACCAACTGGCCCAATAATTTGTTGGCCGATCAATCCGTGGCTAGCTGTTCCGGCGCAATTTATCTGGACCTAACAGACTAATTCGGCTTTAATTTTTCTAGGGGAGTAGTGAAGGCAAACGAATGCTTCATAACTCTGGATCCTACCTTAGTGGCGGTTCCTCTTCATTTGATGAAATGTACGGTCAAGTAGCCGGTGACGCACTTGGGCCCCGCGCGCCCTATGCTGATTATTCTCTCTGGCTCGACAATCAGGAATTGCCCCGTTTACAACGCCAATCGAAACGTGCGCAGGATATTTTCCGAAGCATCGGCATTACCTTTAATGTATATGGCGGAACCGAAGGGGTTGAGCGGCTTATCCCGTTTGATGTCATTCCGCGTATTATTTCCGGCACAGAGTGGAAAGTACTGGAGGAGGGGGTGCGCCAGCGGGTTGGCGCACTAAACTCGTTTATCTACGACATTTACCACCGTCAGGAGATCATTAAAGCAGGCGTCATTCCTGCATCGCTCATCAATAATAACGCAGCTTTCACGCCGCAAATGATGGGTTTTGACCCACCTGGAAATATTTACACCCATGTTGCGGGCATTGATATCATTCGCACGGGCCCGAATAATTTTTCCGTTCTGGAAGACAATTTACGGGTGCCGTCCGGCGTGTCTTACATGCTGGAAAACCGCGAAACCATGATGCATATGTTTCCCGAACTGTTCGAAAAAAACCGCGTGCGCTCGGTGGAGCACTACCCGCATCAACTATATCGGTCTTTATGTGAGTGTTTCGATGGTTACACAGACGCCACGCCAACCGTCAGCTTGCTGTCGCCCGGTGTTTATAACTCGGCTTATTTCGAACATGCGTTTTTGGCCGATCAAATGGGGGTCGAGCTTATCGAAGGCGCCGACCTTGTGTATCACGATGGCCGGGTTGCCCAGCGCACCACGCAAGGGCCACAAAATATAGACATCATATATAAACGCATTGATGACCCGTTTCTTGACCCGCTAACTTTCAAGGCCGATGGCTTGTTGGGCATGCCGGGATTGTTTGATGCTTATCGCGCCGGCAAAATAATGCTGGCCAATGCGCCGGGTGCCGGCATTGCCGATGACAAGGCGGTCTATTCCTTCGTCCCCGATATTATTAAGTTCTATACCGGCGAAGCACCTAAATTGGACAATATCGAAACGTGGCGGTGCAGTGAAAAGGACCAGCTGGCCTATGTGCTCGATAATCTTGAAGATCTCGTTGTGAAGGAAGTCCATGGCTCGGGCGGCTATGGTATGATGGTCGGGCCGACCGCATCAAAGGCGGAAGTTAACCGGTTTCGGAAAAAATTAAAGGCGCGGCCCGCCGCTTATATTGCCCAACCCACACTCGCCCTATCAACCGTGCCGACACTCACCCGCGCGGGCCTTGCCCCCCGCCACGTCGATTTGCGCCCGTTTGTTCTGGTATCACCAAAGGGTATTAGGGTCACGCCCGGCGGTTTAACCCGTGTCGCGCTGAAAAAGGGATCACTAATTGTTAATTCAAGCCAGGGTGGTGGTACCAAAGACACATGGATTGTCGATAGCTGATCATGTTGGGGCGTGTCGCAAATAATCTCTTTTGGATGTCGCGTTATCTGGAACGTGCCGAAAATAATGCGCGTATTGTCGAGGCCTATTTGCGGCGCAGTCTTGCCGAGAGCGATCAAGCCGTTCAGAACTGGATCGAGGTGCTTGGGGTTCTTGGGCAGAAAGACGCGTATGAAACCAGCAAAGGCGAATTTGAGCAGCGGGCGATCATCAATTTCATTTTGCGCGATAAAACCAATCCGATCAGCGTTTTAAACTTAATCCAGCAATCGCGGCAAAATGCGCGGATTGTTCGTGGTGCTCTCACGCGCGAAGCGTGGCAGGCGATAAATGATCTCTGGCTGTCGATGCAGATGATTTTCAAAAGCCCGATAAATATAAATGACCTGCCGCTTATCCTTGCAAAAGTGCAGCAGGGTAGCGCGTTGGTACGCGGAGTTCTCGATGGTACGATGCTACGCAATGACATTTTTTATTTTTTGCGGGCAGGTACTGCCATTGAGCGGGGCGATAACACCGCCCGCATCATTCATAAAAATTACTTCCTGTTTTTGCCATCGGCATTTCTGGCCCGTGAAGATCGGTCGATTTCCAAGGTGGAAGCTGTTCTCGACTCTGCGGGTGCCATGCGCGCGTATAACTGGCTGAACAAGGGACGGGTTGATCCGGGCAGTGTCATTTTATTTCTGGTGGCGGATAAAAGCACGCCGCGCTCGCTAAGCTATTGTTATCAAGACATTGTCCGGCAGTTGACCGCGCTTGAAGAGGTGTATGATACATCCTTTGACGCCTGCCAGAAAGCCAAGCAGGTGCAGGCCGGTCTAAACTCGTCATCAACCGGTGGCTTGCATTTGGATGAATTGCAAAACTTCGCACATAGCTTCATCCAGAATAACGCGCAATTAAGCGATCTCATCGAAACCGAATTTAAATTTTACCGCTGATAAGCTCATGATATCTATCCATCACGAAACCCATTATCAATATTCTAAAGCACCGGTCCAAAGCGTGCAGCGCTTGCACCTGACGCCCAGCTCGTCAGATGCCCAGCAAATTAAGCACTGGCAAATTGACCTTGAAGGTACTGATATGGTGTTCAGTTGCCGCGACCATCATGGCAATATTGTTCATATCGCTGCACAAAATACGCAAAACCCAGACATTAAAATCACAGCCTCAGGCAAGGTCGAGACAAAAGATGTGCTCGGTGTTGCGGGACGGCACGATAATTTTCTGCCGCTGGATCTCTATCGCCAAGAAACGGATTACTGCAAGCCCGGACCAGCACTACGTAAGCTAGAAGCCAAAATGCCAAAGTCAGACGAGGACATTAGCTTTTTGCACGATCTGTCGGCATATGTGACCGATCAGGTGACGTATCAGAAAGCTAAAACCAACAGTCAGACCGATGCTGAATTTGCCGCCGCGCAAGGCTCTGGCGTGTGTCAGGATCATGTGCACATCTTTTTAACCCTTGCGCGCCGCAAAGGTTTCGCCGCCCGCTATGTGAGCGGGTATTTGGTTACGCCGGCCGAGCTCGCCCACCAAGCTACGCATGCGTGGGCGGAAGTGCATGTCAAAGGGCTGGGCTGGGTCGGTTTTGACATCTCCAATGGAATTTCGCCGGATCAAAACTACATCAAACTAGCGTCGGGTTTCGATTATCGAGACGTGCAACCAGTTGCCGGTATGCGATTTGGCGACGGCACAGAAGTCATGACAACCGAAGTCAGCAGCCAATAGGGGTAATATGTCATATTGCGTGGGTTTGAAGCTAGATAAGGGGTTGGTCTTTATGGCCGATACGCTCACCAATGCGGGCGTCGACAATATTTCCCAATATCAGAAAATTTACAGTTGGTCGGAAAAAGGCAAAGCACAGCTATTTTTGCTAACGGCCGGTAATTTGGCGACCAGTCAGGCCGTGGTAAGCGATCTGAATGGGCAGGGCGCAGTGGACAAGGACTTGCCCAAGGGCATTTTGTCAGTGCCGAATATGTTTCAGGCCGCGAAGCTGGCTGCTGAAACCCTGCGCCGGGCCATTGTAGATATGCAAGGTCAGGGGCAGGAAGCCACCAGCGCGTTCGATGTCACCATGATTTTGGGTGGGCAGATCGCGGGCGGCGATATGCAACTGTTTCTGATTTATCCCGAAGGCAATTTTATCGAGGTTTCCGATGACCAGCCGTTTTTTCAGATCGGTGAAACTAAATATGGCAAACCGATCCTCGTGCGGGCATTTGAAAAGAACCTGTCATTTGAGGCAGCAGTAAAGC
>DKNW01000041.1 GCA_002469805.1 Rhodobiaceae bacterium UBA7378
TATCTGTGTCTCTTGTATCTGTGTTTCTTGTATTATCGCGATGTATTTGTTTAGTTTGTCCCGTATCTGTTCCGAGGTTTCACAAGGCTTCCTCAGATCAAATTTGGCGAGTACGCGAACTTCTGTTCCTTTTTTGAGTAAGCCAGAGGACATACCCAAACTAATTTTCGGATTGCCGTTCACATAGCCGCTTTGTTCGAGCGACATGTCGACGAGAGTTTGGAACTCAATCTCCAAATTCTTCATATCCAGATGGCCACACGGTACCAGCCCATAAATGGGCACTTCGGTAATCTCTTCGCCTATTTTTACGTCGACAGTACGGAAGCGGAGAAAGTCCTCACCGGGAACTTCCTCAAGGTAATCTGTGAGTTGGCCGATATTCGCAGTGGCGCATTGTTGGCGCGCCACAGCGCCAGCACGCCCTACGGCTTCGAGAAAGTCACATAGTCCTATGGTTTGTTTACTTGTCATTACTTGTCCTAACTCATTGCCTGTCCAAATTTAAGTTCTGCTCCATCGTGTTTAGGAGGTGTGCAGCGCACAGGCTGAAACAGCCAAATGCCCACACATACAGTTTACGGTGATCCGTAACTAGGGCAGATTTCATTGGTAATTTATAATAAATTCAGATGGTTAGGGCGTTTGAGTGGGCAGGTTAACGGCCCTGATAAGGGGCGACACCGGCATCGGGTACATATAGATCTTCCAACTCTGGCCCTGATTGCCAGAACACATCGATCGGAATGCCGCCGCGTGGGTACCAATAGCCGCCAATGCGCAACCAGCGCGGGGCCAGCGTTTGTGTTAGACGCTTTGCAATCGCGATCGTGCAGTCTTCATGGAACGCGCCATGATTTCGGAAGCTGCTCATATAAAGTTTGAAGCTTTTGCTTTCGACTAAATAGGCATCCGGCACATAGTCGATCACCAGGCGGGCGAAATCTGGCTGGCCGGTGACGGGGCAAATAGAGGTAAATTCGGGCACGGTGAAACGCGCAACATAATTTGTATCAGGGTGCGGGTTTGGCACACGCTCGAGCACGGCCTCATCGGGTGAAGTTGGCAGGTCCGTGCGTTGCCCGAGCATATTTGCGCCAGTTGTGTCGCTAGTTTTTGTCATGTTGGCTTCCCTGATACAGGCAGGATTGACCGAGGCTATCGCGGAAAACCTCGACAGCGCAAATATGCGGCAGGTCGTTACAAAGCTGCGACCAGATCCAAAGGCATAAATTTTCAAGCGTCGGTGTGCCGAGATCTTCGATATCATTTAACATATGATGGTCGAGCCGTTGGCGCAGCGTTTCTAGAACGGCGCCAAAGGTTTCAAAATCCATGATTTGACCATTTTCATCCGGCGCACCCGACAGCGAAATGCGCGCACGAAAGGAATGCCCGTGTATGCGTGCATTGGGATGGTCGGTGCCGTAATGCGCGAGGTTATGCGCGGCATCAAACAGGATTTCTCTTGTCAATTTCATGTCGCCCGTATATGCCCGATTAGCTTCGGCGGGTCAATCTACCAGCAGATCAATCCAACCCCAGAATTTTGTGGGTTTGAAGGCTTAGCCGCCATTGCGGATTTTGCAGGCAGTAAGCGATGGCCGCGTGCACATTGTGCCAGCGCATCTCGTCATCATCGACATCCATTGGCTGCAGAAAAAAATGCTCGAAGTCATAATGTTCAAACTGTTCCGGCGACAAACTGTCTTGCGGGTAGACAAATTTAAGCTCATGCCCGCCGGTTTGCACGAGCGTGCTTTCAGGCTTCGGGCTCACGCAAATCCAATCGATTTGTTCCGGCACAGGCAGGGTGCCATTGGTTTCGACCGCGGTTTCAAACCCAGCGGCGGCAATGGTCTCAAGCAGCGACGCATCAAGCTGCAAACAAGGCTCGCCGCCCGTGAACACCACCAGCGCATCCGCACCCGGCTGATCTTCGGGCCATTGCGCGGCAATGGCTGTGCTTAGGGCGCTGGCATCAGCGAATTTGCCGCCGTTTTGCCCATCCGTGCCGATAAAATCGGTATCGCAAAAGCGGCATTGGGCGGTAGCTCGGTCACGCTCCAGCCCCGACCAGAGATTGCATCCGGCAAAGCGACAAAACACTGCCGGTCGGCCGGCTTGCGCGCCTTCGCCTTGTAATGTGTAGAATATTTCTTTGACCGCGTAGCTCATGCCGCCATCCATTCGTTATGCCCGCGCTTGCGCAATTCGCAGGCTGGGCAGTTATCACATCCATAGCCCCAGCTATGACGCTGCGTGCGGTCGCCGCGATAGCAGGTGTGCGTGTGTTCGATAATCAGTTCGATCAAGGACTGTCCGCCAAGTTTTTCGGCCATACCCCATGTCGCCGCTTTATCGACATGCATTAGCGGCGTGGCGATGGTAATTGGGGCGTCCATACCTTGAGCGAGGGCCGTTTCCAGCGCATCCAATGTTGCGCGGCGGCAATCAGGATAGCCTGAATAATCAGTTTCGCACATGCCGCCGATCAGCTCACCAATGCCGCGGCGATAGGCAAGCGCGGCAGCGTAGGTCAAGAATAAGAGATTGCGTCCAGGTACAAAAGTCGTGGGGAGATTATTCGCCTGCATTTTGATATCGCCATCGCCAATAAGGGCTGTGCCGCCAATATCGGCAAGTGCCGGCACATATAGCAAGTGGTCATCGCCCAAACGCTTTTCCCATTCGGAGTTCAGTGTCCGCATATTCTGCAAAACTGTTTCGCGGCACGTCAGTTCGATGCGGTGGTTTTGGTTATAGTCAAAGCCGATTGTTTCCACGCGATCATACATGTTCAGCGCATGCGCCAGACACGTGGCGCTGTCTTGACCGCCGGAAAAAAGAACCAAAGCTGCGTTGTGCGTCGTCATGTTTTGACATGACCCAATATCACTGGTCGCGTCAAGGGGGTGGGCGGCAACGGCAAACTGGCTGGCAAAACCGATGCGATATTTGCAAGGGGTTGGGAAACGGTTTAAGACAGCCTCAGAAGAGTGACAGGGAAAAAACGATGACAGCCATTCGGGATATTATCGGACGCGAAATACTGGACAGCCGGGGAAACCCGACTGTCGAAGTTGATGTTGTGCTGGAAAATGGATGCACGGGCCGTGCCGCCGTGCCATCGGGGGCATCCACGGGTGCACATGAGGCTGTGGAATTGCGCGATGGCGATAAGTCCAGATATCTGGGCAAAGGTGTTCGCAAGGCTGTCGATGCAGTGAACGGCGAAATTTTCTCGGCGCTGTCCGGCATGGATGCATCCCAGCAAAGCCATATTGATCTGGCACTGAAAACGCTTGATGGCACACCAAATAAGGCCCGCCTTGGCGCCAATGCAATGCTCGGCGTGTCGATAGCAGTGGCAAAAGCCGCCGCCGCCGCGCAAAGCACCCCGCTATGGCGTTATATTGGCGGCGTGTCGGCGCATGTATTGCCCGTACCAATGATGAATATCGTAAATGGCGGCGCGCATGCCGACAACCCGATCGATGTGCAAGAATTTATGATTATGCCTGTCGCTGCGGACACGTTGTCGGAGGCTGTACGTGTTGGTGCCGAAGTGTTTCACACGCTAAAAGGCTTGCTGAAGGATGACGGGCTGGCAACTGGTGTTGGCGACGAGGGCGGTTTTGCGCCTGCGCTTGCCTCAACTGATGCCGCGTTGGGTTATGTCATGAAAGCCATCGAAAAAGCTGGCTACAAGCCGGGCGATGATGTGATGCTGGCGCTGGATGCGGCGGCGACCGAATTTTATGAAAACGGCGTGTATCACCTGACCGGCGAAGACAAAAAGCTGGACGCTGGCGGCATGGCCGATTATTGGGCGCAGCTCTGTGATCGTTTCCCGATTGCGTCTATCGAAGATGGAATGGATGAAAATGACTGGGACGGCTGGCGCGCCTTGACGGATGCGATTGGCGAACGCGTACAACTTGTCGGTGATGATTTGTTTGTAACCAACCCGTCGCGTCTGGCAGATGGCATCGAAAAAGGTGTCGCCAATTCAATCCTCGTTAAAGTCAATCAGATCGGAACATTGAGCGAAACGCTGGAGGCCGTCGATATGGCACACCGCGCGTCCTATACCGCCGTCATGTCGCATCGCTCTGGCGAAACCGAAGATGCCACGATTGCGGATTTGGCAGTGGCGACAAATTGCGGACAGATAAAAAACGGCTCGCTCGCGCGTTCCGATCGGTTGGCGAAATACAACCAACTCATGCGTATCGAAGAAATGTTGGGCGACCAGGGCGTATATCCGGGCAAATCCATCCTTAAATAGGCTTGCGAATCACTTTGCGCTTGACCGTACGAATCACTGTGTGATTCCTTAAACACATGATTCGTTTCTTCACATCGCGCATCTCAAGCCGCACCGTAGGTCGCGCACCTTTGCGCCTGCGCCGCCTATTGCCAACTTTTGCTCTCATTGCCGTTATGGGTGGGCTTGTGTTTCAAGCCTTGCAAGGGGATCGGGGGTTGCGCGGTTGGCAAGAATTGCGGGCCGAAAACCATAATCGCGCCGAAATTCTCGCCGCGTTGGAAAAGCAAAATGAAGAGACGATGGCGAAAGCCCACCGATTGCGCTCAGGCTCGCTTGATCTTGACTTTCTCGATGAGCGCGCCCGCATTGTGCTGGGGCTGGCATCGGAAGATGAACGCATCGTCTACAGCGACTAACTCGTCAAACAAGTAAACTGGTCGCACCAACTAGCCCTGTATTCATCGCTGTAAATGGCGTATATTTTGAATATGGTAGTTGTCATCGACAATTCGAAGGAGCGTCCCCGCCATCCTGAAAAGCAGAGCAATGCGGACAGTCCGCTATTGCGTAAACCCGAATGGATCCGCGTTAAGGCACCGGGTTCGCCTGAATATGCCCGCACGCGAAACATCGTTAAAACGCATAATCTTGTTACTGTTTGCGAAGAGGCAGCGTGCCCAAATATTGGCGAGTGCTGGTCGCAACGCCATGCTACTTTCATGATATTGGGCGAGATTTGTACCCGCGCTTGCGCCTTTTGCAATGTGGCGACGGGCGTACCGCTGCCAGTTGATCACGACGAACCAGCCCGGGTTGCGGATGCGGTTGTAAAGCTGGGGCTGCGCCATGTGGTAATAACTTCTGTTGACCGTGATGATCTGGCCGATGGCGGTGCCGAACATTTTGCTCAAACCATTCGTGCCATCCGTGAGGCTGCGCCGGATACCAGCATCGAAATTTTGACGCCAGATTTCTTGCGCAAGGATGGCGCGCTGGAAACCATTATCGCGGCGCGCCCGGATGTGTTTAATCACAATTTGGAGACCGTACCCGGATTGTACCCAGAAGTACGCCCAGGCGCGCGCTATTTTCATTCTTTACGGCTTTTGCAAAGGGTCAAAGAATTGGATCCGTCGATGT
>DKNW01000124.1 GCA_002469805.1 Rhodobiaceae bacterium UBA7378
ATCGGGTGCGTAACGGCGATAACGGCTGCGCTCCAGCCACCCGGCTTTTTTGAGCGGTGCCCGAAAACTGCGCGTGTCGAGCAAGATAAACTGCACCGACACGGCGCCAATCTGACGGGTAAATTCTGTGTAAAGACCTGCCCGCTGCCGCCGCGGGTCGTCGGCGGGCACATTGAAAAACGACAGAAAAAGGTCTTTTGCTGCGGCTTTATGCGGATAGTCGCTGCCGCCATCATTGCGCCCGAAATCATGGTCGTCCCAAATCGCCTGAACACCACGAAAGGCAGACCAGTTGACATTGGCTTTCGCCATTTCATAAGCCGCGGCCAGCTTGGTTAATTTTGCATCTTCGTCATCGCCATAGACATTGTCGCCCAGCATAAGCAGCATGTCGGGGTCTTGGGCGGCGATCGTCTGCATAATGGAACTGTCTACCGATTGCCGGAGACACGAGCCGACAAAAACCTCAAAGACGGGAGACGATGTGGCGGCCTGTTGCCCCAAAAAAAAGAACAAGACCAGACTTGCAAACAAGCTGCGACGCGTATTTGGGAGGTTGCAAGTCATCGACAAACTTTTATCTCTTTTTTGAACCCCCAATCTATCGCCCCCAAATATTACCATTTTATGGCGTCACGATATTGAACCATGGGTCAAAAAAAATACCCAAACACGTCAACCACTGCAGTTACTCCGCCAACTAACAAGACAATTTGAAAGCGGGTCATTTTATTGGCTCCATTTCGCATTGTGGTGGAGCATGGAAAAGCACTATCGCTAGACGATAATCAAGCCTCCGCTCACCCAAGGACACCCTGTCGGCTGGAAGAACCTAGATGGGGGATTGCATAGGTTCTTTCGCCAAACTGTTTTCACGGCTAACGCGCGACCCTGATATTAGCCTAGCGGCAGAAATTTAAAACACTGATTTCTGTTCGGATTGCATCCCATAATATCGCAAATTTAGTCCCCAGCTAGTCCCAGCGCACAAAGCAACCTATCTGACCGCACCAGCAACCACTTTAATCTCTTGATATTATTTGGAAAATTGGTCGGGGCAGCAAGATTCGAACTTGCGACCCCCTGGTCCCAAACCAGGTGCGCTACCAGACTGCGCCATGCCCCGACTGCGTTACCGATACAGCGAAATGATGCGCGTTTCAAGCGCGGAAAACACGAATATTGGTCGGATGCTATTCGACGGGTTCCAACAGGCGAAAAACTGCGTTGGCCGTAAACACAAAGTCCGTCTCCGGCATATCAATGCTGTCACCAACCCAAGCGCGCGCCTCGACAAATGCCATGCGCGGGGTCGCGCGCACGAGCCAGGCTGTGCCCTGCAACCAGTCACCAGCGTGGGCCGCGCCCAGAAACTCGGTATTGAGTTTCATGGTCACCGAACTGCGTTTGAGATTACGAAACACGGCCGTCGCCGCCAGGCCATCAGCCAGCGAACACAAAAACCCGCCATGGCAAATCTCGCGGCTGTTGCAGTGTCGCCGCTGCAAACGCACGCCCTGACGGAAAGTTTCGCCGTCGGCCCAGTGATACCATGGGCCATTATGCGTCGTGAAAGGGCCGCGCCGTACGCTCAGCTTGAACGGTTCGGGGGCATTGATGTCAAAGTCTATTTCCGGCATGCACATTCACTGCCATAAGCGGCATAAAGGCACAAGCCTTAAGGATCAGATCAGTCTTCGGAAGGTGACTGGGTGTCCAGACATACAGCATCTGGGGTTGCGGCCTCCGGTGCGACAACTTCTGCCGCGGACATCCCGAGTTCTTCTAATTCATCGGTCTGCACGCTTGTGGCGCTATCGATACGCCGCACGTCAGCTGCCATCAAGCCCTTGGGCCCACGCCCATACCGCACCATGATGAACTGACCAGGAACCAATACCTCAATGCCCGCATTGCGTAGAATTTCCATATGCACGAATATATCGGGGCCGTTCTCTTCTGTATTCACGAAGCCAAACCCACGAAGACGGTTGAACCATTTCACAACCGCGCGCTCAAAATCGGACACTTCTGTTATGTCGGACAACAAAGACGTCGGACGCGGATTATTGTGCGGCAAGTGCGCTTCGCTATTGTCGACGGCGATAATGCGATCTGCTTGCAAACCTTGCGCACGCTCAACAACCGTGCACTTGATCCGCGCACCGGGATACAAAATATCATGTCCCCCACGGCGCAATGTTGAATGGTGCACGAGAATATCGACACCTCCCTCACTGGGAACAACAAATCCATAACCTTTCACAGGATCAAACCACTTAACTGTTCCATCTACAGGAACGGCTTCATCCACCACTTCTCCGGCGGTATATACGGAAGACATGTAAAACCTCTACGTTCTTTTTGTTCTTTGGTTTTTTTTACGCTTTACCGGCATCAGACTAGCATAGAAATTACTCAGGTAAACCTACAATCACCTATTAAGCCTAACAAAGACTTAACCCACGGGAATTTTTATCTTGTTTTAGTTGAATTTCAGCTATTTAAGCCGATTAATGCAGACAACACCTCGCTAATACCTTCGTTCAAAACGAGATCTGCAGCCTGATCAATATCTGTCGGATCGCGGTTAATAATTACGAGGCGCGCACCATTATGGCGCGCAAGAACCGGAAAACCAGCTGCTGGCATAACCTGCAAAGACGAGCCGATGGCGATGAAGAGATCGCAGGAGAGCGTCGCAGCTTCAGCGCGGCGCATCTGATCTTCGGGCATGGCTTGCCCGAATGATATCGTCGCTGATTTTACCCAGCCGCCGCACGACTGGCACCCCGGCGCAGTATTTTCGCCCGCGGCAATAAACGCCGCTTTTACAGCCTCAAGTTCGTGGCGCAATCCACAATCCAGACACGTTGCATAAGTGCCATTGCCATGCAGTTCGATAATCTTGTCGTCTTCAATACCGGATTGCTGGTGCAAATTATCGATGTTTTGGGTGATTACATGGCTAACTTTGCCAATCGATGCCAGATGCGCAATTGCCATATGACCTTGATTGGGCCGGGCTCCGCCGATCTCGGCATCCACCGCAATTTTGCGTCGCCAAGCCTCCACCCGCATCTCTTCGCTTGCCAGAAAATCCTGAAACATGATCGGCTGCATGCGGCTCCACACCCCGCCGGGGCTCCGAAAATCCGGGATACCGCTATCTGTACTCATGCCCGCACCGGTAAACACAACCACGCGCTCGGCATCTTCCACCCATTTCCGTAATGTCATGCTCATAATCTTAGGCTCATGACATGAGATACCTGATGTAGTGATCGGCAGCCTCATCAATGGCCCGCGACCGCAGCCGCGCACCTAACATGCCAAAATGGTGGCAGTCATAGCCAGATGCTCGAACGTGCGGGCCACATCGCCGGACAAACGTATGAATGGGTTCCGCGGGCACAATCTCATCGCGCGTGCCGAGTTGAATTAGCGTCGGGGTGCGCAAGGTATCCGACAGGTCGGTGGGATTATTTTGCGTAAGCTGACCGGATATAAAGCTTGATGTGCTGATGCGGTTTTCAAAGCTTTGGCCGGCCAATTTAAGATACTCACCCGCTTCCGGCGCATTGAGCACAACAGGCTCGGGTCCATCACCCGGCACTATTTGAACGAACCCGGTTGTGCGTCCCGTAATAACGCGCCACAAATCTTTTGACACATGTTTAGCAAGGGTCTTTGTTGCTTTCTCGCCGCGCCACAAGTCGCCGAGCACATTTGTCAGATGCATATCAATGTTTGGGGCTTGCGCGACCACGGCTCCGACGCACGTATTTTCGCATGCCATATAAAGAACATGACCACCGGAGAATGAATACCCCCACAGCCCGACCCTGTCAGCGTTGACGTCTTCCAGCCCACATACATAATCGATAGCGGCGCGCCAATCATCGCGCTGCATGGGAACAGAAATATATTGCCGTCGCCGCCCGCCACTATTGCCGAAATTGCGATAATCAAAAACCAACGCATGAAAGCCGTGTGCGCAAAAACCGGCCGCCATTTCATAAAGGCCGGTATCGGCTGTCCCGCCTAGCCCGTGAGCGAGAACAATAGCGCGCCCACGTG
>DKNW01000003.1 GCA_002469805.1 Rhodobiaceae bacterium UBA7378
CAGCCAACTCCCCATAATCAAACACGAACGGGCCGGACGGCGACCTTGCCCTTGGCAAAACCCCGAAAGCCCAAACGCCGGCAAGGAACATCATGTTCCGCTCCGGCCGGTTGCAGAGGATCCCACAAGGGATCGTGCGCGCTAAAAAATCACTTCAGATCAATAAACAGCGTTTAGGTCGTCTGGATATTGGGTCGGCCCCGCAATCGCTGTAAACCTACAGCCTTGTTACCAAAGTGAAGTTTTCTTACGAAAATCAGCGGGTCGGGTCAAGCGTTGTTTGGATATTTATTGATTTTTCGGAAATACCCGCAAACACAATAAAAAACGCCGGAAACCTTATCAGGCTCCCGGCGTCTTTAATCGCATAAGATTGCGCAGTTATTCGCTGGCTTCAACGACCACTTCGGCCTCATCGCCAACGGCTTCAATGCCGACCGGCGCTTCAACCGAAAGCTCGGCATCGCGCGCACTTGCCTCGCCTTTAAGACGCTGCATAATGCCGCCTGTTCCGGCTGGAATAAGCCGCCCGACAATCACGTTTTCCTTCAGACCGATCAATTCGTCATATTTGCCATTGATGGCCGCTTCGGTCAGCACCCGAGTGGTCTCCTGGAAGGAGGCCGCTGAGATAAACGACCGCGTTTGCAGTGAAGCCTTTGTAATACCGAGCAAAATAGGCATCCCTGTTGGCACTTCTTTACCGTCTGCCTGTAGCTTCTCAACAGCGTCGTCAAACTCCATACGGTCGATCTGTTCGCCCGACAGAAAGTCGCTATCACCGGCGTTCTGAATTTCGACTTTCTGCAGCATCTGACGAACGATGACCTCAATGTGCTTGTCATTGATGGTCACGCCCTGCAAACGATACACATCCTGAATTTCATTCACCAAATATGCTGCCAGTTCTTCGACCCCCGAAATTGCCAAAATATCGTGCGGGGCGGGATGGCCGTCGATCAGGTATTCACCTTTTTCGATCACATCGCCTTCCTGAACCGACAAATGCTTGGCTTTGGGTACGAGATATTCTTTAGGCTCCAAATCCGCATCTTCGGGATGAATGATAATCCGGCGTTTGTTTTTGTAATCGCGCCCAAATTCAACCCGCCCTGTCATTTCAGCAATAATCGCATGGTCTTTCGGACGACGAGCTTCGAAAAGCTCGGCAACCCGTGGCAAACCACCCGTAATATCGCTTGATGTCGCGCCTTCGGTAGGAATACGCGCGAGTGTATCGCCCGCATGCACCAAAGAACCGGCTTCTACTGACAAAATAGCACCAACAGCGAGAATAAAACGGGCTTCATTGCCATTTGAGAGCTTTTTGATAGCCCCCTTCTCGTCTTTGATAACCATTGCCGGTTTTAGATCGGCACCACGAGCCTGACCGGAACTGTCGGCAACAACACGCTGCGAGATGCCCGTGGCCTCGTCAGTAACCTCCGTAATGGACAGACCTTCTACCAGATCCTCAAATTCAACCGTACCTTCCAGTTCGGTCAAAATCGGGATCGCATAAGGTTCCCATTCCGCAAGACGTGCGCCCCGCTTGATCTCGTCACCTTCATTGACACGCAAGCGCGCACCATAGGTCAGCTTGTGGCTCGCCCGTTCAAGGCCGTTAGAGTCCACAACCTTGATCGAGACATTCCGGCCCATCACAACCGAACGACCAGAGCTGTCGGTTACGATATTGGCGTTTTCAATCTGCACCTGACCTTCGGCATTTGACTCGATAAATGACTGGTCAACCACCTGCGCCGTACCCCCAATGTGGAATGTCCGCATGGTAAGCTGTGTGCCGGGTTCACCAATGGATTGGGCTGCGATAACACCAACAGCTTCACCCATATTGACAGGCGTACCGCGCGCGAGGTCGCGCCCGTAGCAAGCAGCACACACACCGTTTTTTGTTTCGCACGTCAGCGCCGAGCGGATTTTTATACTGACCAAATTGGCCTCTTCAATCGCGTTCATATGCTCTTCCGAGATCAACTCACCGGCTTTCACGATAACTTCGTCATTTGCCGGATTAACCACATCAGAAACCGGCACCCGGCCCAATACACGGTCGCTTAGTGAGGTAATCACTTCGCCCGCGTCGATTACAGCCGCCACGGTGATGCCGGCGGCTGTGCCGCAATCAACCTCATTGACGATGCAATCTTGCGCCACGTCTACCAGACGGCGTGTCAGATAGCCGGAGTTCGCTGTTTTCAGCGCCGTATCAGCCAAGCCTTTACGCGCACCGTGCGTAGAGTTGAAGTATTCGAGAACTGACAGACCTTCCTTAAAGTTGGAAATAATCGGCGTCTCGATAATTTCCCCCGAAGGTTTCGCCATCAGCCCACGCATACCGGCAAGCTGTTTCATCTGCGCCGGTGAGCCACGCGCACCCGAATGCGACATCATGTAAATCGAATTAATGAAATTCGCATCTTCGGTGTCTTCCGCATCAATGGTTGAAATTTTTGCCATCATCGCATCGGCCACCTTGTCGGTGCACCGGGCCCAAGCATCAACAACCTTATTGTATTTTTCACCCTGCGTAATCAGACCATCGATATATTGCTGTTCGTATTCCTTGGCGAGATTTGTGGTCTCTTCAATAAGGTCCACTTTCGTCTCGGGAATAACCATATCGTCCTTACCGAACGAAATGCCTGCACGACAGGCCTGCCGGAAGCCGACCTTCATAATGTGGTCGCAAAACAGCACAGTTTCTTTCTGGCCGCAGTGACGATAGACGGCGTCGATGACCTTGGAAATCTCCTTCTTGGACATCAGCTTATTAATGGTCTCATACGGTAGACTTGGATGCTTGGGTAGCTCCTGAGCCAGAATGAAACGCCCTGGCGTGGTGTCGACCAAGCGGGTGTAAAGATTACCCTCAGCGTCCATTTCTTCGACGCGCGCACGGATTTTCGTGTGCAGTGTCACCGTCTTTTCGTCAAGCGCATGTTCAAGTTCGGCAATATCCGATACCAGCATGCCCTCGCCCGCCACATTATCGCGCTGCAGGGTCATGTAATACAGCCCCAGCACGATGTCCTGCGACGGTACAATAATCGGCGTGCCATTGGCCGGATGCAGAATATTGTTTGTCGACATCATTAGCACGCGTGCTTCCAGCTGAGCTTCCAGCGACAGAGGCACGTGAACCGCCATTTGGTCACCGTCAAAGTCGGCATTAAACGCTGCGCAAACAAGCGGGTGCAGCTGGATGGCCTTACCTTCAATGAGCGTCGGTTCGAAAGCCTGAATGCCGAGACGGTGAAGTGTCGGCGCCCGGTTCAACATGACCGGATGCTCACGGATCACTTCATCGAGAATGTCCCAGACTTCAGGGCGTTCTTTCTCAACCATTTTCTTTGATTGCTTAACCGTGGCCGATAGCCCCTTGGCTTCCAGACGCGAATAAATAAACGGCTTGAACAGTTCCAGCGCCATTTTCTTCGGCAGACCGCATTGGTGCAGTTTCAGCTCAGGGCCGACCACGATCACCGACCGGCCGGAATAGTCAACGCGCTTACCCAGCAGGTTTTGACGGAAACGACCCTGCTTGCCTTTCAGCATATCGGAAAGCGATTTCAGCGGGCGCTTATTGCCGCCGGTGATAACGCGGCCACGACGTCCATTATCAAACAGCGCATCAACGGATTCCTGCAACATGCGCTTTTCATTGCGAACGATGATATCGGGCGCGCGCAGTTCAATCAGGCGCTTCAAACGGTTGTTCCGGTTGATAACGCGGCGATACAGATCATTGAGGTCAGAGGTTGCAAAGCGTCCCCCATCAAGCGGCACCAGCGGCCGCAGCTCAGGCGGGATGACCGGAACCACATTCATGATCATCCACTCAGGACGACTACCCGAGCGCAAAAACGCTTCAACGACTTTCAGGCGTTTCGCCAGTTTCTTCGGCTTAAGTTCGGTTGTCGCCTCGGCAATCTCCACGCGCAAATCATCGCGCAATTGCTCAAGGTCAATCTCTTCAAGCATAACACGCACAGCTTCGGCACCGATGCCGGCAACGAAATTGTCTTCGCCATATTCATCTTGGGCATCGTAATGCTCTTCTTCAGAGAGTAGCTGGCCCTTCTTGAGCGGCGACAGCATCGGGTCCAGCACAATAAAATGCTCGAAATACAAAACCCGCTCCAGATCTTTCAGCGTCATATCCAGCAGCAAACCGATGCGGCTTGGTAGTGATTTCAAGAACCAGATATGGGCCACCGGCGCGGCGAGTTCGATATGTCCCATGCGCTCGCGGCGTACTTTGGTAAGGGTAACTTCAACGCCGCATTTTTCGCAAATGACGCCTTTAAACTTCATCCGCTTATATTTGCCACACAGACATTCATAGTCTTTGATCGGGCCGAAAATACGCGCACAGAACAGGCCGTCGCGTTCCGGCTTGAATGTTCGGTAATTAATCGTTTCAGGTTTCTTGATTTCCCCATAAGACCAAGACTGGATTTTTTCCGGGCTGGCGATGGAAATCTTGATCTGGTCGAAGGCCTGCTGACTGGCCTGCGGATTGAAGATATTCATGACCTCGTGGTTCATCGGTCGTCTCCTTTTTGGGTGCGCATGCGCCCCATTAACCCTGGTTTTCCTTGCGGCTTTCTGTCAATTCGACATTCAGCCCAAGCGAACGGATTTCTTTAACAAGCACGTTGAAGCTTTCCGGGATACCGGCTTCAAACGTGTCATCACCTTTAACAATAGCTTCGTAAACCTTGGTGCGGCCGGCAACGTCATCCGACTTAACGGTCAACATTTCCTGCAATGTATACGCCGCGCCGTATGCCTCCAATGCCCAGACTTCCATCTCGCCAAAACGCTGACCGCCGAACTGCGCCTTGCCACCCAGCGGCTGCTGGGTCACTAGGCTGTATGGACCTATCGAACGGGCGTGAATCTTGTCATCGACGAGATGGTGCAGCTTGAGCATGTAGATATAGCCAACTGTCACTTTCCGGTCGAACTCATCGCCGGTACGCCCATCGCGCAACTGCACCTGACCGGAGCTATCAATGCCAGCCTTGCCGAGCATGTCGACAATGTCGTCATCAATGGCGCCATCAAACACAGGCGTTGCCACAGGAACACCCCGCCGCAAGGTCTGGCTCATTTCAATCGCTTCACCGTCAGACAGCTTGGCGACATCAGCGTCATCGGAATAGACATCCTTCAACGTTGCCCGCACCTGCTCGACATTGCCTTCGCGTTCGTAAACGCTCAGCGCATCACCGATTTGGCGACCCAGTCCGGCGCAAGCCCAGCCCAGATGCGTTTCGAGAATTTGCCCGACATTCATCCGGCTTGGCACACCAAGCGGGTTCAATACAATATCAACAGACGTACCGTCATCGAGATATGGCATGTCCTCAACCGGCACAATCCGGCTGATAACACCCTTATTACCGTGGCGGCCGGCCATCTTATCACCTGGCTGCAATTTACGTTTAATGGCCACATACACCTTGATCATTTTCATGACGCCAGGTGGTAGTTCATCGCCGCGTTGCAGCTTGTCAACCTTGTCCTCGAAACGCTCTTCCAATGCGGCTTTGGCATCGTCGAACTGCTTGCGCATGGCTTCAACTTCGGCCATGGCCGTTTCGTTTTTCAGCGCAATTTGCCACCACTGACTGCGCGGCAATTCCTGCAACATGGCCTGGGTAATCTTGGCATCATTATCAACGCCCTTAGGACCAGATGCCGCTTGCTTGCCAGTCAGCAGACCTTCAAGGCGATTATAGATATTGCGCTCAAGGATCGACAACTCATCATCGCGGTCTTTCGCCAACGCTTCGATTTCTTCGCGTTCGATCGCCAAAGCGCGTTCATCTTTGTCGATACCGTGCCGGTTAAACACCCGCACTTCAACCACCGTGCCCGTTGTTCCAGGGGGCAATTTCAGCGACGTATCGCGAACATCTGAGGCTTTTTCGCCAAAGATAGCACGCAGAAGTTTTTCTTCCGGTGTCATCGGGCTTTCACCCTTGGGCGTAATTTTACCGACCAAAATATCACCCGGGTTTACTTCCGAACCAATATAAACAATCCCCGCTTCGTCGAGATTGCTCAGCGCTTCCTCGCCGACATTTGGAATGTCGCGGGTGATTTCCTCAGGCCCAAGCTTCGTATCCCGCGCCATGATTTCGAATTCCTCAATATGAATTGAGGTAAATCG
>DKNW01000067.1 GCA_002469805.1 Rhodobiaceae bacterium UBA7378
GGAGCCAGTCACGGAGCCAGTCACGGGGCCAGTCACGGGGCAAACTGCGGATCCGTTAACCAGCCAAACAGCAGTGCCGGAGAATTATGGTGCCCTCGGCGTGCGTCGCTTCGGGCGGGTTAACTGGCTGGGCATGTGGACGCTCTACATGAAAGAAGTGCATCGTTTCATGAAGGTCTGGATGCAGACCTTGATGGCGCCAATCATTACGACCCTGCTGTTTCTGGCGATTTTCTCACTGGCGCTGGCAGGCCTGCGCCCAGATATTAATGGCGTGCCGTTTATCAATTTTCTAGCGCCGGGCCTCATCATGATGGCGATTGTCCAAAATGCTTTTGCTAATTCATCCTCGTCATTGCTGGTGTCGAAAGTGCAGGGCAATGTTGTCGATATTCTCATGCCGCCATTATCACCCGCTGAACTGAATATCGGGATTACCATGGGTGCCCTGACGCGTGGCATGTTTGTGGGTGCTGGCACATTTTTGGGCATGGCGGTTTTTGTATCGATGAGTATTCATAGCCTCGCAGCGGCTATATTCTATGCTGCGATTGCCTCTGCGCTGATGTCGCTTGTCGGGCTTTTAGGTGGTATTTGGGCCGAGAAATTTGATCACCTGGCGACCGTCACGAATTTCGTCATCACGCCGCTGGCGTTTTTGTCGGGCACGTTTTATTCGGTGCAGCAATTGCCCGGTTTTGCCTTCTGGGTCACGCAATATAATCCGTTCTTCTACATGATTGACGGGTTCCGCTATGCCCTGACCGGCCACGCGGAAGGCTCGCTAGTATTTGGCGCGAGCCTTTTAATCGGTCTTACACTTATTCTCGCAGGCGTCAGTCATGTGGTGTTGGCGCGCGGCTACCGGCTGAAAAGCTAGCCAAACAAATCATTTACCGGCATATCTGCTTTTGGTATAACCAAATAAATCAGGCCGCCTTTCGGGGCGGTTTTTTCGTTGGATCACTGCCATACACGCAAGTGACCAATATGGTGAAAACATATGAGCCCGACTGAAAATAGTTCGAACATCATGCCCACCTACCGGCGGACGGACCTGCGGTTTGTCAGCGGTGCTGGCGCGTGGCTGACCACGGATACGGGCGATAAGTATCTGGATTTCGGATCTGGCATTGCTGTTAATACGCTGGGGCACGCCCATCCGCGTCTCGTCGGGGCGTTGCAAACCCAAGCTGAAAAGCTGTGGCACGTGTCGAACTTATATGACATTCCGGGCCAGGAAGCGTTGGCCGCACACCTGTGCGCTGAGAGTTTTGCCGACCTGGTGTTCTTCTGTAATTCCGGCGCAGAGGCGGCGGAGGGCATGATCAAAACCATGCGGAAATATCATGCCACGCATAATCAGCCCGCGCGCGTCACACTGATCAGCTTCGCTGGCGCGTTTCATGGCCGGACATTGGCCGCGCTGGCTGCGGCGGGCAATCCCGATTATCTGCAAGGTTTCGGGCCTGCACCGGTCGGTTTCGCACAATGCCCAGAATTTTCCATCGCCGCGCTCGAAGAATTGGTCGACGACACAACCGCCGGCATCCTTATTGAGCCAATTCAGGGCGAGGGCGGCGTGCGCGCTGTACCACCCGCATTCCTGCGGGATTTACGGGAATTTTGCGACGCACATGGGTTGCTTTTAGGGTTTGATGAAGTGCAATGCGGCATTGGCCGCACCGGACGCCTGTTTGCCCATGAATGGGCCGGCGTCACCCCCGATGTTATGGCGATTGCCAAGGGCATTGGCGGTGGTTTTCCGCTCGGCGCTATTTTAGCCACACATGCTGTTGGCAGTTGCATGCAACCCGGCTCGCATGGCTCAACCTATGGCGGCAACCCACTGGCAATGGCTGTCGGCAAAGAAGTGCTAGATGTGGTTTGCGCAGACGGGTTTTTGGAAACGGTAAACGATACAGCGGGATATCTGCGCCAGCAATTATCTGCACTTGTCGATAAATACCCCGACATTGTGAGCGAGTTGCGCGGGACTGGTTTGATGATCGGTCTGAAATGCGTGTGTGAAAACACGGCGCTTGTCGCAAGCCTACGTGGGGAGAGAATGCTGAGCGTACCTGCCGGTGAAAATACAGTGCGCCTGTTGCCGCCCTTGAACATTGAACGCGAAGACATCCGCTTTGCCATGGACGCGCTGGAGCAAGCTTGTGCGCACTTGCGCGATGAAAAAGCGGGGACTGTGTGATGGCTCCCGCAACTAGTTCGGCAATGACCCCGCGTCATTTTCTAGATTTATCCGATCTGACACCGGCTGATTTGCGTGGCCTGTTGGATCGCGCGCATGCGCGTAAAGCGGCACGGGCAGGTAAGCCAAAAGGCGCGGCAGATGCCGACCAGCCCCTGAACGGGCACATGCTCGGCATGGTTTTTGACAAGCCATCGACACGCACGCGCCTTTCATTTGATCTTGCCATGCGCCAGTTGGGAGGGCAGACCATGTTGCTCAACCATGCTGATACACAGCTGGGGCGTGGCGAGTCTATCGAAGATACAGCGCGCGTCATGTCGCGCTTTTGCGATATTGTGATGTTGCGCACCGGCCCGCATGAAAATTTGCTGGCCTATGCTGACGGCTCGGATGTGCCGGTCATAAATGGCCTGACGGCGTTCAGTCATCCGTGTCAAATATTGGCAGATTTAATGACATTTGAAGAACATAAAGGCGCGCTGGCAGGCCAGCGTATTGCGTGGTTCGGCGACGGCAATAATGTCGCGATATCGCTAGCGCAAGCTGCGGCTTTGCTGGGGTTCGAGTTTGCATTGGCGGTGCCGGATGCGTTCATGCTGCCCGATGAGGTACTGGCATGGGCCGCCGATAAGCCCGGGAAGATAACCCGCTGCGATACCCCGCAAGCGGCTGCGGATGGCGCGGCGGCGCTGGTTACCGATTGCTGGGTGTCCATGAGCGACGACCCGGAAACCGCGCAAAAACGCGCGACTGCCTTCGCGCCGTATCAGGTGACGCAAGAGTTGATGGCGCGCGGTGATGACGCGATCTTTTTGCATTGCCTACCGGCCTATCGTGGCAATGAGGTAACGGCGGATGTGATTGATGGACCGAAATCGGTGGTTTTCGACGAGGCTGAGAACCGGTGTCATGCGCAAAAAGCCGTGCTGATCTATTGCCTTGGTATCGACGGATAGGACTGGCGCATATGGCAAATGCCGCTTCAGATAATCTCGCTTTGCCGTTCCGGGTCGAGGGGCAAAACGTCAATGGTCGTGTGGTGCGCCTAAACGGTGTCGTTGATGAAATTCTAGCAGCGCATGATTACCCCGAAGCCATCAATGTGCTGCTGGGTGAGGCGCTGGTGCTGGTGTCCATGTTGGGCACGATGTTGAAGTTCGACGGACGTTTTATCTTACAGTTAAACGGCAAGGGACCGGTGAGTACGCTGATGGCTGATTATGCATCTGGCGGCGGCTTGCGCGGCTTTGCCCAGTTTAATCGCGAGCAGGTAAGCGAAGCTTTGAGCAGCGGGACAACCGGCATTGGTCTCTTAGGGGAAAACGGGCATATGGCTTTTACCGTTGATCAGGGCGCCGATATGGAGCGTTATCAAGGTATTGTGCCGCTTGAGGGCACAACGCTTGCACAAGCGGCGCTTGAGTATTTCCGGCGTTCCGAACAAATCGGCACGTGCTTGAAGTTGGTGGCCGCGCCGTTATTTCTGAGCGGCGGCCAGTGCGAATGGCGCGCCGGCGGTATTGTGCTTCAGCAAGTGGCTGATGAAGGCGGCGCGGATACGGATATGCCTGAAATTGTGGAATTTGGCGCTGAAATAGAAGATGATGACTGGAACCGCCTGTCTATTTTACTGGATACAGCCCAGGCCGACGAATTGCTCGACCCGGCCCTTTTGCCACAAGACCTTGCTTTCCGGCTTTTTCACGAAGATGGCGTGCGTGTTTTTGATACCCGCCCGCTGCATTTTGAGTGTCCATGCTCAGGGGAAAGGGTACGTAATATGTTGCTCAGTTTGCCCCAGCAGGACCAGCAAGAAATGCGCGAAGAAGATAAAATTGATGTTCGTTGCGAGTTTTGCAACGCGCAATATGCGTATTTGCCCGCCGATGTTTTCGGTGATGATTTAAATTGAAAGATGAATGACTGGTAAACCGGTTATTCTGCGTTATATCCTTAAGTATAAGCGTAACCACGGATAAAAGTGATGCAAGCGCTCCGCGAATTAATGACACGCCTGTGGGCAAAAATAGCACCCCGAAACGCCGACGGGCAGCGATGGCGCTTGCCTGTACCGGTTTTGGTGGTGGCTATTGGCATGTTTTCCTTTGTTTTGCTTGTGTCGACGCGACCCGAAACCAAACCCTCAACCAATGAGGAGCGGGTTTGGTCGGTTGTCGCCAGCACGGTTGCTTACGGTCCCGTCACGCCAAAAATCGAGGTGTTTGGCGAATTGCGGGCAAAAAAACAAGTGCGGCTGCGGGCGTTGGTCTCGGGCGAAGTGGTCTCGACAGGCGAGAAATTCGAGGATGGCGCGCGGGTTTCGCGCGGTGATGTTCTCGTCCGTATCGATAAATTCACCTACCAAAACCGCCTTGATGAGGCTCGTGCTTCACTGAAGGGGGCCAAGGCCTTGCTGGCCGAGCGTGACGCGTCGGCTGAATTGGCGGCGCAGGATTTGGCGCGGGCTGAGCAATTATTCAAAAAAGGCACGGTGTCGAAAAAAACGCTGGATGACCGTAGAACCGATTTCACCATCAAATCGGCGCGGCGTGACCAACAGCAATCCACCGTCGACCGCCATATAGTGCAGGTCAAACGCGCCAAGCGCGATTTGAAAAATACCGACGTCGTTGCGCCATTTGCCGGCTATGTGACCCAGATTACGGCCCGCGAGGGGCGGGTTTTAAACCCGAATGATCAGGTTGCGGTGCTTTTCGATTCGGATAATTTTGAAGTGGTTTTCAACCTGTCGAATGATGAGTATGGCCGCTTTTTACAGCGCAATGCCGATGTTATCGGACGGCCTGTCAGCGTGGTCTGGAATGTTGGCGGCGAACGCATAACGCTGAGCGCGACGATTGAGCGTGTCGGCGCGCAAATTTCGCAAGCCACGCGCGGCGTTGATATTTACGCAACGCTGAGCGGCAAAATTCCGTCGAATTTGCGCGGCGGGGCGTTTGTCGAAATTGAATTGCTAGCCCAAGCCGTTGACGGCGTTATGGCCCTACCCAAGGATGCGCTTTATGGCGACAACCGCGTCTATCTGGTGAGGGATGGGCGCCTCGAGCCTCGTGTTCTGGTCGATTTCGTAGATGATGGCGGGCAGATTTTGCTGAAAAGCGGGCTTGATAATGGCGACCGCGTTTTGCTCACCCGTTTTAACGAGGCTGCCCCCGGCGTTGCTGTCAAAGTGGTGGACCAGCCCTAATGAACCCGATAACGCCTGCTGTTCAACTTTTTGCGCGGCACCGTAATGCGGCCAATCTTCTGTTTTTTTCGATGATCATGCTGGGCTTTTTCGGGCTCAGCAATTTGAATATCCAGTTTTTCCCAACCACGGAAATTAAAAATGTAAGCATCGTTGTGCCATGGCCGGGCGCGGCGGCGCAGGATGTCGACAAGAATATCGTAGCGACCGTGCAGCCAGAGGTTCGGTTCATTGACGGTGTGAAGGAGTTTTCCGCGCAATCGCGTGAAGGCGTGGCGTTGATGAATGTCGAGTTTTATCCGGAGACTGACATGCAACGTGCGATCGGCGATGTTGAGGCGGCGGTTAATGCGCTGACGACATTGCCGAAGGATGCTGAACGGCCGGTTATTTCACAAGAAACCTTCTTCGAGCCGGTGGTTTCGGTCCTGGTTTCAGGGCCGTTTGAGGAACGCGCCTTGCGCGCCTTTGCCAAGCAGATCCGCGATGGCTTGCTGGAGCGCGGCATTGATAAAATAACTCTTGAAGGCTATCGCGACGAGGAAATATGGATCGAGGCGCGCGCGGCGCAATTGCGTCGCTACGCCATATCTCCAGATGCGATTGCCGAGCGTGTGGCTGGCTCGTCGCTCGATGTGCCGGGCGGTGTGTTGCGTGGCGCGGTGGAGCGCCAAGTGCGCGCGGTTGGCCTGGCGCTAACGGCGGAAGAAGTTGGCGCGATCAGCTTACGTAATGCCGCCGACGGTCGGCAATTACTGGTCAGCGATGTTGCCCGCGTCACCGATACATATGATGCCAGCCAGCCTGAGGGGTGGGCTGGCGATGATCGCGCGATCCGGTTAACTTTGCTGCGCACCAAAAACGGTGACGCGCTTAAAATGACGGAAATCACGCGCGCCTACATTGCTGAGACGGTGCAATCTCTGCCGCCGACGCTCAATGTGCAGATATTTGATGTGAATGCCGATAAAATCGTCCAGCGCATCAATGTATTGTTGTTCAACGGGCTGACCGGCATGGTGCTGGTGCTGGCGATATTGTTTTTGTTCTTGAACGGGCGAATTGCTTTTTGGGTTGCTGTTGGTATTCCGGCTTCGCTAATGGCTACTTTCGGTGTCATGTTCTATCTCGACATGACCATCAACATGTTGTCGCTATTTGCTCTGATTATGACCATCGGCATTATTGTTGATGATGCCATTGTGGTTGGCGAACACTCCGCGACGCTGATTGAGCGGGGGGACGACGCGCTGGCGGCCGCCGAAGGTGGCGCGATCCGCATGACCATGCCTATCACTGCTGCGGCGCTGACGACGCTGGCCGCCTTTATTCCGATCCTAACGATTGGCGGGGTGATGGGGCAGTTTGTCCGGGATATTCCACTGGTTCTTTTAAGTGTGCTGGTTGCCAGTCTAATCGAATGTTTTCTGGTATTGCCGGGCCATCTAAGCCATGCGCTGTCGCGGCCGCAAACCGAGCCGGCGGCTTGGCGCAAACAATTTTTCGAAGCTTTCGATAATTTCCGCGATACGAAATTCCGATCGTTTGTAACAAAAGCCTACGACCGGCGCTATACAACGAGTGCAGTGGGGCTGGCCGTGTTGATCATCAGCATTGGTTTGCTAGCAGGTGGGCGAGTGCCGTTCAGGTTTTTCCCGTCGCCGGAAGGCGAGGTTATTAATGCCTATGTTTTCTTCCAGCCGGGCACTAAGCGCGCGGCCACCAAAGCCGGCACGCAACGCATTGAAGCGGCGCTCTATGAGGCGGAGAAGGAATTATCGCCGGAGGGCGAAAAGCTTGTCAGCATTGTGTTTACCCAAATCGGGCGCACGCGCAGCGTGTTTGGCGACGAGCGCGCGCTCGTCAGTGCCGAATTGACGGCGAGTGAAACCCGCGATATACGCACGCGCGAGATTGTCGGCAAATGGGAAGAACTGATGCCGGAGATCGCCGGCTTGCGGTATGTGTTCGTGCGCGAACGCCGCGGCGGACCGCCCGGGCGCGATATAGATATCCAGTTGCAAAATGCTGACCCGGAAGTGCTAAAGAAAGCCGCGCTGGAAGTGCGCCAAGCGCTTGAGCAATATCCGGGTATCACGCGTGCGCGCGATAACTTGTTTTACAACAAGCAGGAACTGCTGCTGCAGGTGAACGCGCAAGGTAAGGCGCTGGGCTTCACCAACCAAATTATCGGAACCATGACGCGCGGTACCTTGCAGGGCGTTATAGCGAAACGTTTTGCGCGTGGCGACGAAGAAGTCACCATACGCGTTTTGCAACCGCGCGATGCCACCAGCCCGAAACAGCTTGCCGATATTGAGTTGACCGTACCGGGCACTAATCCGCCGCGTTTTGTGCCGTTAAGTGCCGTCGTCGATATTGTTGAAAAACCAGGGTTTTCGACTATCCGACGCACCGATGGCCAGGTCACGGTTTCGGTTGTTGCCGATTATGACGACAATTCAGGCAATCCCAATGATGTGCTGACCGCTATGGCCAATGACACACTGCTCAAGGTTGCGGCCAAATATAATATTGGGTTCTCCTTTGGTGGCCGTAATGAAGAACAGATGGAAACCATGGGCTCGTTGCGCATTGGCGCGATTATGGGGCTGGGTTTGATTTACGTCATTCTTGCCTTTGTGTTTGCCAGCTATTCGCGCCCGATTATCATTATGTCGGTCATTCCATTTGGTCTGGTGGGCATGGTGACGGGGCACTTTGTCATGGGCTTTGACCTCACATTTTTAAGCATGGTAGGGCTTTTGGGTCTGTCGGGCATTTTGGTCAATAATTCGATTATTTTGATCAGCCGCATTGAAGAACGCCGCGATGAAGGTGAGAACCTGCGCGATGCGGTGATTAACGGCATTTGTGACCGCTTCCGCGCGGTCATGCTGACATCGTTGACCACCGTTTTGGGGTTGGCCCCGCTACTATTTGAAACAAGCGTGCAGGCGCAATTTCTGCTGCCAATGGTTATTACGATTGCTTGGGGGCTGGCATTTGCGAGCCTGATCGTGCTGTTTCTGGTGCCCTCGATCTTGGGCATGCAGGAAGACTTGCGGGCCCGCATGCGCGGCGACCATCGGCGCGATCATGCGCCGTTTATTGCCGAATGATCAGCGATTGTTCGCATAATTAGCGGCGCCAGAAGCTCGGTGCAAACAGCACCAGCACAGTCAGAAATTCCAGGCGTCCTAATAGCATGCCGAAACTTAGTACCCATTTAGCGGCATCGGGCAGCGGCGCATAAGTGCCGGACGGCCCAATGATCGGCCCAAGGCCCGGCCCGACATTGGCAATGGCAGCGGCCGCGGCAGACAAAGCGGTTTGTGTATCAAGCCCAATAAGCGCCAGAACAATAGATAGCCCAGAAAATGACAGCACGAAAATCAGACCAAAGGCGATCACGGAATTTGCCACCCTATCGTCAACAATCTTGCCATTATAACGAATGACGAAAACGCCATTTGGCTGAGTGACCTGTTTGACGTAGCGCCAACCCGATTTCAAAATAATCTGTAGCCGGAAAATTTTCAGGCCGCATGAAGTCGACCCCGCGCAGCCGCCGATAAACGTCAGGATGAAGAATACCGACACGGCAAATGGCCCCCATAGCGAATAATCAGCCGTGGCATAGCCGGTGCCGGTCAAAATCGAGACGGTGTTGAACGCGGCGCGCAGCCCTGCTATGGCGCCCGAGCCGGTGCCATTTGCGATCTGGTAAAACCACATAAGGGCGGTCACGCTCGCCGCCGCCGCCAGAAAAAACCTGATCTGGCCGTCGCGTAAAAACGCCGAGAAATTGCGGTTGCGCAATTGTAAGTAGGCTACAAAAGGCAATGAGGAAGCCAGCATGAAGAAGATGGCGACTATTTCAATTAGGGGCGTGTCGAAGGCTGCGAGGCTGGCATCGCGTGTCGAAAACCCGCCGGTGGCAATCGTCGTCATAGCGTGGGCAACGGCATCGAAAAAACTCATGCCGGCAAGCCAATAGGCCAGCAGGCACGATCCTGTGATCAGGAAATAGAGCCGCGTAATTGAGCCGGCAATTTGTGCCGTGCGGGGCAGAATTTTTTCCGACGTGTCCGAGCTTTCCAGACGGAACAACTGCATGCCGCCAACATTGAGCATGGGCAAAACCGATATCGCCATGACAATGATCCCAATGCCGCCGAACCATTGCAGTAAGGCCCGCCATAGCAAAATGCCGGGTGGTGCGTTATCGAGGCCGGTAATAATGGTTGCACCGGTTGTTGTTAAGCCTGACATGGATTCGAAAAATGCATCCGTATAGCTGAGGCCCAGCCCGCTAAAGGCAAATGGCAGAGCCGCGAAAGCCGCCAGCGACAACCATGCGCCGCTGGTGAGCAGAAACGCTTGGCGCACAGATAGCGGTGGCAATTTTCCTCGGTTCGTCAACACCAGCGCGCCGGCGATGAAGCCAGTGATCATTGCGGCAATAACAAAAACCGGCCAGTCGGGTTGGTCGAGTAGAATTTCGGCGAATGCCGGAATAAGCATACCGCCCGCCAGTGCCGAAAGCAGCATGCCGATCAGGAAAAATATGGTGCGATAATCACCCATTTTTTAGTGCAACTGCTTATGTTCATGGGGGCTGTCGAGCGAGAAAGCCGGGATTTCGATATCAAATTCTTTGCCGTCATCGAGGCGCATGGCATATGTGCCACGCATAAAGCCCGACGGTGTTTGTAATGGCGTACCAGAGGCGTAGGAATATTTTGCGCCGGGGGCCAGCACGGGCTGCTCGCCGACAACGCCGGCGCCGTTCACTTCCTGTACGCGCCCTTGTGCGTCGGTGATCACCCAGTGCCGCGACATGAGTTGAACCGTATCGGCGCCCTTATTTTCGATCGATATGCGATAGGCCCAGACGAAATACTGATTGTCCGGATCGGAATCCTTTTCGATGAAAGCCGTTTCAACCGAAACCGTGATATCGCGTGTTGTCGCGCTGTTCATTGGTATGCCTTATCCGTCCGAAGGCTGATGCCTATCCAAAAGCTGACCGTTCAGGTGATAGCCAGCGCTCTCGTGAAATCCTCAACCAGATCCGCCGTATCTTCAAGGCCTATCGACACACGCAATGTCGTGGGTCGAATGCCCAGTTCCGCCTTTGCCGCGTCGTCGAGCCTAAAATGGGTGGTGGTGGCGGGATGGGTGATCAATGTTTTGGCGTCGCCGAGATTGTTTGATATCGACGCGATTTCCAGCGCGTTGATGAAGTTAAAGGCATCGGCTTTGTCGGTACCGACGTCAAACGCTATCAGATTACCGCCGCGCGTCATCTGGCGTTGCGCGAGGTCGTATTGTGGGTGGTCGCCATGGCCGGGATAAATCAGGCGGTTTACGGCCTTATGCTCCGCCAGAAAATCTGCCAGTGTTTCGGCATTGTCGCAATGGGCGTCAACCCGCACGGGCAGGGTTTCCAAGCTTTTCACCATCACCCACGCATTGAACGGGCTCAGTGCCGGACCCGTCTGGCGCAAAAAGTTTGCCAGTTCGTCGCGCACATAATCTTCATTGCCTAAAATAATACCGCCTAAGCATCGCCCCTGACCGTCAATATGCTTGGTGGCGCTGTAGACAACAATGTCGGCACCGAAATCGAGCGGGCGCTGCAACATGGGCGTTGCGAACACATTATCAACGACTAGGCGCGCCCCATGGGCATGCGTGATGTCGGCAACCGCCTGCATGTCGATAATCTCCAGCAGAGGGTTTGACGGTGTTTCCAGAAACACAACTTTTGTCTGAGGCCGCATAGCTTGTTGCCAAGCGTCGAGATCGCGACCATCGATCAGTGTGGTTTCAACGCCGTAGCGCGGTAATAAAGTCTCGACAATATAGCGGCACGAGCCGAACAAAGCCCGCGCCGCGACCACGTGATCGCCGGCTTTCAAAAGCGATAGCATAGCCGCCGTTACAGCTGCCATGCCGGTGGCGGTCGCGCGTGCGTCATCTGCGCCTTCAAGTGCCATCATGCGCTCTTCGAAAGTGCGCACGGTCGGGTTGCCAAACCGTGAATAAATATAGCCTTCGTCTTCCTCGCGGAAGCGGGCCTCGGCTTGTTCGGCACTGTCGTAAACAAAGCCCGAAGTTAGATAGAGCGCCTCGCTGGTTTCACCAAAAGGTGACCGGCTTTGTCCATCATGAACGAGGCGTGTCCTTGGTCGGTATTTATCTTTTTCACTCACCTTGTTTCTCCGTTAGGCCGGTTACGCGGCCTAAAAAAACCCCGCAAGGTCGGGGCTTCCCCGGCCTTTTTAGCGGTTTATTTTACGTGGCCGCAAGCCGACCGGCTCAAATCTCCACGACCTGAACATGTCGAAAAACATGCTTCGCGTCAAGACATTGGTCCCAAGCTGGCATAAACTGGCTCTGCATTAAGGATTCGCCCATGACCGATGACACTGACCAGAACCTGTTTCCCGACACGGACGCGCAAACTCCGCAACGCGCGCGCGGTCAAACGCATGCGGTTGGTATTCTCCCCGCGCATGGCATCACCAATATGATCCGTGACGGCCAGATCTGGGCCAGTGGCGGTTTGGAAGATGACCAGATCCAGCCAGCGAGCCTCGATTTGCGCTTGGCTGAAACTGCGTATCGCGTGCGCGCCAGCTTTTTGCCCGGCACCAAAGGCAGCGTGATGGATAAGATCGGCAAGCTTGCCTATCACAAAATTGATCTGCGCCAAGGTGCGGTGCTCGAAACCGGGTGCGTATATCTAGTGCCGCTTATGGAAGCGTTGTCCCTGCCGGAAAGAACGGCTGGCTTTGCTAATCCGAAAAGTTCGACGGGGCGCATTGATGTCTTTACTCGTCTGATTACCGATTTTGGTAGCGAGTTCGACAAGGTGCCGGCGGGCTATAAAGGGCATCTTTATCTTGAGGTCAGCCCGCGCACATTTCCAATTTTAGTGCGCGCTGGCTCGCGGCTTTCACAGTTGCGTTTCCGGCGCGGTTCACCCAACCACTCCGATGCCGAGACACGGCGCTTGCATGAGCAAGTTGGGCTGGTGAACGGCGCGGCAAATATCGATCAGGGATTGGGCGTGTCGATCGACTTACGCGGCGATCCAAAATCTGGCCTGATCGGGTATCGCGGGAAACGCCATGCCGGTCTTATTGATGTCGATAGAAAAGCCGCCCTGTCGATCAGCCAGTATTGGGAACCGATTTATCACGGTGATATTAACGAAATCATTCTTGATCCGGACGAGTTTTATATTCTCGCGTCGCGCGAAGCGGTGACAATTCCGGCCAGTCACGCCGCCGAAATGGTACCCTTCAACCCGCTTGTTGGCGAGTTTCGCGTGCATTATGCGGGCTTTTTTGACCCCGGTTTCGGCATGAACGAAGCCGGCGGTTCGGGCAGTCGCGCCGTGCTCGAGGTGCGCTCGCGCGAGGTGCCGTTCATTTTGGAACACGGCCAAATTATCGGGCGTTTGATCTATGAGCGCCTGACAGACTTGCCCGAAACCTTGTATGGTGCGGGCCTCAATTCCAATTACCAGGCGCAAGGCCTGAAATTGTCAAAACATTTCAAAACCGATTAGGGGGCGTCATGCCACGCAGACTATCACAATGCAGTAATGTCGATGATTTGCGCTATCTCGCGCGCCGTCGTCTGCCCGGCCCGATTTTTCATTACATTGACGGGGCGGCCGATGATGAAGTGACCTATCGGCGCAACACCCATGCCTTTGAAGATTATGACCTTGTGCCCAATGTGCTGGCCGGGGTTGCCGATATCGACATGTCGGTTGAGGTGATGGGCTGCCAGCTGGGGTTGCCGATTTTTTGTTCACCCACGGCGCTGCAACGGCTGTTTCATCATGATGGCGAGCGCGCGGTGGCGCGCGCGGCGGAAAAATTTAACACACTGTTTGGTGTGTCCTCGCTGGGCACAGTGGGGCTTGATGAAATCGGCAGGCTGATTTCCACGCCGAAAATGTTCCAGTTTTATTTTCA
>DKNW01000092.1:0-357 GCA_002469805.1 Rhodobiaceae bacterium UBA7378
ATATAGCGCACCGGATCAATAGGTTCATGGGTTGGGCCAGCCGTGACCAGAATTTTCCGGCCCGTATGTGGTCCAGCTTCGGGCTGACCCGCACCTGACAGGCGGGCATGAACTTGCGCCGCAATCGCGTCCGGCGCGCTCATGCGCCCAGGGCCAAACTCGCCGCACGCCATGTCGCCATCATCAGGCCCGATAATGCCAATACCGTCATCAACCAATTGCGTAAGATTGCGCTGGGTTGCGGTATGCGTCCACATGCGCACATTCATGGCCGGCGCGATCATCACCGGCTTATCGGTTGCGAGTAGGGTGGTGGTAGCCAGATCATTTGCTGTGCCATGCGCCATGCGCGCCATA
>DKNW01000092.1:660-4938 GCA_002469805.1 Rhodobiaceae bacterium UBA7378
GCCATGCGCCATGCGCGCCATAATGTCGGCGGTTGCCGGCGCAACTAGAACAAGGTCGGCATCACGAGACAATTGTATATGCCCCATCTCGGCTTCGTCGGTCAGATCAAAAAGGTTTTCATAAACCCGGTCGCCAGACACGCTGGCAAGCGAGAGCGGCGCAACAAACTGTGTAGCAGATGCCGTCAGCAGGCAGCGCACGCTGAGCCCGAGATCGCGCAATCGGCGCACAAGTTCGGGCGCTTTGTAAGCCGCGATGCCGCCACCGATTATGAGTAATACCCGTTGCATGGTTCTACGCTCGATAAAACTTCAAACTACTCGGTTGTAGCGCAGTTAAAATTTTTTACCATAAATTTTTGTAATATTGTGCGGTACCGCATTGCAGACATGCCGAATATTTAACTCCTGAAAATCAGCCCTCTGCGGTTAACGCCAATGCAGCAGCAAAGACACCGCCGCCACTGATAGTGCCAGCCAGACAAGGCGTGAGGATGTCGGCTTTGGTGGCTCGGTGGGGTTTGTGGCCATATCTTCAAGGGCCGCGCCCGCGCGTTCCAGTTGCGCCAGTGTTTCCGGCAGGCGCAAAGCCGCCTGCAGGCTTGGTCTTGCGGCCTCGGCGATATCGCGTATCAATGCTTCCGGTCCAAGCTGTTTACGCAACCATTTGGTAACCACCGGATCGGCGGCTTCCCAGATATTTAATGTCGGGTCGAAACTACGCGCCACGCCTTCAACCGTCACCATGGTTTTTTGCAGCAAAAGAAGTTGGGGTTGTGTGCGCATGTCGAATTGGTCGGTCACCTCGAAAAGCTGAGTTAACAGCCGCGACATGGATATATCAGACGCATCAAGGTCGCGAATAGGCTCGCCAATGCTGCGCAAGGCCTGGGCGAAATCTTCAACGCTGTGGCGCTTGGGTACATAGCCTGCTTCCAGATGGACGCGTGCAACCTTGCGGTAATCACGGGTGATAAACCCAGATAGAATCTCAGCCAAAAAACGCCGACTGTCACTATCAAGGCGGCCGGTAATACCAAGATCAATGCCGACAATTGTGCCATCAGGTTTTATCAGTAGATTTCCTTGGTGCATATCGGCATGGAAAAAACCGTCGCGCAGTGCATGGGTAAGGAAAATCCGAATAAGCCGTGTCGCAAGGTCGGGCAAATCCAGCCCGGCGGCGCGCAATGCTTCAATATCGGATGCGGCAATGCCGTCGACCCATTCCATAGTTAAAACGCGTCGTGCCGTACCATCCCACAAAACACGCGGCACGCTAAACCCAACATCGTCGCGGCTATTATAGGCCATCTCTTCAATCGCAGCTGCTTCGCGCCGCAAATCGGTTTCCGCTTCTAGCGAATGCGATAGCGTGTCGATGGCATCCACCGGGCGCAGCCGCCGTGTCGAAGGCATCAGCCGCTCAATCCAGCGCGCAATAACACGGAATGTCGCCAAATCACGCACAACTTTGCGGTCAATGCGCGGGCGCAGAATTTTGATTGCGAGGCGCGCGTTCGGCTGGCCGAGGCGGTGGGCCTGATGCACTTGCGCGATCGAGGCGGCAGCAATGGCCGGACCCATGTTTTCAAATATCTTTTCGCTATCGGCGAGATCTGTCGCGATGATGCGTTTGACATGGGCATCGCCAAACGCCGGTAGCCGGTCTTGTAGATGTTGCAAGTCAGCGGCCATTTGCATGCCGATAATATCCGGTCGTGTTGCGAGAAACTGACCGAGCTTAATATAAGTCGGTCCAAGGCGGCGGATCCGGTCTGATAGGGCGCTGCCGCGCTGGGCATCGGCAAATCGCGGCGCAGCGATCGTCAGAACAGCCCGCAGGATGCGCAAACCCAATGGCGCGCGCTCGTTAAAATCTGGCGGTAGTAAAGCGTCCTGCGCCAACAAGAGGCGCGCCATACGCAAAAACCGAAACAATCGCACAACCAGCATGTCTACACTTTCCAGCCGCTATGAAGCGCGGCAACGCCACCACTTAGACGTTCGACTGCGACCCGCGAAAACCCCGCGGCGGTCACCTCATCGGCAAAGGTATCGGCGCGTGGAAATTTGCGAATGCTCTCAACCAGATATTGATAGGGGTCGCCGTCGCCGGTCACTAGCTGGCCCAGTGGCGGGATAACCCGAAACGAATAGCTATCGTAAACGCGGGTCAATATATCACTTGGGATATTAGAAAACTCAAGGCAGACGAACCGACCGCCGGGTTTTAATACGCGCCATGCTTCGTCCAATGCCGCCGCGCGGTGGGTGACGTTACGAATGCCGAAAGCCACGGTGTAAATATCCATACTGTTATCGGCCAGCGGCAAATGCTCTGCATTGCCCGTGGTGAACGAAACCGGTAGAGCATCGCGCGCGGTGATGGCGCGGTTTTTCCCCACACGCAGCATTTCGGTATTGGCGTCGATTACCTGTATTTGTATGGGGGTGGCGCCTCGGTGTGCCGCACGCGCGGCACGAAACGCAATATCGCCCGTGCCACCGGCAATATCGGCCATATGCAGCGTATCGCGGCCCGGGTTGCGACGCAGAAATAGAAGCTCGACCAAACGCCGCTTCCATACACGGTGCAACCCTGCTGACATCAGATCATTCATCAGGTCATAGCGCGCCGCAACGGCGTCAAACACATCACGCACAAGAGCCTGCTTGTCAGCCGTGGGCACCTGCCGAAAGCCGAAATCTGTCAACGTCCCATCGCGGCCTGTAAGAGGGCTTATAGACGGGCCGGAATTGTCGCTTTTTTCCATGAGCGCGACGATAGCCGAAACAGCCTGCTGTGGCTACAACTGGCGGCTTTTGGCGCGGTCGCCGGGCGGGTGATGGTAATGGCGTGATCGGGCGCAAAGGGCTATAATCTGCGCCATGCCAGAGTTACCCGAAGTCGAAACAGTGCGGCGCGGCCTTGCGCCGCATATGGAAGATCGCGTGATCCGCAAGGTCACGCTGACGCGTCCGGATCTGCGTTTTCCGTTCCCGGCAAATTTCGAGACCGCCCTGACCGGCGCGCGCATTGAAAGCGTGACCCGCCGTGCTAAATATTTGCTGGCGCACGTTCATCCGATTGGAGCCCCCGCGCAGATATGGTTGAGCCATCTTGGTATGACCGGCCGGTTCCAGGTTTACGCCACTGGCCTTGACGCGCAGGCGCGCATGGATGCCAGCACCGATGCACCATCAAATGAGATATCAAATGAAGCACTAGGTGTTTACAAAAACACCCTGGCCGCCGGCGTGGTGCAAAAGCACGTGCATGTGCGCCTAGAGTTGGACGACGACACCCTCATTACCTATGCCGATCCGCGCCGCTTTGGGTTCATGGATCTGACCCCAGCGACCGGACCATCCCGGTTTCTCGAAAGCCTCGGCCCGGAGCCGCTGGGCAATGCATTTGATGATGCGTATTTACTGGCCGCCTGTGCTACACGGCAAAGTCCGGTGAAATCGGTTTTGCTCGACCAGAAGGTGGTGGCTGGATTGGGTAATATATATGTGTGCGAAGCATTGTTTCGCGCCGGCATAAGCCCCAAAAGAAAAGCCGCTAACCTTGGTCCTGTGCGGGTTCGGCGTTTGGTGCCCGCCATTCGTAATGTGCTGGGCGAAGCCATTGCCGCGGGTGGCTCAACCTTGCGTGATTTTGCTGATAGCGACGGAAATCTCGGATATTTCCAGCACGGTTTTGCGGTGTATGACCGGGCCGGTGAGCTCTGTACGACACCTGATTGCGGTGGTAACGTCACTCGCATTGTTCAATCGGGGCGGTCGAGTTTTTACTGCTCGGCGTGTCAACGTTAATCGCGGTCCTAGCCCCGGCGTCAATCGCGGCCTAAGCCGCAGCTTTGATGACCATGTCAAAAAGTGGCGGCGCAAACGACTTTAGAGCCGACAGAGGAGGTAGCATGGCAGACAGCATGGCAGTGACCACAATAAAACGGCGCCATTTTCGCGTTCTGGTTTTAAGCTGGCTGGTCTTGGCGATTTACGCGGGCGGCTCATTGGCGATGGCGCGCGATGTCTATCTGTCCTTGGCGCCAGATATTCCGCTGGCCCCCGGGCTTGAGGAACTGGAAGGCGGACAACTGGTTTTTGATAAACCCGAAGGGCGCATTGTCCAGATCGAAACACGGCAGACAGACGCCGCACGCAGCGCGAAAAATGTGCGAAGGTATTACCTCGAAACGCTGCCGAATTTGGGATGGCAGAAGGCCAGTTCTTCTGACCGTGTGTTGACATTTCAACGAGGAGGCGAGA
>DKNW01000092.1:5319-17919 GCA_002469805.1 Rhodobiaceae bacterium UBA7378
CCGGTCAGGCACCGGTCAGGTAAATGAGTAATCCGGTCGACAAAAGGGTTTGCGGCGGATATGAGCCGCGCTGATAAGAGGGCATCGCAATGAAATACGAAAATATTCTGATTGAAATCAAAGGCAGAGTGGGGCTTATCACCCTGCACCGCCCGCAGGCGCTCAACGCATTATGCGGGCCACTCATGGATGAATTAACCCATGCCATTGCCGCCATGGAAGAAAATGATGCGGTCGGGTGCATGGTGCTAACCGGCTCGGCCAAGGCTTTTGCCGCGGGTGCTGATATCAAAGAAATGGTCGGCAAAGATTATATCGACGTGCTGCGCGAAGATTTCATTACCGCAAACTGGGAAGCCGCGACACGCGCGCGCAAGCCAATCATTGCCGCGGTTGCCGGCTATGCGCTGGGCGGCGGGTGCGAGTTAGCGATGATGTGCGACTTTATTCTGGCGGCGGATACGGCGAAATTCGGCCAGCCGGAAATTAATCTTGGGGTCATTCCGGGCGCCGGCGGCACGCAAAGGCTCACGCGTTTTGTCGGGAAATCCAAAGCGATGGAAATGTGCCTTACCGGGCGCATGATGGATGCCGAGGAAGCCGAACGCTGTGGTCTTGTAAGCCGAATTGTGCCGGCTGATGACTTGCTTGACGAAGCCATGGATGTTGCAGAAAAAATAGCTGAGAAATCTGCGCCGTCGGTGATGATTGCCAAGGAATGTGTCAATGAAGCCTTCGAGACAACATTGCGCGAGGGCGTGCGCTTTGAACGTCGGCTTTTTCATTCGCTGTTTGCTTTTGACGATCAGAAAGAGGGCATGGAAGCCTTCATTGAGAAAAGACAACCAAAATTTAATAACAGTTAGCCTCCCAAAAAGGGGTAGGCGCCACCCCTCTACAGGGGGCGAATTTGGCGGTTGACCTTCGCTTTGCCGCGCCCTATAACGCTGTCTCACCCGCCGCATATGCGCGGGGAATATAGCTAACAGGGTTCGAAGAATGGCAAATACAAGTTCTGCCAAGAAAATGGTTCGCAAGATCGCCGCACGCACGGTTCGTAACCGGCACCAGCGGAGCCAAATGCGGTCGTCCATCCGCCGGGTGGAAGAAGCCATTGAAAGCGGCAGCAAAGATGACGCTATCTCTGCACTGCGCGTTGCCCAGCCCATGATCGCCAAAGCCGGTCACAAAGGTCTGGTCCATAAGCGTGCCGCTGCGCGGAAGGTTTCGCGTCTCGCCAAACGCGTCGCTTCCATTTCCTAATTTTATCGTTTTATTAGAAATTATATCGTGCTGCTTGCGGCATAATTGTTCACGCTTTTTTAATTACGGCGTAACAAAATTAAAAAAAATGCAGATTCGTCTCTGTTCTTGTTTCCTTCCCGTTGCGCCCATGCGGGTGAATTTGTATCGTTAACCGTGACAGATAACCGACAGAAAACGGCAGTTATCAGGCGTTTTGGCTAATGCGCTGATTTAAAGCAAAATTTTCTCCACGGGACTGTTCAGGAAAAAGATTTTTAACAGCCTGACGATGGCAGTTCTGTTTTGGAGGAAGCAGTGGACGACCCAAGTGTCATAAATTTAAGTGTGCTGAATATTGAGCATGAAGGCTTTGCGGGCCACGTAGCACCTGCAACGGCATGGCAATATTTGGGCGCGCATGCAGACGCCGTTTTGGTTGACGTACGCACGCAAGCTGAATGGGCATTTGTAGGCGTGCCAGATCTTAGTGATATTGCGGCCACGCTTGTCTGCGCGGAGTGGCAGTGTTTTCCTGACATGGGTGTTAATGCTCAATTTGTCGCGCAAGTGGAGGAGGCCGTTTCAACCAAATCGGCAGCGATATTCACGCTGTGCCGGTCTGGAATGCGGTCGCAGGCAGCGGCGCAGGCGCTGACGCAAGTGGGGTTCGCTGATTGCTATAATGTAGCAGGCGGCTTTGAAGGTGATACGGATAGTGGGGGTCACCGAGGTCAAGTAAACGGATGGAAATTCGAAGGTTTGCCTTGGGTACAAAATTAATCGCCGGATGAACACGGCGTCCGGCAGTGCCGGATTAAAAATTGAGGGTGTGCAGTTTTGGAAGACAATATGGATAAGGGTGCTGGCAACAAAGAACCAGCAGCCAAAGCGGGGAAGCAACATCCTGAAAACAGGGACAGCGACGTCGCGGCAAACTCAGCGCTTGATGCCCAGTGGCACCGTGTACGTTCGCGGCTGCGTGCCGAGCTTGGTGAAGCGACTTTTAATAGCTGGTTCAAGCTGTTATCGGTTGATAGCGTGCACCGGGGTCGGGTCGTTTTAAAGGTACCGACGCGGTTTGTTCGCAGCTGGATCGAGGCGCATTATCTGCCGCGCATCCGCGATTACTGGCAAAATGAAGACCCGACGGTCAAACGCATCGACATCGAATTGCAGCCAGAGTGGGCGCCGGTCGAAACGAAATCGGAGACGCGCATGCAAACGGCACCGCCGAGCCGATTGCCCCCGATTGAGGCAACCCAGCCCTTGCGCCAGCCTGCCGCCGCGCCGCTGGCAGAAAATGTTGGCCTGCGCGATGATCTGGGGGCACCGCTCGACCCGCGCTTTACGTTTGAAAATTTTGTCGTTGGTAAATCCAATGAGTTGGCTCACGCCGCTGCACGACGCCTGACCGAAGCCGATGAAGTGGCCTTCAATCCGCTGTTTCTATATGGCGGTGTCGGGCTAGGTAAAACCCACCTCATGCACGCGATTGCCTGGGAAATTCGTCGTCAGGATCCGCAGCGCACCGTTTTGTATCTATCGGCTGAAAAATTTATGTATCAGTTCATTCGTGCCTTGCGGTTTAAGGATACGATGGCTTTCAAACAGCAATTCCGTGAGGTGGATGTGCTGATGATCGATGATATTCAGTTTATCGCCGGCAAGGATTCAACGCAGGAAGAATTTTTCCATACGTTTAATGCGCTCATAGACCATAACCGCCAAGTGATTATTTCTGCCGACCGCTCGCCGACAGACCTCGAAGGCATTGAGGAACGGATCCGGTCGCGACTGGGCTGGGGGCTGGTGGCTGACATCCATCCGACAGATTATGAATTGCGCCTTGGTATTTTACAGTCGAAAGCCGACGCGCTGGCGGTGCGGGCGGAAACAACGCCGATCCCGCAGCCGGTTCTGGAATTTCTTGCCCAGCGTATTGTGTCGAATATTCGGGAGCTGGAAGGTGCTTTGAACCGCGTTGTCGCCTATGCGTCGTTCGTTGGGCGTCCGGTAACGCTTGAAATGGCACAAGATGTATTGCGCGATCTATTGCGGGCTTCTGAGCGGCGCGTCACAATCGATGAAATCCAACGTCGCGTGGCCGAATATTTCAACGTCAAAATGGGCGATATGCTATCGGCGCGCCGGGCGCGTTCCGTGGCGCGACCGCGCCAGATTGCCATGTATTTGTCAAAGCAGCTGACCAGCCGGTCGCTACCGGAAATTGGCCGGAAATTTGGCGGTCGTGATCATACAACCGTCATTCACGCTGTGCGTAAAATCGAACAATTACGCGAAGAAGACCCGGCGCTTGACGAAGATGTAGATCTGTTGCGGCGCATGCTTGAAAACTAGCGGTCACATTGCGGGAGAGGGGGTAAAAAAAAGCCCCTTTCAGCCCCGTTTCTGCTATAAATATTAATCAAATTGTAACCCTGTTTTGCAGGGTGATTCGAGGCTTTTCGCGTCGTTTGGCGCGCGGGTGCAGATACTCGTTAACACACCAGTTGAGCCGGTGGGATCGGGAACAAAGAGGGTCGGATGAAAACCACAATTGAACGCAGTGCCTTCCTGAAAGCGCTTAACCATGTGCAAAGTGTCGTTGAGCGGCGCAACACGATCCCGATTTTATCCAATGTTCTTCTGGAGGCCGATAATGGCGTGGTAACGCTGACCGCAACCGACCTTGAAATAGAGGTGCGCGAGCGGGTTGAGGCCGAGATTACCCAGCCCGGCGCGATAACGGCGCCAGCGCATATGCTGTATGACATTGTACGCAAATTGCCAGATGGTGCGCAGGTTGAGCTTGCTAAGGATGAAAGCGCCGAGCGTCTCACGCTTGTATCGGGGAAGTCGTCCTTCATGCTGCAAACGCTGCCGCGCGAGGATTTCCCTGCAATGGCGCGTGATGAAATGCCGGTGGCTTTCGCTCTGTCCGGGTCCGAATTGCGCAGGTTGATTGAAAAAACACGTTTCGCGATTTCGGTCGAGGAAACCCGCTATTACCTCAATGGCATCTACCTGCATGCGTTGGAAGAAGAGGGCGAGCAATTGCTGCGCGCGGTTGCGACTGACGGGCACCGTCTTGCGCGCGTGCAAATTACTCAGCCGGTTGGGGCGACGGATATGCCTGCCATCATCATTCCGCGCAAGACTGTGGGCGAGGTGCAAAAACTTCTGGAAGAAGCCGAAGGCGAGGTGTCGCTGCAGGTTTCAGACACTAAGATTAATTTTGCCTTTGATAATATCGTACTGACCTCGAAATTGATCGATGGCAAATTCCCAGACTATACGCGGGTTATTCCAGTCGATAATGACAAGGTTCTCGACGTTGATGCGAAAAGTTTTGCGCAAAGCGTTGATCGGGTTTCAGCCATTTCGAGCGAGAAGTCGCGTGCCGTCAAACTCAGCCTCGACACAGATAGCTTGGGCTTGTCAGTATCGAACCCAGATAGTGGCAATGCCAGTGACGAGATTAGCGTGAGTTATCAGGCCGAACCCCTGGAGATCGGTTTCAATGCGCGCTATCTGCTGGACATTACCGGCCAGCTTGATGGCGAAACAGCGACGTTTGAATTATCAAATAGCGGGGCGCCAACCATTGTCCGCGATGGCGAGGATACCCAAGCACTCTACGTGCTAATGCCCATGCGGGTGTGAGGTGGGTTTTTTGCCTCAAACCGCCCAACCGGCTTCCTTTGCAAACCTACAATTGGCTGCGCCGCACCTCTCGCGTCTGCGCCTCACGCATTTTCGTTCGCATGCGCAGGTTGATGTTAACGTCAATTGCGGCGCTGTTATTCTTACCGGCCCTAACGGGGCGGGTAAGACAAATGTTCTAGAGGCCATATCAATGCTAGCCCCTGGGCGCGGATTACGCAGTGCCCAGCTCGACGACATGGTGTCTGCATCTGGTGATGGTAGTTGGACTGTTCTGGCCGATATCACCACGCCCACAGCCCCGATGCGGGTTGGCGTGCGCTTTGCTGGCGATGGGAGTGGGCGCGAATTGCGTGTCGATGGTGCGACCGCGCGCGGCTTTGATAAAATATCGCTGGCTATGCCGCAATTATGGCTGACCCCCGCCATGGACCGTTTGTTTACCGATGGCGCGGGCGGGCGTCGCAAGTTTCTCGACCGGTTTGCGCAAACGCTGGTGCCGGGCCTGACGGGTCAGCTCAGCCAATATGAGCGTGCCATGCGCGAGCGTAATAAACTGCTGCAAACGCCGGGGACGCAGTTCAGCAATAATGGCTGGCTGGACGGGCTGGAAGAAAATATGGCGCAGCTTGGCACCGCAATTGCCGCCGCGCGCCTCGGTGCGCTAGATGCGTTGGCAGAGGGTCTGGCCGCCATGCCCGATACGGTTTTCCCCCGCGCTGTTGTGGCGTTAGAGGGCACGCTTGAGGCGGGTGTGCGCGCCGAGGCTGCAATCGAGGTTGAAGATGCGTGGCGCGGGCGCTTGCTGGCTGCACGCCCGCGCGATGCAGCTGCAGGGCGCACGCTTGAGGGACCGCACCGTACAGATCTGCACGTGACACACGCCGGCAAAAACATTGCGGCGGCCATGTGTTCGACCGGCGAACAAAAAGGATTGCTGGTCGGGCTGATTATGGCGCAGGCCCGCAGTGTGGCCGCGCGTATAGGCGATGTGCCGGTTTTGTTGCTGGACGAGGTTGCCGCGCATCTGGATGCCGCCCGGCGCCATGCTTTGTTTGAAATTCTGTCGGATCTCGGCGGCCAGTGTTGGATTACCGGCACTGATGCGGCGGCATTTGCGGATTTCACCCACCATACCAGTCATTTGCATATTTCAGGCGGGGCCATACAGCCCGGCCCGATGATGTCTCTTTAATCATGCACGCGCTACGATTTAACCCGAAAGGCAGACAAGAAAAATGAGTGAACAGACCGACGAAAACGAATACGGCGCCTCATCCATTAAAGTTCTGAAGGGCCTGGAGGCCGTGCGTAAACGCCCGGGCATGTATATTGGCGACACAGATGATGGCACCGGCTTGCACCACATGGTTTACGAGGTCGTTGATAACGCCATTGACGAAGCTTTGGCTGGACATTGCGACACGGTAGAAGTGTGCCTGAACGCTGACGGGTCGGTGACGGTATCGGATAATGGTCGCGGTATTCCGACGGAGATGCACCCAGAAGAAGGTGTGTCGGCAGCGCAAGTTATTATGACCCAACTCCACGCAGGCGGTAAGTTTGACCAGAATAGCTACAAGGTTTCCGGCGGTCTGCATGGGGTTGGTATCTCGGTGGTTAATGCCTTGTCGGACTGGCTGGATCTCACCATTCATCGCGATGGTAAAACCCACACGATGCGGTTTTTGCATGGCGAGGCTGAGGCCGATCTTGCGGTGGCGGGTGACACTGAGTTGAGCGGTACGCAGGTGACGTTTCATCCCTCTGACAAGACATTTACCATGACCGAGTTTAGTTTTGACACGCTGGAGCATCGTCTGCGCGAATTGGCGTTTTTGAACAGCGGTGTTTCGATCACGCTGGAAGATAAGCGCGGGCCGGAAGCGCGGATCGTCGACCTGACCTTTGAGGGGGGGCTTGAGGCTTTTGTGCGCTATCTCGACCGCAATAAATCAGCGCTGCTTGATGCGCCCGTGACTTTGCAATCTGAGCAAGATGACATTGGTGTAGAACTGGCGCTTTGGTGGAATGACAGTTATCACGAAACCGTTTTGTGCTTCACCAATAACATCCCGCAGCGCGATGGCGGCACACATCTGGCCGGGTTTCGTGGTGCACTGACGCGCACGGTGAATAATTATGCGAACGCGACAGGGCTTGCCAAAAAAGAAAAGGTTGCGCTTACGGGGGATGACTGCCGCGAGGGATTAACCGCCGTGCTTTCGGTGAAGGTGCCTGACCCGAAATTTTCGAGCCAGACAAAAGACAAGTTGGTGTCGTCAGAAGTGCGCCCGGTAGTCGAAAGCGTTGTGAATGATGTGCTGACAAACTGGTTTGAAGAACATCCCAATGAAGCACGTGCAATTGTTAACAAGGTGGTTGAGGCCGCTGCCGCGCGCGAAGCGGCACGTAAGGCTCGCGAGTTGACGCGGCGCAAAGGCGCGCTCGATGTTTCCAGCTTGCCTGGGAAACTGGCAGATTGTCAGGAACGGGATCCGAGCCGGGCTGAGCTGTTCATCGTTGAGGGCGATAGCGCGGGCGGCTCTGCAAAACAAGCGCGCAACCGGTCTAATCAAGCGGTCTTGCCTTTGCGCGGCAAAATTCTGAATGTCGAGCGCGCGCGCTTTGATAAAATGCTGTCGTCGAACGAAATTGGCACACTGATCACCGCGCTGGGGACGGGCATTGGCCGCGAAGATTTCAATATTGAGAAATTGCGTTATCACAAAATCATCATCATGACAGATGCTGATGTCGACGGCGCGCATATTCGCACCTTGCTGTTGACGTTTTTCTACCGGCAAATGCCGGAGGTGATCGAAGGGGGATATTTGTATATCGCCCAGCCACCGCTCTATAAAATCAAGCGGCAGAGCTCGGAGACTTATCTGAAAGATGAAAGCGCGCTTGAGGATTATCTAATTGAAACCGGCCTTGGTGATGCGGTACTGACGCTGGCGAGCGGCGAACAGCGCAGCGGCGCGGATCTGGCAGAGCTGGTCAAACAGGCCCGCGATATTCGCGCCATTCTCGAAACACTGCCGTCGCGTTATCCGAAATTCATTATTGAACAGACTGCTATTGCTGGCGCATTGACGCCGGACATCATGTCGAAACCAGAGCTGGCCGAGCAAAGTTCATCCTATATCGCAGCGCGGCTTAATCGCATGCTCGACGAGGTTGAGCGCGGCTGGCAGGGCACACCGTCGGGCGATGGTGGCTTGTTGTTCACCCGCGAATTGCGGGGCGTCAGCGAGACCGTCAATATTGACGGTCCGCTAATTGCCTCAGCTGATGCGCGGCGTCTCGATACGATGGCGACGGCCTTGCAATCGGTTTATCTCGATCCGGCAAGCTTGACGATCAAAGACAAGACGGTGATGGTCGGCACGCCCTTGCAGCTACTGGACACGGTTTTAGAGCACGGTCAGCAGGGGATCAGCTTGCAGCGATATAAGGGGCTGGGCGAGATGAACCCCGACCAGTTGTGGCAAACGACGCTGGACCGCGATGCGCGCACCCTTTTGCAGGTGCGCGTGCAGGATGTGGCGGAAAGCAATGACCTGTTCGAGCAATTAATGGGCGATGTGGTCGAGCCGCGCCGTCAATTTATCCAGACCAACGCGCTGGCGGTCACGAATCTCGATATCTGAAGATGATGTTATTTCATAAAGATAGTATCTGATAAGAACGCGGAGTGTTTCCATGGCTGGTAAAGATGCAAAGCGCAATCCCGCCAAAAACAAGCCTGCCAAAAAATCCTCAGCCAAGCGCTCGCGTATTGGCGCAGTGTTCTATTGGGGGCTTGTCGTTGCGCTATGGGGCGGCATCGGGCTATCGGGGCTGATTTTTTACTATGCGCTCGACATGCCCGATACGGATGGCCTTTGGTCGGTATCGCGCAGTCCAGAAGTGCGGGTATATGCGCGTGACGATGCAGCGCTTTCACAGCGCGGGCGCAACAATGGTGCGCCCTTGCGCTATGACGATCTTCCGTCGCATCTTGTACAGGCAGTCGTTGCGATCGAAGACCGGCGATTTTTCTCCCATTATGGGCTGGACCCGCGCGGCCTGGCACGCGCTATGTTTGCCAATTTGCGCGCTGGCCGATTTGTACAGGGCGGGTCTACACTCACTCAGCAGCTAGCCAAAAACGTGTTCCTGACGCCCGATCGCACATTTAAGCGCAAAGTGCAGGAATTGTTGCTGGCCTTCTGGATGGAAGCTCGCCTATCCAAACAGGAAATCATGGCGTTGTATTTCAATCGGGTATATTTCGGGGCCGGCGCTTATGGCGTGCAGGCGGCAGCGCAAACTTATTTTGCGCGTCCGGCGCAAGAACTAACCTTGCCAGAGGCAGCTATCCTTGCCGGCCTCCTCAAAGCCCCGTCACGTTACGCCCCAACCCGCGACCCCGAAGCCGCAGTTTTGCGCGCGCGACAGGTTTTGAAGGCTATGACACAGACTGGATATTTGGCACAGGCGCAAGCTGATAATATTACCTTCGAGGCCTTGCGCGTATCGCGCCAGAACGGGGCAAGCGCGCATTACGCGGTCGACTGGGCACTGGAGCAATTGCCGGGCTTTATCGGTCGGCCGCGCTCGGACATTGATGTCATCACAACTATTGATCCGGCTATGCAGCAGGCAGCAGAAAATGCGCTGAACGCTGTGCTTACGCGCGATGGCGCTGCACGTGCGGCGGGTCAGGCAGCGGTGGTGGTAATGACACCAGACGGCGCGGTTCGGGCCATTGTGGGCGGGCGCTCATATGCTAAGAGCCAGTTTAACCGGGCGGTACAGGCCAACCGGCAGCCCGGCTCAGCCTTCAAGCCTCTGGTCTATCTTGCGGGCCTTGAAAGCGGTCTGTCACCCGACCAGCAATTTACCGATGCGCCGTTTTCGGTCGAGGACTGGACGCCTCGTAATTATAGCGAGGTGTATGAGGGCGAAGTGACCATGGCGCGTGCGCTGGCTAAATCCCTAAACACGGTGGCGGTTCAGGTGAGTGAGCAGGCGGGGCGTGCGCGGGTTATCGAAATTGCGCGGCGGCTGGGCATCACATCACGCTTGCGGCCACACCCGTCAATTGCGCTGGGTAGTTTCGAAGTTAGCCTTCTGGAATTGACCGCAGCCTATGCGCATTTTGCCAATGGTGGTTATCAAACATTTCCCTACATCATTAATGCCGCCATCACAAAATCCGGCACTATTTTATACGAACGGACTGCGCCAGCACCCCCACGCGTGATTGCCGCAGGCGATGTGGCGGCGATGAACAATATGCTAATGCGAACCATTGAAGATGGCACGGGTCGACGTGCCGCAATTAGTGGCCAAATGCTCGCCGGTAAGACGGGCACATCACAAAACTGGCGTGATGCCTGGTTTGTTGGTTATTCGGGCGCGCTTGTTGTCGGCGTTTGGGTGGGCAATGACGATGGCGCGCCTATGAATAAAGTGACCGGCAGTGGGCTACCAGCGCAAATCTGGCGCCAGTTCATGACCACTCAACCCGCGCAAACCAGCCTGCCAGGGCTTGGAAATGGTGCCGGCGGCGAAACTGGCCTGCTCGATTGGATTCTTGGCAATTAGCGCATCACTTTTGTTTGGTTGGTAAGTTGTGTAAGCGTTTTTGCCAGTTTTTCGGGTGTGACGGCATGGTCGAAATGGGCCAGAAAGTTTCCGTTTGGGTCCATCAGATAGAAGATCGAGCTGTGATCAATCGTGTAGCCGTCCGGCACGGTCGGATCGTCGACGCGTGCGCGGTAAACTTTGAACGACCGCATCGCTGCTGCAATCTGCTCTTCGCTGCCTGTCCACCCCTGCAGGCGTGGGTGGAAATGGCTGACATATTGTTTCAGGGCTTCGGGTGTGTCGCGGGCCGGATCGACAGTCACGAATACCGGCGTGACTTGGGGTGAGCTATTTTCAAATGCCTCAATTTCTGCAAGTGCTTGCGTCATTACCTGCAAGGAGGTCGGGCAGACATCGGGGCAATACGTAAATCCGAAATACAACAGCGTGAAACGCCCACGCAGAAATTCTTGCGTTATCGGTGCGCCATCATCACTTACCAGATCAAAACTGCGTCCAATGTCCGGCGTCTGCTGGCTTGCGGATGTCGGACGGTCGTCGCCGGTCTGCCAGACAAGCACGCCAAACACCACGCATAATCCGATAATGCTGATAATAAGGCTTACGCGAATTGACGTCTTCATCTGGGTCTCCGCCGGGGTTTTGGGCGCACGAAAGAACAGGCTGGGAAAGGTTTAGTTTTTTTGTTTGTACCTGATCGCTTGCACCGCATACATGCGCTCGTTTATACCCAAGGCATGAGTATGTATCAATCAGCTAGAACGCCGCACGTGAAAGGCACGAAACCGCTACGAAACTGGTGCGCGCTTATCGTCTGTGCGCTCTTATTTAGCGTCGTCGCGCAAACCGGCGCGCAGGAAAAGCCAGTGATCGAAGACAAGCCGCTGATTGAGGCGGCGCGCGACGGCGATGTCGAAGGCATACGGCTGGCAATACTGTCCGGTGCCAATGTCAACGACCGTGGCCTTGGCAGTGGCACTGCCATGCATGCTGCCGCTGACTGGGGCCGTTTCGAAGCTGTTAGCGCGTTGCTGGAGCTGGGGGCCAGGCTGGATTGGCGTGATGCTAACCGCGCAACGCCATTATCGCTGGCTGCGCGGCGGGGGCATCGGGAAATTGTCGATATTTTGCTAGCGGGTGGAGCCGACCCTAATCGTGTTGCACAGGACAATGAAGTGCCGCTTATTAGCGCAGCACGGTTGGGACATGACGGTGTTGTTGCCGCGCTTCTGGCGGGCGGCGCAGATCCAGACGAAACCGATAGCACGGGTCGTACGGCCAGAGATTGGGCTGTAACGCTGCGGTTGCAACATGTGCTTTCTGCGTTAGAAACAACGCCGGAGGAACGCTAATGGATACGACACCTGCAAGTTGGTTGTCGCAGACCAATGTGGTCGTAGGCAGTGATGCTAGCGGCAATATTGGCGACAATGGCGATAGCGCCGTGCGGCTACGCGTGCAGATATTCTTGCGCTGGCTGGCGGTTATTGGTCAACTAGCCGCGGTGTTGCTGGTCGGCTTCGGGCTAGAATTTCAGCTGCCGATTATTGAACTTTTGTTTACCATTAGCGCGTCCGTGCTTTTGAACGCTTGGCTGGTGCTGCGATATCCTGTCAGCCATCTGTTGACCGGGCGCGAAGCAGCGGCGTATCTGGCCTATGACCTCACCCAGCTCGGTATTCTGCTTTATCTGACAGGCGGGTTAATGAACCCGTTCGCTCTTTTATTTCTGGCGCCGGTCACAATTTCGGCCTCGGTTTTGCAAGCGCGAACGACAGCGCTTTTGGTCGGAATGGCGAGTGCGTGGGTCAGTATTCTGCTGTTTTATCACCAGCCTTTGCCGTGGTCGGGCACAGCACCCGAACTGCCGTCCATTTATATGATCGGCATTTGGGCTGCATTGCTGATTGCGCTGGTTTTCATTCCGTCTTACGTGTGGCGCGTGAGCCGCGAAGGGCGGCGCATGTCTGCGGCATTGGCTGCCAGTCAGCGTGTAATCGAGCGCGAGCAACGCCTCTCAGCACTAGATGGTCTGGCCGCCGCCGCCGCGCATAAGCTGGGCACGCCATTGGGTACAATCGCCTTGGTTAG
>DKNW01000023.1:0-3697 GCA_002469805.1 Rhodobiaceae bacterium UBA7378
TTTGATTGCGCCAGTGATGCGCGGCGTGATAACAAAGTTTTCAGGCAGTCTCAATTCGACCTCGCGCGTTTGCGACATCATTACAAGTGACACTGTACCGCCGGATTTATGCGACGCTTGCTGGGCATCCACCAGGCGCTTCTTTAGCCCCGCACATGCTTCAGGTTTTTCCACAAATATGCGCAAGCCGGCCGACGAGTTACCAATCACCTGATCAAGCGGGCGGATGCTGTTAGCAAGCATACGAATTTGCCCGTCTTCGCGCTCAACCTTCACCGTCACAACAACCAGCGCACCGACCTGCAAATATTCGCGGGCCTCCTGTAAAGCCTCTGAAAATGTCGTCACCTCGGCTTGCCCAGTCACATCTGACAGCGAAATAAACGCAAACGCGTTACCGCGTTGCGACCGGCGCTCATCAATGCGGGTAATGACACCAGCCACCATCAGTTCATTTTCAACGCGTTTTTCGAGATCGGCAAATGCCACCACGCGCGCGCGTTTCATGGCATTTTGATAATCATCCAGCGGATGCCCCGACAGGTAAAAGCCGATCGCGTCAAACTCATGCGCCAGCCTGTCCATTGTCGACCACGGATCGGCAGGCGGTAAAACTGCGCTTTCGGCCATATCAGCTTCGCCAAAAAGAGTTTCCTGCTGCGTTTTACGCTCGTTCTGCGCAATATTCGCCTCGCCGAGCAACATATCAACGCCCAGATGCAGACGCGCCCTGTCAGGCTCTAGGCAATCGAGCCCACCAGCAGCAATCAGGTTTTCCAACAGCTTGCGGTTAATGCCGAGGCCACCCGCGCGCCGGGCGAAATCGAACACATCCTTGAAAGGCCCGTTTTGTTGGCGTTCGACCACAATCTCGTGCATGGCCTGCGTGCCGACATTTCGAACTGCTGACAGCGCGTAGAAAATCGTATTCTCATCGATCGCAAATTGTACATCCGAGCGGTTGATGTCAGGGCTAAGAACGGAAATGCCGCGATCTGCTGCGTCTTGTTTAAAGGTCGCAAGTTTATCGACCCGCTCAAAATCGAGTGACATTGACGCGGCAAAAAATGCGACCGGATAATTGGCTTTCAGATACGCCGTTTGATAAGCAATGAGCGCATAAGCCGCCGCGTGGCTTTTGTTAAATCCATACCCGGCGAATTTATCGACCTGATCAAAAATCTCGCCCGCTTTCCTTTTATCAACATCATTGGCAATCGCGCCATTTATGAAGCGCGCTTTCTGGGCGGCCATCTCCGCTTTAATTTTTTTGCCCATAGCCCGGCGCAGCAAGTCAGCTTCACCCAACGAATAGCCCGATAATGTTTGCGCGATCTGCATAACCTGTTCTTGATAGATCATGACACCATAGGTTTCCTGCAAGAGTGGCTGTAGCGACGGATGCAGATAATCAGGCTCTTCCTCGCCTTTCTTGCAGGAGATATATTTCGGAATATTTTCCATTGGCCCGGGCCGATAGAGCGCCACAAGCGCGATGATATCTTCAAACACATCCGGTTTCATTTTGCGCAGAACGTCGCGCATGCCCGCACTTTCCAGTTGAAACACGCCGACCGTATCGCCGCGGCCCAGTAATTCAAATGTGGCTGGGTCATCGAGGGGCAGATTATTAACGTCGATATCAACGCCTTTGCCCTTTAAAAGCTCGGTCGCTTTTTCCAAAACGGTAAGCGTTTTCAGCCCAAGAAAGTCAAATTTAACAAGACCCGCGCGCTCCACCCACTTCATGTTGAACTGCGTCACCGGCATGTCCGATTTCGGGTCGCGGTAAAGCGCCACGAGATGATTGAGAGGTCGGTCGCCAATAACAACCCCCGCGGCATGCGTTGAGGCGTGGCGGTAAAGCCCTTCTAGTTTCAGCGAAATCGCAATCAATTCAGCGACCTGTGGGTCACTATCACGCGCTTCGCGCAGACGGTCCTCTTCATCAATCGCCTCAGCCAGCGTTACGGGGTTCGCCGGATTATTTGGCACCAGTTTGGCGAGCCGGTCGACTTGACCGTGGGGCAATTGCAACACACGCCCAACATCGCGCAACACAAGGCGGGCCTGCAATTTGCCGAAGGTGATAATCTGCGCCACCTGATCGCGACCATATTTAGACTGCACATAGGAAATGACTTCGTCACGGCGCGACTGGCAGAAATCAATATCAAAGTCGGGCATGGAAACGCGCTCAGGGTTCAAAAACCGCTCAAACAGAAGATTGAAGCGCAAGGGATCAAGATCGGTAATGGTCAGCGCCCACGCAACAACCGAACCAGCGCCGGAACCACGCCCCGGGCCGACGGCAATATCTTGGGCTTTGGCCCATTTGATAAAATCAGCGACGATCAAAAAATAGCCGGGAAAGCCCATTTTCCCGATGACATCCAGTTCGAAATCCAGACGCTCAAAATACGCGTTCTCCGGCGCTGCTGCCTCAATTTGAGTTAATCGCAAACGCAAGCCCTCTTCGGCCTGATGCCGCAATTCAGCCAGCTCATCTCCCTCAGCAAAAGCCGGTAAAATAGGTTTGTGCTCGCGCGGTCTAAAGGCACAACGTTGTGCAATCTCGACCGTGTTTTCGAGCGCTTCGGGTAGATCCGCAAACAAAGCCACCATCTCTTCCGCGGTCTTCAACCGGTGATCCGGGGTCAGCCTGCGCCGGTCTTCCTCATTGAGATAACGCCCCTCGGCAATACAGATTAACGCATCATGAGCGCGATAATCTTCTTCTGATGCAAAAAACGCCTGATTGGTCGCCACCAAAGGCACTTCGTGGGCATAAGCCAGTTGCACCAACGAGTCTTCGATGTCCGGCGAGACACCATCAGAATAGCGTTGCAACTCAATATACAGATTATCTGCAAATATCCTTTGCAGGCGCACCAACAAATCCTCAGCTAGATTTGCACGACCGTCTTTCAAAAGCTGATTGAGCGGGCCTTCCGCTCCACCGGTCAGGCAAATAATGCCGTCACCATGCGCCGCGAGCAGATCTCCATCAACACCAACCTCGCCATGCGCGCGGTCTTCCAGATGTGCCGCGCTGACAAGCGTCATGAGGTTTCGATATCCGGTTTCGTTTTTTGCCAATAGCGCAAGGCTATGGGGGCTATCATCGGCGGGATCGAGATACACCGACAAGGTGGTGCCAATAATCGGTTGGATACCCAGTGCCGATAATGTTTCTGAAAACTCTAACGCGCCAAACAGATTATTGCGGTCAGTGACTGCAAGTGCTGGCATGCGCATCGATTGTGCGGCGCGAGACAATAACTTAATCGGCAAGGCTCCTTCGAGCAGCGAATAGGCACTATGCACGCGCAAATGTATGAATTTCGGGACCACGAGCTGACCATCTGACGGCTGTTTTTCTAGTTCCGACATATTTCCCCAAAAGCAACGACTCACGTAACATCGCTATTCTAGGGAATACTAGGCACCTGTCACGATGCGGATGCGCTATTTAGGGGATAAGTGGTTTTAGTCTAGCTATGCAGCAAGTGCAGCGCCGATTGTTCCCCAAAGTAAAATGGCGTAGCCCATCGCAAACAGAGCTGACAGGGCAAGAATATCTTCAACAAGATCGTTCATCGGTATCTCCCATTGGTTATGATGAGAATATGTTCTTGTTTTGTTCCGTTGTCAAGTGCAAAACAACCCCCCGCACATTCTTGTGACTGGCCCCCAG
>DKNW01000023.1:4057-7597 GCA_002469805.1 Rhodobiaceae bacterium UBA7378
TTTTCCTCAGATTTCCGGCAAATTACGAACTTATTGTTGTTTTAAAATGCCGTCCTGCAACGCCACAATACGGTCAGCACGCGCCGCCAACGTCGTGTCATGCGTTGCCAGCAAGACTGCGGCGTGAACGTCACGCGCAAGATCAAGCAACAAGTCGGCGATCACCGCACCGTTCGCCCCATCCAGACTGCCCGTAGGCTCGTCAGCCAACACAACATCGGGCTGTGTAACCAGCGCGCGAGCTATGGCAACGCGTTGTTGTTCGCCTCCCGATAGCTGGGCCGGCAAATGACCGAGCCTGTCCGATAGCCCCAAGCGTTCCAGCAACTCGGCCGCCGCCACGCGCGCAGATCCACTGCCCTGCCCGCGAAGCCTCAACGGAAACATTACATTTTCGACGGCTGAAAACTCCGGCAGCAAATTATGAAACTGATAGACAAAGCCGATATGTTGCAAACGCCCGCGTGTTCGAAGGCCATCATCGTGTATTGGCAAAACTTTGCCATTGACCAAAATTTCCCCAGCGGTCGGCTTTTCTAGAAGCCCCGCAATATGCAAGAGACATGATTTGCCCGATCCAGATGGCCCCAATAACGCAACAGTTTCACCCGCCCCCACATCAAGGTCCACTCCCTTCAAGACATCAAGCTGTCGCCCGGCCTGATCGAAGCTCTGGTAGACACCGCGCAGGGAAAACCGCTCACTCATAACGCAGCGCTTCCACCGGATCGAGTGAGGCCGCCCGCCAGGCCGGATATAACGTCGATAAAAACGAAAGGGTCAGGGCCATAGACAACACCTGAACCACATCCGACATGACGAGACGCGCCGGCATGCGTTCTAGGAAATAAACTTCTGCCGGAAATAGTTGAGCACCGGTAATCATGACAAGAAGCTGTCTGATTTCTTCAATATAGGCGCAGAAGACAACGCCGAGACCAAGGCCGGCGAGCGAACCGATCACGCCAATGCTGGCGCCAGTAATAAAAAACACCCGTAAAATCATGCCTCGGCTGGCACCCATTGAGCGCAGCACGGCGATATCGCGGTGTTTATCGCGCACAAGCATGACAAGCCCCGACACAATATTAAGTGCCGCGACCAGCAAAATCAGGGTGAGGATTAGGAACATGACATTACGCTCCACCTCAAGCGCGCCTGCTAGCGTGCGGTTAGCCTGCTTCCAATCAACCAGCGAGCCTGCGGGCCCGACTGTCGTTTGCAATAATTCGCGGTGTATATCGACATTATCAGGGTCATCCAACGTCAATTCAATGGCGCCCGATTGCGGGCCCACGCTAAAGAAACCTTGCGCCGTCTGCAGACCGGCAAACATGATGTTCAGGTCATACTCCGACAGGCCAATACTGAAAATCGCTTCCACCGGAAACTGCTTGATACGTGGCGTGGTTCCAAACGGCGTAACCGTGCCGCGCGGCGCGATGAGCGTAACCCGATCACCAACGCCAATACCGTACCGCTCAGCAAGGCGCTGGCCGATGGCAACACCACCGCTATCGGACAAATTATCCAGCGTACCGGCGGTAATATTTCCTGCCAGCGCAGGCAAGCGCTTCAAAGCATCATCGGGCATGCCGCGCACAACAACTCCCCGCGCCGCTTGCCCGGACGAGAGCATGGCCTGTCCGTCAACCAGCGGCGTCGCCAGCACGACAGGGGCAAGTTTTTGCAAGCGCGCCACTGTCGCGGTTCTGTCTTCAAACTGCCCACCCCACGGGCGCACAACAACATGGCCGCTCACGCCCAGAATTCGGTCCAGAAGGTCGGCGCGGAACCCGTTCATCACTGCCATAACAACAATAAGCGTCGCCACGCCCAGCATAATGCCCAGAAATGAGATAATAGCGATGATCGAAATAAAACTTTCGCGCCGCCGCGCCCGCAAATATCGCCCGGCAAGCTGCCATTCCAATTTATTGAAAGCCCGGCTCACGAAACCCGCCTATGCCTTATCTTGAGCAGCGGGTGAAGCCGAAGGTGGATCAGAGGGCGGTGGCGAAGCCAACAGCGCGCATGCGGCTTCGAAATCGAGCGAGCGTTTTTCGCCAGTTTTTCGGTTCTTAATCTCAATTTCACCTGCCGCAGCACCGCGCGGCCCAATCACCGCTTGCCAAGGCAACCCGATCAGATCCATGTCGGAAAACTTGCCACCCGCGCGTTCATTGCGATCATCATAAAGAACATCAAGGCCTTTTTGTGTCAGATGCGCATACAATTTCCCCGATAATGCGTCGGTCTGTTCGTCGCCCGGTTTAAGGTTAATCACGCCAATTTGGAACGGCGCAACGGCCCATGGCCAAACAATTCCAGCTTCGTCATGACACGCTTCAATGATACCACCAACAAGGCGCGACACGCCAATGCCGTAAGAGCCGCCATGCACGTCGACCTCTTTGCCGTCCGCGCCAGCAACCCGGCACCCCATTGGACCGGAATATTTCTGGCCGAAATAGAAAATATGTCCGACCTCGATACCCCGCGCCCGAACCTGTTTATCGGTTGGCACCTCGGCTTCAAAAAGCGCAGCATCATGCATTTCATCACTGCGCGCATATAGCGACGTAAATGGCTCGATAACCGTCGCCAAATCGCCATCATAATCTGCGTCAGGTGCTGCGCGTGACAAAAGATCGGCATGGCAAAACACTTCCGATTCACCCGTCTCCGCCAAAATGATAAATTCATGGCTCAAATCGCCGCCGATCGGCCCGGTATCTGCGGCCACAGGTATGGCCCTCAGTCCCAGTCGGTCGAATGTGCGCATATAGGCAATAAACATTTTCTGGTAGGCGGTGCGGGCTGACGTCTCATCAATGTCGAAGCTGTAAGCGTCTTTCATCAGAAACTCGCGCCCGCGCATCACGCCAAAACGCGGACGGATCTCGTCGCGAAACTTCCATTGAATGTGATAAAGATTGCGCGGTAATTCCTTGTAGCTACGCACGCTGTCACGAAAAATCTGGGTGATGAGTTCTTCGTTTGTCGGTCCGTAAAGCAGGTCGCGTTGGTGGCGGTCGGTTATGCGTAGCATTTCCTTGCCATAATCTTCATACCGGCCCGACTCGCGCCAAATTTCAGCCGGTTGCAAGGTCGGCATCAGCACTTCGATTGCGCCAGCGAGGTTTTGCTCTTCGCGCACAATCTCTTCGATCTTGCGCAACACCCGCAATCCCAGCGGCAGCCAGCTATAAATACCGGCAGCGCTTTGGCGCACCATGCCGGCCCGCAGCATCAGACGGTGCGAAACAATCTGAGCTTCGGATGGGTCCTCTTTAAGCGTTGGCAGAAAATAGTCAGTGCGGCGCATATTTCGAATCCGTTTACTGGATCATTAATAACTCGCTTGTCCCATGCGATTGGAAAAGGGTCAAGAAATTGTAAAAATTTAATGACAGCCTCATCTATTTTATCTAATCTTTTTCTTGTGGATGGAGAACTTATGTTCTCGGGTTTTGGGAGGAGCCCTCCGTTCTAAACGGGAGACACAAAGCGGAACCTTCGAGGTTCCGCTTTTTTTAT
>DKNW01000071.1 GCA_002469805.1 Rhodobiaceae bacterium UBA7378
ACCCGGTAAATTCGGCGATTTGAAACCAAATTTGCGACATCCCCATGGGCGTCGGGCATCGTAGGTTACATGCAGAAACCGGCATTGATGGCATGTCAGTCGGGGGTCGGTTTTTTTCATAATGCACGCCCGATGATTTGATCATAAATGCGCGCGACAATGAACCGGCACGCGCCCAGAAAGCACAACAGACTGCTTAGCCAAATGCCCGCAGCCCGCATCGGCTCGCCAGCGTCCAGAGCACCAAAGCCGGTGAGAAAAGCATACAGCGCGATACCCAGAAATACGACTGTGCTGATGACGTCGCTAATTGTTTCATGGCTACGACGGCGTGACATTGTCTCTACTCCTCAAGCAACTGCCCGTTTTCCGAGAACCTCAGATCATGTGGAACGTCAACCTCAGGTCGGTCGGCAACTCCACCCTGATCGACACGGTAAATATAGGCAAGTACAACCGCAACTGCATTGTACAAGGCTTCGGAAATTTCCCCACCAATCTCGCTGGTAAAGAACAAGGCACGCGCAAGCAACGGGCTTTGAAACACCGTAACCTCGGCCTTGTTGGCACGCTCGATAATTTGTTCTGCCATGACACCGCGGCCCATAGCCAGAACGGTTGGCGCACCGGCGCTGCCGACTTCATATTTAAGCGCAACGGCAAAATGCGTCGGGTTGGTAATAATTGCTGTGGCTTCGCTAACTTTATCAAGTGCTTCACGCTGCTGGCTCGCATTGGCAGAGGCTTCCATCTGCATACGGCGGATTTTCGCTTTCACTTCAGGCGAACCTTCGGTTTGCTTGAATTCGTCTTTTTGGTCCTGACGGCTCATGCGCATCTGTTTCATGAAGTCGTAGCGCTGCCAGGCAAAATCTAACGCCGCTATAATAAGCAGGCCGATTAACAGGCCGCCGATAAGCATGGGGATGAGTGATGTCATCATGTCCAACGCGTTCGCCATTGTACCATTGGGAAACCAAATAATGCCGGGCATGAAATACACAATCACCACAAAGCCAATGCCAAATAGGAAGACAACTTTGAGTATTGATTTGCCCAATTCCACCAGCGCCTTCATGGAGAACATGCGCTTTAATCCGGCTATGGGGCTGATGCGTGAACCTTTAAACGATAAGGCTTTTGGCGCGAAAACAATGCCACCCACACCGATTTGCGTCAAAATGGTGACGATCATAATTGGCAATCCGAACACAACCGTAACCTGCACGAGGAACCACAGGGCATAATCCATGTGGGCAAAAATCAGACTGTCGATATGTGTTGATGCATCGAGTGTAAATAAACCGCCCCAGTTTATCAGCGGCTGCTGCCCAAGCGCGATGCTGGCGATCCCCATCATCAGGCCCGCCGCAAGACTGGTAAACACAAACATTTCTTTGGAAGAGACAACCTTGCCGTCCTCGCGCGCTTTTTCTAGTTTTCGTTGGGACGGTTCCTCGGTTTTCTCCTGACTGTCCTGATTTTCTTCAGCCATAGGCTATCCCCGCAATGCTGCGCTCGATACTGTCCAATGCCGCCTCGATCAAATCGGTAAATGCATAACCGATAACGTCGGTGGAAATATAGAGAATGAAGAAAACCCCCAACATGGAAATCGGGAAGCCAAAGGAAAACAGGTTCAATGTTGGCGCTGAACGGGTAACCACGCCGATGGTAATGTTAATCATCAACAACAGCGTCACAATGGGCAGCATGATCATTGTTGCTGCAAAGAACATCATACCCGCCGCTTCAATACCCGATGCGACAAGCGAGCTAAGATCGGGCGTATAGGCGATAGGCGAAAGCTCATAGGATTTTAATATGATCGAAATGACCAGAAGATGCGCGTCCAGCGACAGAAATAAAACGATCAAAAATAGGTTGAGTATTTGGCTGACCACCGGTGTCTGCGCTCCCGAAGCGGGATCCATTTGCGCTGCAAAACCAAGACCTGCTGTGGAGGCAATCTTTTCGCCAGCGAGGGATGCAGCCGAAAACCAGATGGTCAAAATAAGTCCCGCCGCAAGCCCAATACCGATTTCTTTAACAATAATGATAACACCGCTGGGTGTTCCGATAAACTGGCTGTCGGGGATATCAATATTTGGAACGAGAATAACCGCAATTACCATGGTGAAGAGAATACGCACCGGCAAAAGCACATAGCGCGCACCGAAAAATGGCGATGCGATGAAAAATGCGCCAATCCGAAGTGCTGCAAGCAAATGCAGCACCAGATATTCGATCATTAAATTGAGATCGATACCCGGCAATCCGGAACCATTTTCGACCAGCAAACCTTGCATGAATATGCCTAACCGATGCGGGTGATCTGATCGAAAACAAAAGCGAAATAATCGGTCAGCTGTAGCATCATGAAATTTGACAGCAAGGCCAGCGATGCCACCACTATGACAAGTTTAGGCACAAAACTCAGTGTCATCTCATTGATCGATGTTGCGGCCTGGACAATGCCGATCACTAGACCGACCGCCAAAGCGATGGCCAAAATTGGCCCCGCAGCCATAATAATCTGCCAGAATGCCTGACGTAGAAACCCGATATTTGTATCAAAATCCATTTTTATCTCCGTGAGGTCCGACTATCCGGACGCGTAGGTGGCGACGAGGGAGCCAACGGTCATCGACCAACCATCAACCAGAACGAACAGCAAAAGTTTAAATGGCAACGCCACCAGCATAGGGCTAAGCATCATCATACCCAGCGACATAAGAATGGACGCGATCACCATATCAATGACCAGAAATGGCAGGAAAAGAAGAAAGCCGATCTGGAAAGCAGATTTAAGTTCGGACGTGATGAATGCCGGCAAAACAATGGTCAGCGGCACATCGGCATTGTTCTCGAAGCTGCCCTCACCCGCCATTTCGGAGAACATAACTAGATCTTTCTCGCGGGTATTGCGGATCATGAACGACTTCATAATCGTGCTACCGGTAGTCATGGCTTCGTCGGCGGGAATTTGTTTTTCGATGTAAGGATCAACGGCTTCGTCATAAACCGCGGTCAGGGTCGGCGTCATGATGAACAGCGACAAAAACAAAGCAATCGCAATCAGCACCTGATTTGGTGGCGTTTGCTGAGTGCCCATTGCCTGACGCAAGATCGACAGAACAATAATGATCCGGGTGAACGAGGTCATGCCCAAAACCAATGATGGCAAAAGCGACACCGCTGTCATCAGCGCTAGAATTTGCAATGATAGCGAGTAAGTTGTGCTGCCATCAGACTGGGTCACCATATTAAGTGCTGGCAAGCCAACTGCTTCCTGCGCCATCGCGCCATCGGTCGTAACGAGCATAAACCCGAGACCGGCCAGCGTAGACAAGATACTTTGGATAAAGGGCTTGTTCATTTTCCTGATCCTTGATTAGCGGCGGAAGCTTTCGTCGGCAAGAACGCGTGCATCGATTTGGGAAGTGCTTCGGAGTTTTCGACATTGTTGGCCACGTCGCGTTTGGCGTTCGCCGGCAGCGCAAAAAACGCTGGCGTACCATTTCGCCCCGAAATGATGACATATTCGCGATTATCAATCTGAACGATGCGTAGGCGTTCCTGGGGACCAAGCAATAACTCACTGACGACCTGAGCTCGGCGCGCCGAAGTAAAATGCTGGCGCAGGCCACCGCCGTGGCGACGCACAAAATACAAAGCCACCAACAGGCTTGCCAGAAATATCAAAACGGTCAGGATTTGGCCGATTGGCATGGCATCACTGGTCATCACTGTCTCCTCTCAGGCAGGTTCACGCCCTGCACTGAATAAAGGCAAACAGCGTGCCAAGTGGCACGATCGGATGAAATATTTTTATTTCGTTGTTTTTATTATACTTTTTAAATTGAACCCCCGCCTAATAGGCGAGACTTCTTAACACGCGTCAATATGCTGACACGTGCCAAAGGAGGGTATGTGTCAGATATTTTCTACCCGTTTTTCCGGATCAACAATTTCCGAGAAGCGGATACCAAAGCGTTCGCCGACCATCACGACCTCGCCTTTGGCAATGATGGTGCCATTGGCAAGAATATCCAGCGGGTCACCCGCCAACCGGTCCAGCTCGATAACAGAGCCTTCATTAAGCCGCAAAAGATCGCGAATTTTCATCTCGGCAGAGCCGACAACTACAGTCAGCTCAACATTGATATTTTCCAGCACGCGCAGGTTTTCAAAACCAATGCGTTCCCCATCACGGCTTTGCCCGACCGGAGCCGCCGCTGGTGCTTCTGCAGGGGTTTCTACTGGGCTGTCTTCGCCCGCTGTTTGCATTTCGTCGTTTTCAGACATAGTTACTCTCCGTCTTTAGTCGGATTTGGGTTCCGCGCGTTTCATTAGATTAATAGCTGATTGCCCGGCGACTTCCCCCATCTCACCTAGATAGAAAGGCTCACCCTCTAGGTTCAGTTCCACAGCTTCGTACAACTGAATGGGGATGACGTCTCCGGGTTTCATGAAGATGAGCTGGGTCATGCTTACGGTCGGTTCGGCAAGCCGTGCTTCCAGTCCAAGCGGCACATTGAGAACTGCACGCTCAAGGCGCTCGCGCCAGCCGAGATCTTCCTCGGATGAGTCTGTCTGTGTCCGCGAACGAAGCTGCGATGCAATCGGACGCAAGGTTTGCAACGGATAGATAATGTCGAAATTAACCGGATCGAGATTGGGCAACTGAACGACAAACGAGCACACAATAACGAGATCAGAACCGTCAACGAATGAGGCAAATTGCGGGTTAACCTCGCGGCCCAATTCGCTCAATGTCACCGGCATCAGGTCGCGCCAGGCGATCTGAAGCACCGAACCCAGCCCGGATGACACCAATTCGATGAGCCGCGATTCCGTGTCGGTAAACTCTGCCCGTGTCGAGTCTGGCGGCGTTGCCGGGCCACCATAATAGGAGTTTGTCATGGTCGAGATGAAGTTAGGGTCGAGCACAATCATCAATGTCCCGCGCAATTCTTCCATCCGCATGGTCGTCAAGCTCATAAAGCCATCAAGCCCGCTGCAATATTCATCAAAGGTTTTAACTTCCGGTGGGAACGAAGAAATGCGCGGCTGCAAGCGCAACATGGGCAGGAAAATCGACCGCGAGTTTCGTGCAAAACGCTCGTTTATCATCCGCAAAGCATAGTAATCACCAAGAACCGACAGGTCATCCGAGCCGAGCGTAAACGGACGCACAGTTTCAGAATCCGACAAATCAGCCGATGATTGTGGCTTGACGTCCGAATTCAGACCCTCAATGAGGGCGTTAACTTCGTCACTCGAAAGTTTGCGGGAGGACACAGAAAAAACCTATTGCTACTGGATCACGAAGTTAGAAAAATGCACGCCTTCAATACCACCAAAGCCCTCTAATTGCTCAAGTTTGGCATTAATGGCATCGCGGATAGCAATTGCAAGGTTTGTACGGCCCTGCACACCATCGACGGCTTCTTCCCCGAATGCGCTCATGGCAGTAAGTATTTCGGAACGTAACGCCAGCTGGTGCGCATCAACATTTGCCATGACCGTGTCGTCATATTGTGTCGATACAGCAATGCCCAACTGAATAAACTTTCGCGAACCGCGCAAATTAGTCGTCAGATTGCCGGGGAACTCATAATAGGTCGTTAGGAAAACCTGCTCGCCAGGTGCCAAGCGCGGCATTTTCTTCGGCATTTCACCGCCCTCGCCATTATCCACCATTTCCTCTTCGTCCGGCTCTTCTTCCACCGGTGCCTGAGCTTGCGGATTATTGCGCTCGATGATTTGCTCGACCTCTGCCGACGGGTTGCTCGGCGCGCCGCCAAACAAAAAGTAGCCTACACCCAAGCCCACTCCGATCAGGAGAAAAACGCCAACAACACCGCCGATAATCAGCAGCAAATTGCCTCTTTTGGATCCTTCATTATCTTCATCAGCCATCTCAATACCTCAACAAATATTCTGACTTCTCAAAATTACTAAGCTGTTACATTAATACCGTCTTCATCGACGGCTGTTGCAGAACTGTCCTGAACCGTTTCGGCGTCATCACCAGCTTCCCCGCGGCTTTCGGAGTTTGACGATTTATCACCATTGGAAGACCCGCCTTGCTGTTGTCCCTGATCACCGGCTGTAGCAGCAGAAAAACTGCCGACGCGCAATTCGCGCGCCTCAAGCATCTGAACCAATTGGCTTTCAGCATCACCCAACATGGCCGCGGCCATTGCCGTGTCTGTCTTGATGTTTAGGTTTAGTTGACCATCAATCATCGACATACTCACGCGCATACGCCCCAGCGATTTGGGCGTCAGCATGAAATCAATTTCTTCACCGCCACCTGTAATGCGCTGTTCCAGTGCATTTGCTAGCTTTTGGTTCCAGTCTTTTGTCAGCATGTCCAGATGCAGCATCGTACTGCGCGCACCCGGCAACGCAGATTGTTGCGAAAGTGCGCCGCCAGCGCCGTTTTCACGACCGCCCGCAAAGCCATTGTCGGATGATGCCAGCCCTTCAATAGCATGGGCTGAAGACGCCGAGACACGCGGAGGCTCGGACATGGGTGCATCCATTTGCTTACGCAGTTGCGCCGCAATGATTTGTGTAGAAGCACCTGTCATTGGCGTATCTGATTTAATTTTCTCGACGTCAAAAGTTCTCGCCTTCGGCCCATCGGCTTTATAAGGGGTTATATCACTTACCGGGTTTGCCTTATCAAAAGCGCCGCGACCGGATTTTTTGTCCGATAATGCAGCGTCCAATTTAATAATTTCTTGCGCCGCATCCTTCAGCCGCGCAAGCTCACTGATGTCTACGTCAATCTCGCCATCAATTTTGACATCCGCGCTAGCGAGCGCTGCCTTATCCAGGTTCACCGGTTTCGGTAGCATTTTCGCATCAACCTTGGGCTGAGCGGCATTTTCGGCAGACAACATGGCACTTCGCATCGCCAAAATTTCAGCTTTTTTGAGAAGCTCACTAGCCGTATCAGGGTCTACGCCGTCCAGCGTCATACCCGGTTTCGGTTGCAAACCGGCCAGAGCAAGCAGGGCTTGAGCCGCCGCAAGCGGCGCATCATCCGCGTTGGTCGCATCGGCGTGAATAACTTCGCCGTCTAATGGCTGGTCAGGTGCCGCAAATTGCGCCCCGCCCATTACGGCAGCAATCATTTCAGCATCCAGCAAATCCTCAAAGTCGCCCAGTGATAATAAGGCGAGAATATCCTTTGGCGCGGCGTTATCCGCCTCGCCTACCAGCGCTGGTCCTTGCGTTTTTGGCCCGATTTCCGTCATTTCCAGACTTACTCATCCAAATTACTTACATCCGATCTCTACTATGCAAAATCGGTGCCAGACTGCACGGTGGCTAGTTTATCATCCCGCGGCTGTTCCGCAAAGGTAACTCAGATTCACGCTTTTGCTCGGTTTTTTCGAGCCGTAAACGCTTGTGGTCTCTGGCAGCTTCTTGCGCGCGCTCCTCTTTACGGCGGGCTTTTGCGAGGTCAACATTGGCATCGTCGATTTCCGTGCGCAAAAACTGAGAGCGGTTTTCCAGCGTTTTAAGCTGTTCCAAGACATTAGTGCGGTACCAGCTATCAGCCCGCAAGCTCGCCACACTCTGCTCGCCCGTGCGCGTCATAATATCTTTCAATATGTCATCCAACTGCCCGCACAGCGTTTCGGTTTTTTGCAGTTCTTCGTTGAGCACGGACAGCGCCCGCGACTTTCGCATCACTTCAAGGCGCTGCTTCAACGCGAATTTCTGAAATAGTTTTTCCCGTGGGCGTGCCATGGCTTATCTGCCACCCGCGCCCATCATCGTCAGCAGGCTTTGGCGAGAATTGTCAAAATCTGCTTTTTGCGCTGCTGGCTGCATAATATGATCGACAAGCTGCGGCCACATTTGAAGCGCCACATCGAGGTCGCTATCTTGCCCTTGCACATAGCCCCCCATCATCACCAGATCACGATTTTCTAGATAGATCGACACGAGGCGGCGGAACTGACGCGCAGCGGCGGTATGTTCATCGCTTGAAATGTCATCTGCCACACGGCTAATCGAGGCAGGAATATCGACAGCAGGATAAATGCCTTGCTGGGCCTGCTCGCGCGACAAAACAATATGCCCGTCAAGAATGGCCCGCGCCGCGTCAACAACCGGATCATTGGTATCATCGCCATCTGCAAGCACTGTGTAGAATGAAGTGATTGATCCAGCTCCGGACACACCTGTGCCCGAGCGTTCGATAAGCCGCGGGATCATGGAAATCACAGATGGTGGATAGCCTTTAGAGGTAGGTTGCTCGCCAAGCGCAAGCCCTATTTCCCGGCGCGCGTGCGCTACGCGGGTTAACGAATCCATAATCAGCAGGACGTTTTTACCCTGATCTCGAAAATATTCCGCAATCGACGTGGCTCGCTCAGCACCGCGGATACGTAAGAGCGGCGAGCGATCGGCAGGTACAGCCACGATAACTGTTTTGCCTCGGGTTTCCGGCGTCATAACCATATCGACAAAGCTACCGACCTCGCGGCCACGTTCGCCGATCAAACCAACCACCACAATGTCCGCTTCGGTGAACCGGCTCATCATACTCAGCAACACAGATTTCCCGACACCCGAACCAGCGATAATGCCAAGCCGCTGGCCACGCCCGACAGTCAGGCAACTATTAATCACCCGCACGCCGACATCCAAAGGCGTGGCGACTGGATTACGCGCCAGCGGATTAACTTCCTTACCGTTTAGCGGCCAATGGTCCGCCATGCTCGGCAAAGGCCGATTATCCAGCGGACGCCCCAGCGCGTCAATCACGCGCCCAAGAACTTCCGGGCCAACCTGAATATCCGTACCTTCGTCCTGCAATGTCACGCGGGCACCAAGGCGCACACGCGCATTAATGTCATAGAGCGACATCAAATTTTGTCCGGAATCGAAGCCGATAATCTCTGCGAGCGCTGGCTCTTCGTTGTCGGTTTCAATAGCACATACTGCGCCAACGCTCACCGGAAACCCTTCACATGCAAGCAAATGCCCGTCATGGCGGGTGACATAGCCGGATAGTTCTACGGGTCGCGCCAGGTGGAGCGCATCAAGCCTTGCGCCAAAAAAATCGTTTAACGCCGTCATGACACATCCTCGTCGGTTCCTGGTATGTCGGT
>DKNW01000120.1 GCA_002469805.1 Rhodobiaceae bacterium UBA7378
GAATGGTTTCGGCTTTTTCTTCCAAGCCCAGACGCCGCGATTGCCGATCGCGGATCTCATTGTTTATGGATTCCAAATCCTGCTTGCCTTCTTGCCCCGATACCGGCACCGGCAGCAAAATAGCGCCCAGCACGCACACGCCGGAGAGAGACAGGCCCGCTACGCAGTGTCTTATGCGGGCGAAAATCATAAAGACAGGTCGGTCGGGCATATTGGCTCAATCGCGGTGATAAGGGTGGCGGGTCAAAATGGAAATGGCACGCCAAATCTGCTCGCATAATAGCACACGTGCCAGCATATGCGGCCACGTCATTGGGCCGAGCGACAAGACAAGCTCGGCGCGCGCGCGAATGGCATCATCCAGCCCATCGGCACCGCCGATCACGAATGTGACATCGCCGTCGCCGCGTGCGACCCAGCCTTGCAGCCGATCGGCAAAGGCGCGGCTCGACACGCTGGTGCCGGTTTCATCCAGCACGATTAGCGGCCCGTTGCGTTTGGCTAAGGCATCGGCGACAAGCGCGTTTTCACTGCGTTTTTTTTCGGCGCCCGTCAGCCCGCGCTTTTCGCGCAATTCAACGATCGATAGGCCGGAAATTCCTAATTGGCGACCAGAGGCTTCTATACGCCGGCGGAAGTTTTCAACCAGCGGACGCTCGACCGTGTCGCGCATCTGCCCCACGGCAATAATACCGAGCTGCATGGGCTAGGCGCTTAATTCGGCTCCCAGTTGCCGGTCGGCGACATTGGCAGGCGCGCCCGAAGGCACGGGGCTGGCTTCCGCCGCCCACATTTTTTCGATGCCGTAAAATTCCCGAACTTCCGCTCGGAAAATATGAATTACAACATCGCCTGCATCGACCAACACCCAGTCGCAAGTTGACAGACCCTCGGCGCGTACACCTTTAAGTCCGACTTCTTTGAGCTTGCGCAACAAATGATCGGCAACAGCACCGACATGGCGCTGTGAACGCCCCGTGGCAACGACCATGTGGTCGGCCAAAGCTGATTTGCCTGCAAGATCAATGGTTACGATTTCCTGGGCTAAATCGTCATCAAGACTTTTTAACACCAGTCCGTGAAGGGCGCCGTCTTCCAGATCGGGGCCCTCAATGTGCGCCATAGGCTTTTTTCCGCTCAGAGCACTTTCCTCTTTTAAATGCCATCAAGACATGTATCAGCGTTCGCTGACAGTGCCATGAAAACAAATTTTGTAACAAATTTCAATATTTATGATCAGCTTTGTGACGCCGCAATGCCGATGATGATAGCCCGCTTAGCACACCATCGAGCATGATCCATGCGGGTGCTTGGGCAAAACGGAAGTTTGCCGCCGAACTTGCCGGTTTGCGCCAGGGCGCAAAGCGTGTGGCTGCCGGGCTTATGCCGGCTTGTAATGTGCTGCCGGGGCGCGGATAAATAGCGACCGGAATTTCGTTCATCAGTTCATCCCAAAACTTCCACTTATGCAGGCCAGCCAGATTATCTGCCCCCATAAGCCAGATAAATCGAACCCCCGGATTGGCCGACTTCAGCCGTCGCACCGTGTCGATGGCATATTGGGTGCCGAGCCTGCTTTCTTCATCCGACACAAAAATTTTGGGATGGCTGGCAAGTGCCTGACACGCGGCAACCCGTGATGCGCTGTCTTGTGGCGCGTGCCCTTTGAGCGGGTTTTGCGGGCTGACGAGCCACCAGATACGGTCAAGATGCAATGCTTTAAGCGCGGTTAGCGAAACCAGCCTGTGGCCGGCATGGGGCGGGTCGAAGCTGCCCCCGAAGAGGCCAACGCTCATGCCCGATGCAAAATGATGCTGCGTGATCATTATTTTGGTCGCACCTGTCCGGCACCGCGCACGGCATATTTAAAACTGGTTAATTGTTCCAGTCCAACCGGCCCGCGGGCATGAAAGCGACCTGTTGCAATTCCGATTTCTGCGCCCATGCCAAACTCGCCGCCATCGGCAAATTGCGTCGAGCAATTATGCATAACAATCGCACTATCTACTTCGTTCAAAAAGCGCGCGGCGGCTTCGGCGTCATTGGTGATAATGGCGTCAGTGTGGTTAGAGCCGCATGTGGCGATATGAGCCATGGCATCATCAAGCCCGTGAACCACGCGTGCGGCAATGATCGGGCCTAGAAATTCACAACCCCAATCGCTGTCTTCGGCGGCAATCACGCGCGCATCAGTAGCGCATGTTTCAGCGTCGCCGCGCACCTCGCAACCAGCATCCAAAAGGTCGCGCACAATCGCTGCGAGATGGCTGGACGCACATGCGGCATCGACCAGCAGGGTCTCGGCGGCACCGCAAATGCCAGTGCGGCGCATTTTGGCGTTGGCAACAATCTCGCGTGCCATATCCAGCTCGGCATCGCCATGCACATAGACATGACAAATGCCTTCCAGATGGGCGAATACCGGCACACGCGCTTCTGTTTGAACGCGCGATACGAGATTTTTGCCGCCACGCGGTACAATCACATCCACATGGCCGTCCAGTCCGGCGAGCATCATGCCAACCGCGGCGCGATCCGTGCTCGGTACCAGCTGCACGCTGTGCGGATCAAGCCCGGCTTTTTCAAGTGCGCCCGCGAAACATGCGTGAATGGCCTTGGCCGAATGCACAATTTCGGAACTACCGCGCAAAACAACCGCATTACCTGCCTTCAGGCAAAGGGCGGCCGCGTCTGCGGTGACATTTGGTCGGCTTTCGTAAATCACGCCAATCACGCCAAGCGGCACGCGCACGCGGGTAATATCCAATCCCGATGGCACCTGCCAATGCGCAAGCGTTGCGCCAACCGGGTCGTCCAACGCGATAATGGCCTCTACCGCGCAGGCGATATTTTCCAGTCGCGCATCATCTAGCATGATGCGGTCCAGCCGCGCCGCACCGACATTTTGTTTTTCGGCTTCGGCCAGGTCGCGCTGATTGGCGGCAATAATATCAGCGGCGGCGGCGCGCATGGCATCTGCCGCGCTTTGAAGCACGGTGTTTTTCACCTGTGTACCCGCCAGCGCGAGGGTGCGCGCGGCGGCTTTGGCCTGAACGCCCATGGCGCTCATGGTATGCGCCAGTTGCGTATCGACAGTTTGGTCGGCTGATGTATCAGCTGCGTGGCTCACCTTACTCTCCCTCCTGGTTCATAACTAAATCGTCTCGATGGACGATTTCTTTGCGCCCGTTAAAGCCGAGCAGGTTCGCGATTTCATTACTCGCACGCCCTATAATACGCGTGGCGTCCGCTACAGCATAGGCCGTTAGCCCACGGGCAATCTCATTATTGTCGAAATCCATAATCTGCACACAGTCGCCGCGTTCGAAATTCCCCGATACGTTTTTCACGCCGATCGGCAAAAGCGATTTGCCGTCGCGCAACGCTGTAACCGCTCCGGCGTCGATATGTAGTTGGCCGGCGGTTTGCAATGTGCCAGCAATCCAGTTTTTGCGAGCGGCAAGCGGGTTTTGCGTGGCACGAAACAGGGTCGCGCGATCGGATTCGTGCAGGCGCGAAAGCGGACGGTAGCCGCGTCCATCGCTCAAAATCATGTGGCAACCAGCCTGCATGGAAATTTGCGCAGCCTGCAATTTCGTCACCATGCCGCCCGACCCGACGCTGCTGCCAGCTCCCCCAGCCATGGCAAGCAGGTCGTCATTAACCTCGGTCACCTCGCGGATAAGCTCGGCATTTTTATCAATATCCGGCGCGGCAGTATAAAATCCGTCAACATCGGATAGCAAAATCAGGCAATCAGCCGACATCATGCTGGCCACTCGTGCGGCTAGCCGGTCATTATCGCCATAGCGTAATTCCTGCGTTGCCACTGTGTCATTTTCATTGATGACCGGCACAATGCCCATATCCAGCAGTGCTTGTAGCGTTCGCCGCGCATTTAGATAGCGCCGCCTTTGCTCGGTGTCGCCAATGGTTAGCAAAATCTGGCCTGCCTTCAGGCCAGCACCAGCTAGGCTGTCTTGCCAGCCCTGCGTAAGCGCAATTTGTCCGATGGCTGCGGCCGCTTGTTTTTGTTCCAGTGTCAGTGTTTGACGTTCAAGCCCCGAATGTGTGCTGCCAAGTGCCACCGCACCGGAGGTCACAACCATGATCTGTTGGCCCCGCGAACTGGCGACCTTGATATCCTCTGCAAGTCCGGCAAGCCATTGCGTGTCCAATGCATTGTCGCGAATGAGCAGCGACGAGCCGACTTTGATGACAACCCGCTTGGCGGCGTTTATCTCTGTTTGCATGGCGGCTACCCCTTGGCAAGCGGGTGCCAGCCCGCCGACTGTTGGATGGCGTGGCCGCCTGTATCATCATCTTGCCCAGATGCCAGATCAGGTGTTTGCGCATCGATCTGGCCTGTGCAGGTCAGCAGAATGTCGGTCAATTGCTCGATATTGCCCCCGCTTACGGCTGAAATCATGACAGGTTCGACCCCGGTTTCATTGGTCAGTTCCTGCTTTTTCGCGGCATGCATGTCGTCATCCAGCGCATCGCATTTCGTCAGCGCGATAATTTCACGGCGGGCGGCAAGCTCGGGACTATACGCGGCAAGCTCGGTACGAATTGTCCGGTAGGCTCCGGTAATGTCTTCTTGCGTGGCATCAACCAAATGCAGCAAAGCGGCGCAGCGCTCAACATGGCCCAAAAACCGGTGGCCGAGGCCCGCACCATCGCTGGCTCCAGCGATGAGACCCGGAATATCCGCCATGACAAATTCGTGCCCGCGTGCGCCAACAACGCCCAGATTAGGGTGCAGGGTGGTGAACGGATAATCGGCTATTTTCGGACGTGCCCGGCTGACGCTGGCCAGCAGGGTCGATTTCCCGGCATTGGGAAGCCCCAGCAGGCCGATATCGGCGATCAGCTTGAGGCGCAACCAGAGCCAGGCGTCGCGCCCTTCGATGCCCGGATTAGCATGGCGCGGGGCGCGGTTGACCGGGCCTTTAAAATGCGCATTGCCAAAACCACCATTACCGCCGCGTGCAAGCACCACGCTTTGGCCGATTTCGGTTAGGTCGGCAAGCAAGGTTTCATTGTCTTCAGCGAATATCTGCGTGCCAACGGGCACGCGCAAAATCTTGTCAGCACCATCGGCGCCCGTACGGTTACGGCCCATGCCATGCGTGCCGGTACCGGCTTTGAAATGCTGCTGGTACCTGTAATCAATGAGCGTGTTGAGCCCGTCAACGCATTCGGCGATCACATCGCCGCCGGTGCCGCCGTCGCCACCATCGGGTCCGCCAAACTCGACGTATTTTTCTCGCCGGAAACTAACACAGCCGGCGCCGCCGTCACCCGAACGGATATAAACCTTTGCCTGATCTAGAAACTTCATGCCGGTGTCTTGTCCTGTGTCGACCCAGAAAACCCGATAACATCCTGAATCTAGTGTTTTATCCCGCGCGTTGAAAGCAAAAAGCCCGCCGCCCGGTTATCGGCATATATATCAAAAACAAAAAGGGAGATGGCTGCCCATCTCCCGTTTAACTTTTCGAACGCCCCCTGCGGGCCGCAGGTGCGTTATTCGGCTGCGTCTGCCAGCGGTGCAACGGAGACAACAGTCCGGCCGCCTTTTTTCTCGCAAAATGTAACATTGCCTTCAACCACAGCAAAAATCGTGTGGTCTTTGCCCATGCCGACATTGTCGCCTGGGTGCCATTTTGTGCCGCGCTGCCGCAGGATGATGTTGCCGGGGATCACGTGTTCGCCGCCAAATTTTTTGACGCCAAGCCGCCGACCCGCGCTATCGCGTCCGTTACGTGAAGAACCGCCTGCCTTTTTATGAGCCATAAGTCTTACTCCTCGCCGCTATCTGTTGCGTCGGCTTCCGCCGCTTTCGGTGCAGCCTTAGCCGCGGCTTTTGCCGCAATATCAGTAATTTTCAGGACCGTCTGATGTTGACGATGGCCCTTGGTACGGTGATAGTTTTTGCGGCGGCGAAACTTGATCACAGTTACTTTATCAGCGCGGTTCTGATCAACAACTTCGGCTACGACACTTGCGCCATTAATGGTTGGCGCACCGATTTTCGGGGTCTTCCCATCTTCGCCCAGCATCAACACTTCGTCGAATTTGACGGTGTCGCCGACGTTACCTTCCAGGCGCTCAATTGCAATCACGTCATCTTTGCTGACGCGATATTGCTTTCCACCCGTGCGAATCACTGCGTACATCGCTTGATTCCAATCCAAATATCAACAATCCAAATATCAAAACATGCGAGGGAACACATCGCTCGCACATGAGCCGCGAATATACAAGTAAAGACCCCCAAGTCAAGAGGCAAAACGACAGCTTTTCAGGGCCGTAACCCTTGAGTTTCGCGGATAAATCTACGGCTATCTAAGCCCGCAAAGATTGGCGAAACGGTCAAGTATATCCGGACCGGTAAATTCGGCGAGATAGCGCTCTTGAGCCTGTCGGCCCAGTTGTTCGCGCCGCTCGGTGTCCGTCATGGCTTCGCGCAAGGCAGCAGCCAGTTCGTCAGGGTTCAGCGTGTCCACGCACCAGCCAGTTTCACCGTGTAAAACAGCCTCACGCGCACCTCCCGTGTTTCCTGCCAGCGCCGGTACACCAAACCGGGCGGCCTCGATATAAGAAATACCAAAGCCTTCCAGCGAATTGCCATGCTGATAGCTAGGCATAATGAACAGATCTGCATTGCTCAAAAATTCTACTTTATCTTCCACATCCAGATGCCCTGATAAGAAAACCTGGTCCTCCAGACCGCATGCCCTAATGGTCGCATGTAAATTTTCAGCCTCAGGGCCGATTCCAGCTATCTGCCAGGTAAAATCGGGCAGTTCTGACTTCATACCTGCAAGCGCCTTAATGGTTTGCGCCAGTCCTTTTCGGGCTTCAAGGCGGCAAAGAGACACAAGCTTTAACGGTGCCCGATTGTCGTTTTTAGTTAACGTTATTGGTGGCGCATCCGCTGGCAACGCAAAAGTAGGTGCAATAACATGCCTCGTCACTTGTGCTGAGGGCAAAAACGGTGTCGCGCGCTCCAGCGTATCTTTGGAATTTGCAATAAGAATATGGGTGCGGGCCAGGGCACGCGAAACGCGCTCGGCGTGGCGGCCAGTTTTGAGATATTCCTGTCCATGAGCGAGAACAACCAACCGGCCTCCGATGCGTTCTATGTCCGGTACAGCGGCAACAGATTTCCAGCTGTCGCAAATTATGAGCGGGTCGGTTTGCTGCCGCAAGGCTGCTGTGAGGCTGAGTTTTTTGCGCCATGCTCGCCAGGGCTTGAACCAATCAGTGTGCGAGAAAGAAAAATTTTCCGATGCCGCATCAAACGGCTTGTCGCCGAAAACATGCATATTATACCCGCGGGCGGCCAGACCGTTTGCCAATGCATACATAACACTTTCCATGCCACCTATGTGTGGCGGGAAAGTCTGGGTGACAATGAATATGTCTCTGGATACGTCCGTGCTAGATACGTCCGTGCTGGATACGTCCGTGCTTGGGTGTGTCTTCATGTTCTTATGTCCGTTAAACCACGATGTCCAATGCTTTCCGAAAAGGGCTTACGCAGACGACTATTTAAACGCGAGCTTATGCGTTCGGCCTAATGACTACACGCCCAACCAATACACGATTCTCCATCATGGCAAAGGCTAAACGCCAATTTTCCAGCGGCAGCTCGGCATGGACATGCGGGCGAATAATGCCCTTTCCGGCCAAATCCCAAACAGCCTCCAAATTGTCTCGCCCGCTTGCCGGATCGCGCCGCCCATATTCGCCAGCGCGTACGCCGACAACTGAAAAACCCTTTATAAGCGGCAAGTTAGCTGGAATATTTGGAATTCGACCCGACGCAAAGCCGACCACCAGAAGGCGACCACCCCAAGCGATACAGCGTATGCTTTCGTCAAAAACATCGCCGCCCACCGGGTCGTAAATAACGTCTGCGCCGCCGCCGGTGATTTCCTTCACGGCTTCGCGAAAACCATCTGTCGGGTCGAGCACGATATCGGGCGCATATTGGGTTTCGATAATTTCACGCTTTTGCGGTGTGGATGCCACGGCGATTACGCGGGCACCCAAATGCTTGGCCAAATCAACCGCCGCTAGGCCAACGCCGCCAGCTGCGCCGTGCACCAACACCCACTCATTAGGCTGAACATGGCCGCGGCACACCAGCGACACATAGGCTGTTAGATAGGCCGAACCGATTGCCGCCCCTGCCGCAAAATCCATTGCGTCGGGCAGTCTTCGCAGGCCGCGCACTGGAAAAACACCCATCTCGGCGAGCCCACCACCCAGGCTGCCGCCAACGACCCGATCGCCAATCGCAAATTCGGTCACGTCTTTCCCGAGCGCTGTCACCTCGCCGGCCATTTCTGTGCCGGGCGTGAAGGGCAGGTCGGGTTTGTGCTGATAGCCGCCATGGGTCATCAGCAAATCTGGAAAGCCGAGCGCCGCGGCCATGATTTTGACCTGCACCTCACCCGTGCTGGGCTGTGGCGCGGCAAGGCCATCGGCCAGGCGGCACCCTCCAAAATCAGGCAGGAGTTCTTCAACCAGAAGCGCGCGCATCATCTCTCCATCTTTACGAGCTCGGGGCGGTGCCCGCTATCGAACAAATCCGTCAATCGGGGTAGCGTATTCAACGGCAAAACCGTTTTCAGTTGCCCAATTCTTCATATCATCTGAGGCATTGCCGTAAAAGCAGAGGCGCGCATTGCCCGTGCGCTCCAGCACCTGCCCTACAAAATTGCCTTTGGCGAAACGCTCGGCATGAAAAATACCAGCCTCGCTATCGGCCCATGTTTCCATAAACGTGAGCAATTTTTCGTCGTCGCTCATATAGACGTTATAGACTAGTGTCCCCGGTTCGCCTTCCTGATTGTAGGCGACCATCTGGCGCGCGATATCGCGCAACTCGTCGGCTTTGCCGTCTAGCACCTCCAACTCGTAAAACACCTGAATTTGTTTTGACATGATAAAACCCCAGATAATTTTGCATAATAATTTTAGGTTACGATTTTAGGCCATGCTCCCGATTTTTGGGGGCGTACAAATATAGTATAGGTGGGTTTATTCAAACGCGAACGCCTATTTTTGGCGCAATAACGCCTATTTTTGGCGCAATGAAGCTGACGCATAGCGCAATGGCGGAGAGAGAGGGATTCGAACCCTCGGTACGCTTGCGCGCACAACGGTTTTCGAGACCGCCCC
>DKNW01000131.1 GCA_002469805.1 Rhodobiaceae bacterium UBA7378
GCCGCGCTCAAAAAGCACATTCACGATTGGCCCGGCCAGCACAAATAAGCCCGCTGCGGCAGGTAGCGTCACCATCATGGCGAGACTGACCGCAAGGTTCTGGCTGTTTTCTGCAAGAGTGAGGTCGTTACGCGCAATATGGCGGGTCAGTTCGGGTAAGAGTGCTACCGCCAGCGCGACCCCGATCACGCCCAGCGGCAATTGGTAAAGCCGGTCGGCATAATATAGCCATGCCGCAGCCCCCGCCTGCCCGGTCGCGATTGAGGTGCCGACAACCAAATTAATTTGCCCAATGCCAGCCGCGAACATACCAGGCACAATCAGAGTGAAAAAGCGCGCCGTATCCGCATCGAGCCGCGGCAGACGCGGGCGAATTTTCAGGCCTGCCCGCGACGCAGCAGTGGCGACCAGCACAAATTGCAGCACGCCCGCAATCGCTACACCCCAGAGGAGATAATCGAGCGGCGCGCTCGCACGCATCAGTGCGACGGCAGCGGCGGTAATTAACACCAGATTGAGTAGTACAGGCGCAAATGCAGCGGCTAAGAACCGACCGGTCGCGTTCAACATGCCAGCGAAAAGCGACATGAACGACACAAAGAAAAGATAGGGGAACGCTACGCGCGCATAATAAACTGCTTGATCGAATTTATTGGCATCGGTGGCAAAACCTTGCGCCAGTGCCAAAACCAGACCAGGCATGAATATCATGCTCAAACAGGTGAAAGCGCTCAAAAAAGCAGCCAAAATCGATGCGATGCGCCCAGCAAATTCTAGCGCAGCTGCGAGACCCTTTTCTTCCACGCGCTCGGAGAAAAGCGGCACAAAGGCAGCGTTAAACGCCCCTTCAGCAAACAGGCGACGAAACAAATTGGGCAACCGGAACGCGACGACAAATATTTCGGCCAGCGGGCCCGCGCCAAGCAGCGCTGCAATAAATATATCACGCACAAATCCGGTGACGCGGCTGGCCATGGTTGCGCCCCCGACAACCGAAGCGGCCTTCACCATCGGGCTGGACGCGTGCGTATCCGTCATGCGCGTTAGGCGACCTTCGCCGAACGCGCGTCACCAGACCCATTGAGGGGGGCATTAACGGGCGCATTAACCGCCTTGGTTAATGCCTGCCGAATACGCGCCATGCGCGCGGGTGATTGGAGTTTTTCGCCAAATAAATCTTGCACGTAAAACACATCCGATGCGCGCTCCCCGAACGTTGCAACCCGCGCGGCAGTGATATTCACATTGCAGTGATATAAAGTGCGCGCCAAATCAAACAGCAGGCCCGGTCGGTCAAATGCACTAATTTCAATGACGCTGGCGTGATCGGACGCCTGATTATCAATATTGACTTTAGTTTCGAGATCAAAGGTTTTGAGCGTGCGGCGGGTCTTCTCACTTAATTCCTGTGATGACTGATGGTCAAGGTTCACCCCGCCCTCCAGCACACGGCGAATAGTCTTGCGTAGCCGCTCGATGCGCGCGGTCGTCGGCCCCGATTGCCGCCCAGCCTCTTGGACATATAACGCATCCACGGCCAGCCCATCCGATGTCGTGAAAATGCGCGCATCCAAAATGTCCATGCCAGCCTGCGCACAAGCACCCGATAGCCGGGCAAACAGGCCCGGATCATCATTGCATATAACGGTGATTTCCGTGCACGCTCGCGCTTGATCTTGTCGGGCATCAATAACCAGCGGCTCGGTTTTTGATTTCTCGATCAGCGCGGCATGGCGCACATGCGCTTCAGCCGGAAATGTGAGCCAATAGGCTTGCGTGTGCCGCTTCATATAGGCCGACAACCGGCGGCGCGTCCAATTTTCAGCTAAAGCGAGGCCGAATGCAGCTTGGGCCGCTTCGACACGCTCGGCGCGGTTAACCATGCCGCCTGACCCGATCAGCAGGGCTTGAGTTTCATGATATAATTCGCTGATGAGTTTGGCTTTCCAGCCATTCCACACACCAGGACCAACCGCCTTGATGTCGACTTCGGTCAACACCAATAAGTGCTTGAGGCGTTCATTGGTTTGCACGCTTTCAGCAAAACCTTCAATCGTTCGTGGATCTGACAAATCGCGCCGCTGGGCGACATCGCTCATCACCAAATGTTCTTGCACCAGCCACTCGGTAAGCCGAGTTTCAGCTTTTGTGAACCCGAGGCGCGGACCAAGCCGGCGGGCAATGCGTGCCCCGGCGACCGAATGGTCTTCTGGTCGACCTTTAGCAATATCGTGCAACAGCACAGAAAGATAAATAACGCGGCGATTAATCTCACCCGAATTTAATAGATCATAGGCGATCGGATGTTCGTCCGCGGTTATCCCCTGCTCGATTTCCGACAGCAGACCGATTGCACGCAGCAAATGTTCATCAGCTGTGTAGTGATGATACATATTGAACTGCATCATCGCCACAATACGCCCGAAATCTGGTACGAACCGGCCCAATACGCCGGCCTCATTCATGCGCCGCAACGTGCGTTCGGGCGCCCGCTTCGATGTCAGTATTTCAAGGAACAGCTGATTTGCCTTCGCGTCGGCCCGCAATTCTGGACCGATCAGCCCCGTCGAACGCGTGATCTCGCGTAACGTATCGGGGTGGATATCCAGCCGGTATCGATCCGCTAGGTGAAACACGCGAATGAGATTAACTGGATCGGCCCTGAAGCAATCCGCCCGTGCCATCCGCAACCGCCGCCCCCCAAGGGTAAACCCGTGCACTTGTTTTTGGCGTCTAAACAAACCCGGCAACCTTCCGGCACCACGTGTTTTCTTTTGCTGTTCTTCAAGAGACGCGCAGAAAATTGCTGTCAGGTCGCCAACATTTTTGGCAACCAGAAAATATTGCCGCATGAATTTTTCAACCGACTTCATTCCGGCGCTACCAGTGGTGTTAAAGCGCCCTGCCAAATTCTTTTGCACATCAAAGCTCAACCGTTCCTCGGCCCGGCCGGTCAGGAAATGAAGATGGCATCGCACTTCCCACAAGAACGCATCGCATTTACGGAACAGACGCAGCTCATCAACGGTTAAAATTTTGAGCGCGATCAACTGCTCTAGATCCTCGATCTGATAGCAATAACGCGCGATCCAAAACAATGTGTTGAGGTCACGTTGGCCACCCTTGCTTTCTTTGATATTCGGCTCAACCAGATAACGCGACTGGCCAGCACGAATATGACGTTCGTCGCGCTCGGTGAGTTTGGCTGCAACAAACTGACGGGCCGTACCTTGCACAATTTGCTTTTGAAAGGCGGCGTTAAACTCGTCATGCAAAGCGGGCGCGCCCGACAAAAACCTGTTTTCAAGCATGGTTGTCCGCACGGTATAATCGGCCTGTGCCTGCACAATACAATCCTTAACCGTGCGGGTGGCGTGGCCGACTTTCAGCCCCAAATCCCATAAAAAATACAGAATATGCTCGACAAAACTTTCCGACGTCGCATTGCGTTTATACGGAAGCAAAAACAGTAAATCGATATCCGACCCGGGCGCTAAACGCCCGCGCCCATATCCACCGACAGCCAGCACGGTGACCGTTTCTGCATTTGTCGGGTTCGAAAGGTGCAGAATATCCGTGGTCACAAACGCGTCCATGGCGCGCATTATATCGTCTTGAAGGTTAGACAAAAACTCCGCGCAGCGCGCGCCTTTCAGCTGGTTGGCTTCCAGTTTTTCCCGCGCTTCCGCGCGCCCATTTTGCAAAATATCTTTCAGCACGTCCAATACTGCGGCGCGCGATTTAACCTCATCGCCTTGATGCGGCGCTGCGGCAGCCCGCATGTCAGCGAGGAACCGATCCTGACGCGATATTTTCTGAGCTTTCTTTCTGGCGGTCATACGCTGTTCCAACTCGCGAAATTGCGAGCAATATCTATGGATTTATCTTTGGCACTATAGCACGTTCTGGCGGGCGTCAGGCTATATAAGCGCGCGCAACCGATACACCCAATCAAGCGCTTCGCGCGGTGTTAAGCGATCCGGCTCCAATGTTTCGAGAGCCGCACGCAGCGCATCCACTTCGGTCGGCGCGATGGGTTGGGGTGAAAATAACGGCAAGTCATCCAGCGTCGGCACAAGGTCGGCCGCTGCACGATTTTCTTCCAACAGCGCCAGAACTGACCGCGCGCGTGCAATCACGGCGTCGGGCAGACCGGCTAATTCAGCGACATAGATACCATAAGACCGGTCGGCAGCACCGGGACCAACCTCGTGCAAAAACACCAGCTGACCCGCATGCTCGCGCACCAGCATGGACGCATTTGCCAATCCTGCAAGACGCGTGCTGAGCCCGGTCAACTCATGATAATGTGTTGCAAAAAGCGTCCGACAGCCTGCTACATCATGCAAATATTCAACCGCGGCCCACGCGATTGACAGACCATCAAATGTCGCCGTGCCGCGCCCAATCTCGTCGAGAATAACCAGTGCACGCGGGCTGGCCTGATTGAGGATGGTGGCGGTTTCAATCATCTCCACCATAAATGTCGAGCGACCGCGCGCCAGATCATCTGCAGCCCCCACGCGACTGAAAACGCGGTCGACCAATCCAATGCGGGCATGGCTGGCCGGCACAAAGCTGCCCATATGGGCCAGAATGGCAATCAGCGCGTTCTGGCGCAGGTAAGTTGATTTACCTGCCATATTCGGCCCCGTCAGCAAGGTCAGGCGCGCGTGCTCAGTAGCGGCACCGTCAAGACCGCAATCATTGGGAATGAACGGCCCCCTCGCGTCTGCCAGCAGCGCTGCCTCGACAACAGGGTGGCGACCGCCACGAATGTCAAATACGAGATCGTCGCGCATTTCCGGTTGCGTCCAATCGCGCGTCACTGCCAGCGTCGCCAGCGCTGTGGTCACATCCAGCGCCGCCAACACCAGCGCGTAAGTCTCGATTTGGTCTGCTTGTGCCAGTGTTTCGTTGCACAATTCCTCAAAAATCTCACCCTCCAGCGCCAACGCAGTTTCCCCAGCCCGGGTTATTTTACCCGCCAGTTCGGAAAGCTCTTCGGATGAAAACCGCACTGAATTGGCCAGCGTTTGACGATGAATGAAAACCGCGTTCAGAGGCGGTGCCATCAGCCGATCGCCATGCTGGGCAGGCACGTCGATATGGTAGCCCAGCACACCATTATGTTTAATTTTGAGCGCCTTGATGTCTGTTTCTGTACTGTAGCGCGCCTGCAAAGCGGCGATGACGCGGCGGCTTTCGCGGCTCAATTCGCGAGCCTGATCCAGCGGTGCATGATAGCCATCGCGCACAAAGCCGCCATCGCGGGCCAGCACTGGCAAGGTGTCACCTAATGCCGCGTGCAGTTTTTCCACTAATGCCGCTGGGACATTAGATGTTCCACCGGCGGTTTCACCTGACCCGTGCGGTGGTTCCACTAGCATGGACGACACCTCTGCCGGCAAATCTGCCACTTTTGCCAGCCGTGCGCGCACTGCGTCAGCCCCCTCCAGCCCCACAGCCACGGCTTGCAAATCGCGCGGGCCACCACGGCGAAGCACAAGGCGCCCCAGCGCCCGCGTCATATCCGGAAGATTTTTCAACTGCTGGCGTACATCATTGCGGGCATCATTATTCTCGACAAAAAACCGCACTGCGGCATGTCGCTGGCAGATCATGGACATATTGCCCAAAGGCGCGGCGAGCCGTGCCGCCAGCTCACGGGCACCGGCTGCCGAAACCGTCATATCTATGGTCGCGAGTAGACTGCCCGCCTTCTCGCCTGATTGCGTGCGCGTCAGTTCGAGATTGGCTCGCGTCGCCGCATCAAGCCCCAAATGGTCGCCTGCGGTTTCGATTTGCGGGCGCGCGAGGCGCGGCATCTGGGCGATCTGTGTTTCCTGCAAATACGCGATCAACATGCCGCATGCCGCCAGCTGCGCGCGCGACATGTTGCCGAGCGCATCGCCGAGCGCAGTAGGGGGCATCACGTCGTAAAATTTAGCAAGGACATGCGTCGCGCTATCCGATGACAGGACCTGCGTTGCCTGCACGGCGTGGGAGAACGCCGCCAGCGCGCTAATGCCATTGTCGCCACCATCGCTCAGGTCTTCAGGCACTAAAATCTCGCTTGGTCCAAGCCGAGCCAGTAACGCAGCCAAACTATCCGCATCCGTAGCACAGACCGAAAAAGCACCCGTCGACATGTCGAGCCACGCCAGCGCCATATCTGCGCCTGCCACTGCGAGCGCGGCGAGAAAATTATCTGCCCGCGCGTCCAGCAAGGCTTCTTCGCTCAATGTGCCTGGCGTTACAAGGCGCACGACTTCGCGCCGGACAACGGCTTTTGATCCGCGTTTTTTAGCTTCAGCAGGGTCTTCCATCTGCTCGCATACCGCCACCCGATGCCCGTGCCGGATCAGCCGTTCCAAATAGGTTTCAGCGGCATGCACCGGCACCCCGCACATCGGCACGTCCTTGCCCTCATGCTGACCGCGCTGGGTCAGGGTAATGTCGAGCGCCGCCGCCGCTTTCACGGCATCGTCGAAAAATAATTCGTAAAAATCGCCCATGCGATAAAAAAGCAGGGCGTCGGCATGCGCGGATTTAATATCCAGATATTGCGCCATCATTGGCGTTATGGCGGCAGCGCCGGCGGGCGTGGCAGAAATGGTCATGGTGCCACTCTATCAGAGCTGGAGATGCAGGAAAACGGCGCGCGCGTTATTCGTGCTTATTTTATTTGTGTTTATCGGGGGTTCGCCTTGTATTGCCTCGAACAAAGCCCTACAAAAGAGGCGTTTTATCTGAATTGGAAATCACGATGAGCAAGAACACCAAGAGTTTCACCGATCAGGAAGCCTTGCGCTTTCACGCACGCGGCAAGCCGGGCAAGCTGGAAATCAACCCGACCAAGCCCATGGCGACACAGCGTGACTTGTCGCTCGCCTATTCGCCGGGCGTTGCGGCACCGGTGCAGGCCATCGCTGAAAACCCTGACGCGTCTTATGACTATACCTCACGCGGCAATATGGTCGCCGTCATATCAAACGGCACAGCCATTCTCGGGCTAGGCAATCTGGGGCCACTCGCCGCCAAGCCGGTTATGGAAGGCAAGGCCGTGTTGTTCAAACGCTTTGCCGATGTGGACTCGATTGATCTGGAAGTCGACACCGAAGACCCCAGCGCCTTCATCGATGCGGTGAAACATTTGGGGCCATCATTTGGCGGCATTAATCTCGAAGATATTCGCGCGCCGGACTGCTTCATCATCGAGCAGCAATTGCGCGAGCTGATGGATATTCCGGTTTTCCATGACGACCAGCATGGAACCGCAATCATCTGCGCAGCCGGTCTTATCAACGCGCTGCACCTGACGGGCCGCGACATCAAAAACACTAAAATCGCTGTAAATGGCGCCGGGTCAGCCGGCATTGCCTGTCTGGAGCTGATTAAAGCCATGGGCCTGCCGCATGAAAATGCACTTTTATGTGACACGAAGGGCGTTATCTATCAGGGCCGCAAAGAGGGGTTGAACCAATGGAAATCGGCCCATGCTGTTGAGACCGAAGCCCGCACGCTTGCCGATGCACTGACCGGCGCGGATGTATTTCTGGGCCTGTCAGTTAAGGGCGCGATGACACCTGAAATGGTGCGTGATATGGCCGATAACCCGATTATTTTTGCCATGGCCAACCCAGATCCGGAAATCACGCCGGAAGAAGTCGCCACCATTCGCGACGATGCCATTATTGCCACAGGCCGGTCGGACTACCCCAATCAGGTCAATAATGTTCTGGGCTTTCCATATATTTTCCGGGGTGCGCTGGATGTGCGCGCCAAAACCATTAATGATGATATGAAAATTGCCTGCGCTGAAGCCCTGGCAATGCTTGCGCGCGAAGACGTACCCGACGAAGTTGCAGCGGCCTATCAGGGCGAGCGCCCGCGATTTGGCCCACGTTACATTATTCCAGTGCCGTTTGACCCGCGCCTTATTCGTGACATTCCCCCGGCCGTTGCTCGCGCCGCCATGGATAGCGGTGTCGCGCGCGCGCCAATCGTCGATGTTGAAGGGTATCGCGACCGGTTGTCTGCGCGCCTTGATCCGGCCGCCAGCTCGCTGCAAATCATCATGAACAAGTCGCGTAAAAACGCCAAACGCATGATTTTTGCCGAAGGCGAGCAAGAACAGGTTATTCGCGCAGCCATTGCCTATAAAGACCTTGAGCTGGGTGAGCCGATATTGATCGGTACCGAAGACATTGTACGTGCAAATATGGCCGAACTGGGCCTTGATGGGCGAACCGATATCGAGATCCGCGACACGCGCACGTCTGACCAGCGCGAGGAATATTCGGAATTTTTGTTCCGCAAACTCCAGCGTCAGGGGCATCTGTACCGCGATTGTGCGCGCTTAGTCAGCAATGACCGCAACATTTTCGGTGCCTGTGCCCTGGTTAATGGTGACGCCGATGCGATGGTGACCGGCGTTACCCGCAGCTACTCAATTACGCTTGAAGAAGTTTCGCAAGTTATTGACCCGCGTGACGACCACCGTGTGCTGGGCATTTCCATGCTTATTGCGCATGGCGGGCGCACCGTGCTGGTTGCTGACACCAATGTAATCGACATGCCAAGTGCTGAAGAACTGGCCGATATTGCGGTACAAGCCGCGGCTACGGCCCGCGCATTAGGCCACGAGCCGCGCGTAGCTATGCTGGCCTATTCGACCTTCGGGCACCCTGAGGGCGACCGGTCGGTCTATGTGCGTGAAGCTGTTCGGATTTTGGATAGCCGCAATGTTGATTTTGAATATGAGGGCGAGATGGCTGCCGACGTGGCGCTTAATCGTGAGGCAATGGGGCGCTATCCGTTCTGCCGCCTGTCTGAGCCGGCCAATGTTTTGGTCATGCCAGCCATTCACTCAGCGTCTATTTCAACAAAGATGCTTGAAGAACTGGGCAACGCGACCTTGATTGGCCCGATATTATTAGGGCTGAACCATTCAGTGCAGATCGCCCGCATCGGTGCCACGGCATCGGAGGTGCTTAACATGGCGGCAATCGCGGCCTACGGGCTTGAAAAAATCGAGATTTAACGTCTGCCCGTTTAGGGCCTAATTATTTTGCCCGTACCGGTTCATATACCGGTCTTCGACAGACGTGAGCGGCATCAGCACAAACACATCAACCGTCTGGAACTGGTGATCGACAACAGCACCATCGCCGATCATGCACCCGGTTCGGATATATCCGCGTAAGACGGGCGGGATGGCCCGCAACGCCGCGCGTTCGTTAATCGCGTCGGGCGCCAAAATATTCATATCGACAAAACGCTCGGGCAGGGCGCGCACTTCCCAAGGCCCACGTGTACGCCGGTTATGATACAAATAGCTGAGCGGCAGAGCGAGCGTGTTAACATCCGTGCCCGCAAAGCTCGCACAGCCCATCATGGCATCAATGCCGTAATGCGAAACCATGGCACCAAGGCCGCGCCACATCAGGTCGATGCCCAACTTATTGCGGTATTCCGGCGCCACGCATGACCGCCCCAGTTCCATAATATTTAACCCGCGGCCAGCATTTTCCAGCATGGGCGCGAGATCAAACTCATCGGCGCTGTAAAATCCGCCATTGGCATTGGCGACCGACTGGCGCAATAACCGGTAGCAGCCGACAATCGTTTCACCGCTTGGCAAATAGGCCCCGGGTGTCACTTGCTCGGTAGGTGCGCGTGTCGTTAAAATTAAATGATCACAAATCGCGTCATAGGAATCAAAATCGCGCGCGCCGTCGGCTTGCGCCGCGCTTGGACGGGCATTCATTTCCTCATAGAAGATTTGATACCGCAGCGCTTGCACAGCTTCAATCTCGGCGGGCGAACGCGCCAAGCGAACTGTTAGCGGGCCTCGCTGCTCAAAAACAGGCAGTTCGCTCGCGTCAAATAGCCAGCCAGGTGCCTGGAGGTCGGGTGAATAAATTTGATCTGTCATGTCCTTACCAGCGCCGTTATATCGGCGTTCGGATTGCATTCTTGTGACAACATTATAACATGTTTTTTACAGGCAGGGCCAGTAGCTTCAAAAACCGCATCAAAAACCGGTATCGCGCCAGCGTATAGCCGTTGCTATATTTTCTTCGCTGGGTCGGCTTCTCTCGTCCAGATCTGCTAATGTGCGGGCCACCCGTAGAATGCGGTTAAACCCTCGCGCGCTTAACTTTTTCGTGTCCGCAATCCGGTCTAGCAACGCCTGACCTTCGGTTCCCGGCGTAGCGACAGCATATAACGCATCGCCATCCAGATGGGCGTTCAGACAGTCCTGACGCGCGAATTGCACCGCGCGTGCGTCCCCCACCCGCGCCGCAACTGGGTTGCTCGGCTCACCTCTTTCGCGGCCCATCATGTCTGCCATGGGAACCGGGGGCACGTTAATTCGTACGTCGAAACGATCGAGCAACGGTCCGGACAACCGCCCCATATACTCCTGCCGACAAATCGGCAGCCGGTGACAGGCGAGATCTGGGTCTTCAGCATATCCGCAACGGCACGGGTTCATGGCGGCGATTAATTGAAACCGCGCCTGATAGCTGATGTGAACTTCCGCGCGTGCAAGCGATACACGCCCTGTTTCAATAGGCTGGCGCAGAGCATCAAGAGCCTGACGCGAAAATTCCGGCAACTCGTCCAGAAACAGCACGCCATTATGCGCCAAGGAAATCTCCCCCGGGCGCGCTTGGCGACCGCCGCCGACCAATGCGGCCATGCTGGCCGAATGATGCGGTGCCTGAAACGGGCGTCGATGC
>DKNW01000014.1 GCA_002469805.1 Rhodobiaceae bacterium UBA7378
CGACAGCGACAATACTGGCAAAGACTATAAAGATATTAGCCTGCAAGAAGATGCTGAAATTATTTTCAAAGGTAAAGGCAAGTCGTCTAGCGGCGTCGAGTATGGTTTTCAGGTACAATTGGAAGCTCATTCATCAGAGAATTCGGCCGGAGACGAACCAGGTGACCAGATTGATGAGCACTATATTTACGTGAAAGGTGATTTCGGTAAAATCGAGCTTGGTGCTGAAAACTCAGCCGCCTATAAATTGCAAGTTGCAGCTCCTAAGTTTTTGGGCTGGAAAACTTACGACAATAACTTCGCAACTTGGAGCAAAGTCGCCAAATTTGAGAAGCCTTTGCACGATAATTATTCCGCTGATGCAAACAAAATCAACTATTACACGCCTAGCATGAATGGTCTGCAAATCGGTGTGGCATTCACGCCATCGTCGGAGTACACTTCGGGAAATGGCATGACACTCCTGGAAGAAAATACATCTAAACATCAGGACACCACGTCAATCGGCCTGCGCTATAAAGGCAAAATGGGCGGATCAAAAGTTGCTTTCTCATATACTATGGAAGACAGTGAGAAAAACAGCGAAGACTACGAAGAAACCGCTATTGGTTTCTCCATCAAAAATGGTGCGTGGACTATCGGTGGTAACCAATTCGAGTCTGATGAAGCCGACTCAAACCATTGGGACGTGACCCATGTTGGTGTAGCCTACAAAATGAGCAAAGCGACAACCCTTGGTTTTGCCATTCACCAGCAAGAAGATGATAAAGCTACCAACGACAACAACGACACGGATATCACCATTATTGGCGGTAACACGAAGTTGTCTAAAGGCGTAAAACTGACTTATTCCTACGAACAAGTCGAGAGCGACAACACCTCTAAAGGCGACAGCGAGTTCCTCGGTGTTGGTCTGTTGCTGAAATTCTAATTTCCTCCGGGAAATGTTTTTCGAGATGGCGGGGCTTCGGCCCCGCCGTTTTTTTGGCAAACGCTTATTCGTGAGTAAAAGTGAGGCAACCGGATCAGTATTTACCCAAGGAAGGCTTGGCGACCTGAGCACATTTGCTTCATTATCTTTCTTATTCTCTTGAGGCAATTTCCAAATCGGCGGCGAGCGTGCGCCCGGCAAGGTAATAATGCACCGACCCCCAAATATTTAAAAACGACACAAGCAACAGCGCATAACGCAGGCTTTGCTGGCCGTAAGTGGGTGAAAACGCGTCGCTCATCATGCCGACCAGCAGCGGGCCAAGCCCCAGCCCCAGAATATTGATGCAGAACAATAAAATCGCCGCCCCCAGTGCGCGCCGCGAGGCGGGCAACAGGCTTTGCGTCATGGCAAAACTCACCGACAGGTAAAACCCGCCAAAGAAGGCTAGGATTGCCAGCAACCAACGAGCTACAACGATATCAGTTGTCAGGTAGAACCAGGCTACAAAAGGTGCGAGAAGCAGCTTTACGCCAGCCGTCAGCCACACATAGAAGCGTTTATCGCGCCGCGCCAGCTTGTCGGCCAGCCAGCCGCCAGTAAACGTGCCAATACCCCCAATAATGCCGCCAATGAGCGCTAGCAGTGTGCCGGCTTCGGCTGGAGACAGGCCATGAATGCGGCGGAAATAAACGCCGTTCCAATAGGTCGTGCCATAACCAACAAATACGACCAAGGTGCAGCCGATGACGATATGGCGCAGGCTGCGGATCGACATCATAAGGAGGAAGGTTTGCGATATCTCGCTCAGATAGTTTCTCGAAAGCGGCCTTGGCGGCTGCGTTCGGGCGGGTTCGCGCACGGTTGTGAGCAGCAATAAGCCCAGAAAAATGCCCGGAATGCCGACAATGAAGAACGCCATACGCCAGCCATACCATTCGTCGATAAAGCCCCCGACAAGAAAGCCGACCAATATACCAAGATTGATACCGGCAGCATAAATGCCCATGGCCGCGCCGCGGCTTTCCAACGGGAACATGTCGGTGATCATTGAGTGGCTCGGTGGGCTGGAACCAGCTTCGCCAATGCCGACCCCAATGCGGGCCAGTGCGAGCTGGGTGAAATTGGCGGCAAGGCCACTCAAGGCAGTCATACCTGACCAGATAATAACCGCAGCTGCGATGATGTTTCGGCGTGAATATCTGTCCGCCAAAATCGCGATGGGAATGCCAAGCGTGGCATAAAACAGGGCAAAAGAAAGCCCGATAAGGAAGCCAAGCTGGGTATCGCTCAGCAATAAATCTTGTTTGATCGATTCTGCCAGAATGGACACAATTTGCCGGTCGATGTGGCTTGATGCATAAATCAAAACAAGCACGCCAAGCGTATAATTGCGCGTAAACTTGCTCGGCGCCTCGGTAGGCTGCGCGATATCAGACATATTTCCCCCTCTTATTATCGCCTTAGTCTAGGGCAGGCTCGGCGAGAGGGCTACATTAAAAACACCGGAATTCTCTATATAATTCGGTATATATAGCTAGAAATAATAGGCGATCCGAAAGCGAACCATATCTTCGTCAATCAGGGCATTTGCCAGCGTGTCGCCCGTGCCGGCCGTTTCCTGAATACGCACTTCCAACTGGGCCTTGAACGACGCGCCCAAGCGCCGTTCAGCCTCTAGCGACAGGGCCGTGCTATCAGTTTCCAGATCATATATACCGCCCAGAAGAAATGCCGTGGATTGCGTGTCATTGGCGGTCCACCGCAGCCCGAGGCCGAAATCATCATTCAGCGGTTGCGGTGATGCGAGCCCACGCGCGTCATACATATATTCTGCCACGACGCCTAGATCCGTGCCCGTATCGAAGAAATTATAAAGTGTATATTCCACACCACCCGTCGCGCGCGTGTTCCAATTATTCTGCTGTTCGCGGCGCGTGCCCTCAAACTTCAGGAGCCAAGGGCCAAGCGTCGCCTGCACATCTAGTCCGGCTTGGGTGATGAGATCATAGCGCGGAACAACTGATACGCCGTCATAGGTTTCAGCCGTGAACGCTAGAACCGGCGTGCGGGCCGTTCCCTTGAAATACGAAACACCAAAGTCGAATACATCGAGCGAGTGGGTGTAGCGAAGCGCCGCGTCCGGATTAAATCTTTCATGGTCGCTCTCAAAGATTGCCTTTTCGTCCCGCACTTTAATGCCAGTGGTCGGACGACCCGTTATCGGGTCGGGAAACTGGCGCAGTCTGAAATAGGGTAGGTAGAAACCGGTTAATGTGCCCCATTCGCGCGCCAGCGAGACGCGTATCATGGGCTGGCCCAGCTTTTGCTCGCCATCGGCAGATTCAACATTGTCCGTCTGGTTGATGATGTCGACCAGATGCTGAAATTCTGTCACGCCCCAGAAAACCTTGTCGATACCAGCAATTATTTCCCAATCGCCGTTCACGTATTGGTATTTGGCTTCGCGCAAGTCGGCATGTGTGCGTTCGTGGTCGTGCGCGTCCCATCGCCCGAAGGGTTTGATAATAAACGCGTGATCACCCGACTGGCTGTAAAACGCGAGTTCGAGTTCGCCCGCAAAAGAACCGAACTCGCTCTCGTGTTCTGCGGTCGGGCCGTCATTGGTAAAATGCCGCCACTCCGGTTCGACATAGCCGGAAACCTCGATATCCATCGCCGCGGTCGGCGAGATCCAAAGCGCAACAGAAACGAAACCGGAAATGGCAACCGGCCTGAGCGAGAAACGCATACTCAACGCGCTCGTTTTAGGCTGTTTTTGGTAAAGTCTTTCTCCGTCAAACCGGTTTGGAAGGAAATGTCTTCCCATACAAGGCGGGTTTTCTTGCCGGTTACGTGGTTCTCCATGAACAGGTCATGCGAGCGCCAGTATTTGTCGAGGTATTTTTTATAATCCGAAAAGGTCAGCGTTTTTAGCAAGGCGTTTTTGCGGTCGTAAAATACAACTTTGCGCAGTTGCAGGTCTTGCGTGTCGGTCCAAGCCAGCGAACGTGTATAGCCCGAATGCTCGTATAGCGGACGCCGCTCAACCACATGACATTCGCGGTCGCCACACGCTTCATCGCGCAACCAGACATAGGAGTATTTGCCTACCTCTTGGGCCGAGAAATCCTCAAACGCAAACTCTGAGCCCATGAACGGGCCTGATTTATTGACCGATGAAATGCGTTTCACACGCTTGAGCGCGGGCAGGAACATCCACTGGTCGTCAGGTTCCAGAATATGCGAATAGGTTAACATCGCTGTGCCCTTCACATCGCGCGGCTCATCAAAGACCATCAGGTTCCAGTCACCTTCGCTCGTGTCCTTGTTTTCAAGCGTGTTGAAGCGCATGCGTCGCTCGCTCACCTGACCGCTGGCATTGGTGAGCACCATGCGCAATTCGGTTTTGGTATCGCCATAACCCAAATTGGTTGCATCACTCGCCTTGGCAATTGCAAGCCCGCGCGCAGCCGGATCATCCGTGCCAGCTAGCGCTGTGGTTTCGGCTAGAGCAGCAGTTGCCAGCAGGCTCGCACCTGCGGCAAATGCTGATATTTTGAGACCACTTAAAATTGGAGAAAAGATATTTTGTTTCATGACAAATCCTCACGCGTTGGTTGGGGTCGGGGTCATTTCGCTTGGCAGGTCCGGTGCATCGGAAGGCCGCCGGTCAATGGCAATAAGAAGCGGCGGTAGGAGCAGGAAGTCGAGCACCAAAGCTGCCACAATAGTGAGTGAGACGACAAGCCCCAGCATTGCATTGATTAGGAAGGGTGAATAATTCAACACCCCAAAACCGGCAACAAGAATGACGGATGACACCCACAACGCCGTACCGACGGTCGCAAAGCTGTAGCGCACCGAGTCTTCGGCATTGCGGCCCAGATTAATACGGGCGTGCCGATATTTGGTGAGCATGTGGACGGTCGCATCCACAATCAGTCCGATCGCCGTTGCTGTGACGAAGCTGGTCCAGAAACCTACTTCGGTCTGGACCAAACTAAACGCTCCAAATGCCACGATGGGCGGCGCGATGTTTGGTATCAGGCTTATCAGGCCGAGGCGCAAGCTGCGCAGTGCAAGCATCAGGCAGGCAGAAATCAGAATAAACGCTAGCAAAGTGCCGCGCGCCATAGCTTTGAAGTTGCGCTCGCCAATATAAGCAAACATGACCGCCTGCCCTGAGGGTTGAACGTGCATGGCTTCGGGTGTGTTCTCGCGCAGCCAGCCGATAGCCCGTGAACGCAAATCCTTCATTTGGGTCGTACTGACATTGGTGAGCGTCACCAGCAGGCGCGATTCAGATTTATCGACATTGAGCTGATCGTTCAGGTCGAGGCCATAGGGCAGCGACATTTCATACAAAAGCAGATATTGGGCCGACAGTTCGCGATTTTCGGGCACGGCGTAGAAATTCTGACGGTCGCCATTCATAGATCGGTTAATCCGCTTCACGATATCTGCAAAACTGGCAACGTGCTTAACTTCAGGTTGCGTGCGCAGCCAAGCACCGAAATTGTCAAGGTCTTCCAGATATTCCGGTTCCGAAACACCGCCGGAGCCAACGCCCGGCAAAGAATAGTTAATCACATAGATGCCGGTGAGATTGTCCGATGCCCAGTCGGAGGCTACGCGGAAATCCATACGTTCATCGAAATATTCAACGAAGCGGTCATTAAAGGTAAAGCGCGGTAGCAGCGCGGTGGCCGTAACAGTGACGCCCAGCATAACGACCAGAAGCGTGCGGCGGCGGATGATAACCCAGTCCGCAAACTGGCTCATGATACGGCTTTGCGTGCCGACCGATTTGCTGATGCCCATCGGCATGAGCGCCAGCAGCGCCGGAAATAGGGACATTGACAACAACCACGCAAAAAGCGCCCCAAAGCCCGATAATGTGCCGAGGTCGCGATAGGGCGGTGCGTCTGAGAAGTTAAGGCTAAACAGGCCAATGGCGGTTGTAACGGATGTCAGGAACACCGGCTGTGCGTTAATGCTTAGGCTCTCAATAATGGCTTGCTTCTTTTCGGTGCCATTGCCGCGCGCCACAAGCGCTGTAATCAATATGTGTACACAGTCGGCAACCGCAACTGTCAGGATAATTACCGGTGCGCCGGAAACCGGCGGAGATATTGGAATATCAATCCAAGACCCGAAGCCCATCGCGGCACCAGCCGATAGCGTGATAACAACAATAGTTGCCAGCGTGCCGCTTACGGTACGGGTCGCGATGATTAAAAACACCCCGATAATGACATACATAAGCGGGGTTAGTGTGCCGAGGTCGGCTTGCGCGGCCTCGGAGAATGATTGAGACAGCATTTGTGAGCCGGTCAGCTCTAGGCGCATATTGGGATATTTCTCGCGCATTTGTGTGCGAATGTCGCGTGCGGCCTGCACAATACTGTTGGTTGCCATTGGGTCATCGCGCGGCGGCCGTAGCGAAATGAGAATAGCACCGGTGCGCGCATCATGCGACAGGAGCCGGCCAACCAGCAAAGGCTCGTTCAAGACGGTGTCTTCGACATATTGACGGGTTTCGGCGTCAGCTTGCTGGGCATCGACAACAAGGTCGCGCACTTCTAGATCGTCTTCGCCAATGGCGCGTGTGTTCTGGAAATTCGTGATCGAGTCGACACGTGTAGAAAACGGAATTTGCCAGCCGCTATCGGTGATTTCCGAAACCATTTGCAATGACGTGGCGCTGGTGGCTTTCGTGCCGTCTTGCGGCTGATAAACAAATAACAAAGTGTCGGGGCTAGAGTAGGTGCGCTCCAGTTCCTCAAACGCGGTCAGATAAGGGTTCTCGGAGGAGAAGAAATAGCGGTAATCATTGGTAAATCTGAAATGTGTAACCCCGAACATCGCAACGCCGGTCCAGATGAGCGATAAAATCACGACTAATATCGGATTGTTGACGATGAATCTGCTGTAACCGGCTACTGAAAAATTCATGTCTTGTCCCCGCATCTGTTTATTGCTGATCAGCTTGTGCTTATCTCTCAAGACATATAAAGGCCCGCGACAAATTGTCAAAAAAATACCACTTCTTACCGCAAGTTAAACGTCGCTAATAGTCAGCGGCACTGCTCACGATTTGCGCCCTCCAGTCGGCACCGATATTAGCGTTCTGTGCGCCAAGCTCTGTGGTTTTTGGTTAGGCGGTCGCCGATTTTCTGACGACCTTCATCCGATAAACCAAGGGTCACATCGCGCAAAAATCCGTGGAAATTAATATTCAACTGATCAACGGCGTTTTGCGATTGTGTCAGGTGTCTTGCCAATTCCTGTGGGTTGGGCGCGTCAGTTTTCAGCGTGTCGATCACAGCGCGACGCGCGTCCAGTAACTCGATAAAGGCGTCACGCAAAAGCGGTTTGCGCTCATTGATGACCTTTTGGGCAAGAACTTGATCATCGCCTTCCAGTTGGGAAAGAAACCTTTTTTCACCACGATCCAGCCGTTCTTCGATCCAAGTTGACCCCTCACCTATCGTGCGGAATTTATAGGCATAAACGCCGACTGTACCGATGATATACACGTTGATCGCCAGAGAAACGCCAAGCACAATAAATAAACCTGTTTGTTTTGTTATTTTCATAGCCATTCCTTTCACCTTGAAAAGTGTCAGTTCAAAAACTCATTTCCGACAAGGTCGAGCGCCAGCACCATTTCGTCGCCAGCAAAAAAAGAGTTGAGAATATCGGGGGCCATAATGACCCCGATCATCAAACACGCCGCCAGCGCTACGGCAAAGGAACCGGCGATATCGCGCAATGGCCGCATGGCAGGCGCGGGCGCATTTAGCGCGTGTACCGGCGCATCCAACGCGGCAAGCATGTCGTTTTGAATGCGGGCTTCAAGCGTTTCAGATACTGGCGGTTCCAGTGTTGTCAGCCAAGCATCCAGCGCGGCTTCACGCCCCAGAATTGAGCGCGCTTGCGGGTCTGCGGCGAGCAGCTGCGTTATGGACGCACGCTGCGCTTCCGGCCAATTGCGCGCATCGGCGCCATAGGTTTCAACAATGCTCTCAAAGTCTTGGCGGTTCATTTTCGTCTCCGTTCACACAATTTCTAGTTGCCGGCGTATGCCGCGCAATTGGCCGTGCAACTTTTGCCGGGCGCGGCGTAATACGGACTCGAAGCCCGCTAATGTCATGCCCAGCTTGTCAGCGGCATCTTTCTGGTTTTCTTCATGATAGTAAACCAGCTCTATTGCCGCTTTTTGGTCATCGGTCAGGCTCTCCATCGCTTTTCGCAGCAACCGGGCCTGCTCAGTTTTTTGGTGCAGGATTTCGGCATTATCGCCATGATCAGGAATTTCCATGTCCGCAATATCTTGTGTCGGCTTTTGCCTTCGAATGATGTCGATGCACCGGTTGCGGGCGACGGTGTATAGCCATGTTGTTACTTTCGCATGGCCCTGGGAAAATTGATCAGCGTTCTTCCAGATGTTCGCGAAAACGTCCTGCGTAGCTTCTTCTGCTTCGGCTTCGTTTTTAAGATATTGGCGGCACACCCGCATAACGTAAGGAAGGTGACGCGCGACGAAAACGCTACCGGCATGTTTATCGCCAGAAGCAATTGCGGTCATTAATTGTGCATCGTCCATATGCCCGCCCTCGTATGTAGCCGCGAGGTGCCATTTTTGTGTCGTTCTTTTCTCGCAACACAGCATGTGTCCAACCTATCCGAATTATCAATTTTTGACCATTTATCGTCATTTCGAATGATCCAGTTGGTTTAACGCCGCGTAATAGAAATATCAGTCACTTTTTCTGGGGCGCCCTCCTCCCCCCCCCTCACTGGAGGTTCCCAGTTTCCCCGCCACCAAGTGTGGCGGGGAATTCTGTTACCCTATAAAGGATAGCCTGTAGCGCAAATCGTCGCGCATCCTCCGCCCGTTTCTGGCACACAGCAACGGTCAGTTGCGCATAAGCAGCTAGGGGAATGTGCTGCGGGACCCGCTGACACGCCCATGCTGTCAGATTTAACGCATTGCCTGCAAAAGGATTGCCGGATAAAGCGAAAATATGGCCCAAATAAGCCTGTTCGGTGGCTGGCGCAGGGGCTTGTTGCAAAGCGCGCAGGCTGTCTTGCAGCGGCGTCAAATGGGAAGCGTCAGCGCGACTGGCTGCAAGCGCGGCAAGCGCAGGTTCAATCGCGGCACGCATATCGGTAATATGCGGGTCAAATTGGGCAGCTCTATCGGTTTGGGCAAGAACCGCTAGCACATCGCGGTCCCACATCGCCCAAGCAGCTTTGGGTGCCACCATTGTCCCGCGTCGCGGGCGGGCTTCCAGCATGCCTTTAGCGCCCAGAATACGGAATGATTCGCGAATAACTGTGCGGGATACTTGAAATTGTGCACTTAGTTGATCATCACCCGGCAATGCGGTGCCTTCCGGCAGACGGGCGCACAAAATATCATGCATAAGGCTTTGAACGAGCCTATCAGTTTGGCGAATCGCTTTCATGATCACCATTTTAGACAAAAATCAGAAAAAATTAATCTAAAAGTATGATTATTAGATTAAATATTATTGGAAACTATCCAATCGCGCAGCGACGTACCAATTTCATCGTATGAATCTTCCTGCACAAAATGCAGACCGGCAACCGTTACCTCAGTTTGATTTTTCCAGCTACGGCAGAAATCGCGCATGGGGCCGACCAAAATCGACCCGGGGTCGGCATTGATAAACAGCTTCGGCATGTCGCTCTCAGCCATGAAAGCTGCGTAATTTGTGGCAATTTCAACAACATCTTGCGGTTCGCCGCCCAGCGGAATTTGGCGTGGCCAGGTGAGTGTCGGGCGACGACCTTCGCCTTTTTCGGCAAACGGCGCACGGTAATGCGCCATTTCCGCGTCATCTAGCTTGCGCATGATTGAGGAGGGCAAAACACCTTCGACGAAAACATTTTTCTCCAGAACAACCTCTTCACCTGCAGGTGAACGAAACGCCTGAAAAATGCCGCGGGCGTTTTCCGGCCAGCTATCCCAATTTGGGATAGGCATAACAATGGCTTCCATGTAGCAAATGCCTGCCACACGCTCAGCATGGCGGGCCGCATAATGAAAACCGAGCGCTGACCCCCAGTCATGGATAACCAGCACCGCATCGCTCGTGACACCCAGGGCGTCGAGTGCTGCTTCGAAGTAGTTGCTATGTTCGGCAAATGTGTAGCGATCTGGCCCGCTATCGGCCAATTTATCG
>DKNW01000118.1 GCA_002469805.1 Rhodobiaceae bacterium UBA7378
ATCTCGTGATACATGGCGACGTTAAGAGCTTTACCGCTTTCATACATGGCCGATACCAGCTTATCGAACAATGCCTCACGCGCGGCGCTACCTTCTATGCCAGCAGCATCAAGCTCTTTGCTATAACCGAGCCGAACCGCGCCCTCTAACCCCATTGGGCCAAACTCGCCGGTAGGCCAGGCAATCGTAAATTGCGGCACGTGAAAACTGCCCATCGCCATGGCTTGCGCGCCCAAGCCGTAGCCCTTGCGCAGACAGATCATAAACACTGGCACAGACAGGCTGGCCCCCGCCACCAGCATGGAGGATGCGCGACGCACCGTGGCGTTTTTTTCGTCTTCCGGTCCAACCATGAAGCCCGGCGTATCGCAGAGCGACAGTACCGGCAACGAAAACGCGTCGCACAGCTGCAAAAAACGCCCAGCTTTTTCTGCCGCCTCAGCATCAATCGCACCGCCGAGATGCGCCGGATTATTAGCAATCAAGCCAAAGGGCTGCCCTTGAACCCGGATGAATGCCGTGATCATACCCGCCCCATAGCCTGACCTGATTTCCAGTAGCGTGTCAGTATCAGCAATTAGTTTGATGGCCTCGCGCATATCATAGGCGCGCTTGCGATCTTCGGGAATGATGTGGCGCAGCTTGCGCTGGTCGGCGCAATCATGGCCCGCAATACGACCTTGGAAATATCCCAGAAGTTTTTTGGACATTGCGACCGCCTCGGCTTCATCTTCCGCCAGCAGATCAATGACGCCATTTGCACTTTGAATATCAGACGGCCCAACATCTGTAGGGGCAACCACGCCGAGACCGCCGCCTTCAATCATCGCTGGCCCGCCCATGCCGATATAACTGTTTTTGGTCGCGATTGTGACATCGGCACAGCCGAACAAAACCGCATTGCCGGCAAAGCAATACCCGTTGTTAATGGCGATGCGGGGCGCGACACCGCTGGCCTTTGCGAAAGTGGCAAATGTCATGACATCGAGCGTAGAGCCTTGCACTTTGGAAAAATCTGTATCGCCGGGTCGCCCGCCGCCGCCTTCGGTGAAGAACACGATTGGCGCCTGCCATTCCTGCGCCAGCTCAAGCACGCGGTCGGTCTTTTTATGATTGAACGCGCCTTGGGTGCCTGCGAGAACAGTATAATCATAGGCCAGCACCGCGGCACGGGCTTGTTCCTCTGGGAAATCGTGCCCGTTAATCGTTCCAAAGCCCGCAACCAAACCATCGGCCGGCGTGTTGTCGATTAAGTCATCCAACTCGCGACGCTGACGCTGGGCGGCGACCACAAGCTGACCATATTCGATAAAGCTATCGGCATCACACAAGTCAGCCACATTTTCGCGGGCGGAACGAAAGCCCAGATTATGCCGCTTATCCATTTTTTCTGGCCGCGCCGCATCATGCGTACGCGCAAGTCTGGCCTCAAGCTCGGCAAGGTCGGCACGAATATGATCCGGGTCGGTTTCGGTTTCAGCGCGCTGGGTTTCATCAGCTTGCGCAACAGGCTCCAAGCGCACCAGCACCTGATCAGCATCCACCACATCGCCAAGCACAATCGTAATGTCGGTAACACGCCCACCTATCGGCGCGGTGAGCCCATGATGCATTTTCATGGCTTCTAGCACCACAAGCTCGGCCTGCGCTGCGACAACATCGCCTACCGCAATATTAAGCTGGTGAACGACGGCCTGCATGGGCGCTTTTACACTAACGGGTTTCATTTTCGCGGTCTCGGTCATCATTTTACCTATCGTAAGCGTGCGTCATATGCATATCCAGCGCCAATTCGTTGAAGTCGCTCGCGCTGCGCCCAAGGCTCGGCACCATCACAATGGTGGGGCCATCGGCTTCCAGCACATAATATACGAGCCGGGCATTTTCGCGCATCACTTCGGCCGTTGCGCCCACTGTATCGCGCGGCGTGGCACCAGTACGAACCTTGTAAACCAGAACAATGGCAACCACAGCCAGCAATGCCAGCGCACCACCAAATACTTTCAACACCATGCTGTCTTCCCTTTTCCCTATGGCGTTATGGTGCCTTAGTCGTTGCGAATTGTGAAGCACCACGGCAAAGTTAATCTGAACGGGCGGGGGGCAATACAATATGCGATGCGGAATCGATTTGGGCGGCACGAAAACAGAAGCGGTGATAATGGATGATGACGGCAACATTGTTTGGCGCGAACGCATGCCGACACCGGCCCAAAATTATGACGCTGTTCTAGATACGCTGGAAAGCCTCGTGCATGCAGCAGATGCTCGCGCCGGACAATCCGTGCAACTGGGCATAGGCATGCCCGGGTCGCTATCGCCTAAAACCGGGCGGGTGCGCAACTCCAATACTCAGTGCCTCATCAATATGCCGTTTCGCGAAGATATGACGCGGCGGGTCAACCGGGAGGTGCGTCTTGCCAATGATGCAAACTGCTTCGCGCTATCGGAAGCCCATGACGGGGCTGGCGCAGGCGCCAAGGCAGTTTTTGGCGTAATCCTTGGCACGGGTTGCGGCGGCGGATTGGTGATTAACGGGCAGTTGCAAACGGGCGCGAACGGTATTGGCGGTGAGTGGGGACATAATCCGTTGGCAGCACCGCGTGTTGACGAAATACCCGGCCCGCTATGTTATTGCGGGCGTCACGGTTGCAACGAAGTATGGCTGTCCGGCACGGGGTTTGCGCGCGATCATGAAACAATCACCGGTCAGAAACTTTCAGCGATTGAAGTAGCTACCCAAGACACACCGGAGAAACAAGCCAGTTTAGACCGATTGGTCGACCGCCTTGCCCGTGCGCTTGGTGCCGTTATTAACCTGATCGATCCTGACATCATTGTTTTGGGCGGGGGGCTGTCCAAAATAGACGCGCTTTACACCCGCGTGCCGGATATCTGGTCGGCCTATATATTTTCCGATGTGATCAATACAAAGCTGTCGCCTAACAAACATGGCGACGCAAGTGGTGTGCGTGGCGCGGCTTGGCTTTGGCCTGGCAAAAACTGACCCCAGCGCAGTGCGCCCGCTGTGCATACTTGCCGGTATGACCTGATTTGCCCGTGAGCACTTATGCATGCACGAATAAAAAGCTTGGCGACCCACATATAAACCTGTAAATTTAAATTGGGTCTAAAAAAAATAATAAGGGAGGCCTTAACAAGCGCATTATACGCTCAATTCATCCATCTATGGTTTTTATGGTCGCGTCTATGGTCACGTCATCATTGGCGATTTCCGGCTGGGCACTGACCCCAGCATCCGCGCAAGACGAAGCGGTTGAGGAAGTTGTCGTCACCGGTTCATATATTCGCCAGTCGCCTGAAGATGCGCCCGTGCCGATTGATGTGGTCGACAGCGAGGAGCTATTCAATGTCGGCAGTCCATCCGTTGTCGAATTGGTCAAGACGCTGGGCGTTAGCTCGGGTGTCGATGGCGAAACCAACCAGTTCCAGTCCAATGGTCTTGAAGGCACGGCCAATGTAAACCTGCGCGGGCTAGGCGCAGGCCGCAATCTGGTGCTGTTGAACGGTCGGCGCAGCGTCTGGTCTCCTTATCCAATCGCCGAACAGCAACAACTTTTCGTTGATATTAATATGATCCCATCTGTGGCGCTGGACCGCGTAGAATTGTTGAAAGACGGCGCGGCGGCTACTTATGGTTCTGACGCGATTTCCGGCGTGGTTAATTTTATCACGCGATCAGATTTTGAGGGGCTGGAGGTTTCCGGCTCGTTCAAGGAAATTTCTGGCAGCGATGGCGATGCCGATTTCGGTCTTCTCTGGGGTACCGATTCCGGTGCAACGAACATTGTCACCTCGTTTGGCTATGTCCGCAGGAACGAACTGGCCGCAAAAGATCGCAACTGGGCCATCCAGCCATATAATTACAATGGTAATGGCAAGGGCTATACGGGCATTCCGAACCCCGGCTCGTTTTTTCCAACATCTGGGACAGCAATTACCGGCGGCGCTATCCGCGATCCACGCTGCGCGGATTTTAGCGGCGCGGCCTCCGTCGACAACCCCGACGCACCTCGGGCGAATTGCACGTATAATTACGTTTACTTCGATAACCTGATAGAGGATGAGACGCGGCATAACTTCTTCACCGAAATAACGCACGAATTTACGAGTGGTGCTGAGCTTTCGGCTGAACTGCTCTACGCAAGCAGCGAAGTGCCCCATTGGAAAAGCTCTCCTTCCTACCCACCCCAAACGCTCGTAGATCTGCGTCCCGATACTGGACGGTTCGTGCCGTCTTATCATCCTGGATTGGTTGCCATGGCCGATCTTTACAGCGAGTTCGCACCTTACGCCAGTTCGACTTGTTCGGTGTCGGGAGCCAGCGACACCAGCTGCGATGCATTACTGTTTTTCGGGCGTCCGTTCGGTGCAAGCGGTCCGGCCGAAGAAGGTAGCCGCAATTACGATACGACGCGGATTGCGCTCGGCCTGGAAGGCACGCTGGATAGTGGGCTTGACTATAATCTGTCAGCCCTCTCGACACAGGCGCATGGCGAAAACAGAACCAA
>DKNW01000060.1:0-16983 GCA_002469805.1 Rhodobiaceae bacterium UBA7378
TCACCAAACACATCGCTGGAACCCCAAAATGGCTCCGTTCATTTTTGGCGAACGCAATGGTATTCACGTAATTGATCTGTCGCAGACAGTGCCGCTTTTGCATCAAGCGCTGGTCGCGGTGCGCGATGTCGTCGCCGGCGGCGGACGAGTGCTGTTTGTTGGCACCAAGCGTCAGGCGGCGGAACCCATTTCGCGCCACGCCAATCAGTGCGCCCAGTTCTTTATGAACTCGCGCTGGCTCGGCGGCACGCTGACGAACTGGCAAACCATTTCTAATTCGATCAAACGTCTGCGTGACCTTGAAACTATGCTGGACGGCGATGGTGCTGGCGGTTTGACCAAGAAAGAAATTCTGAACCTGACCCGCGAGCGCGAAAAACTTGAGCGTGCGCTGGGCGGTATCAAAGAAATGGGCGGCGTGCCCGAACTGATGTTCGTAGTTGATACTAATAAAGAGTCTATCGCGATTGCCGAAGCCAAAACGCTCGGTATCCCCGTGGTCGCTATTTTGGATAGCAATTGCAATCCAGATGACATTGATTACCCGATCCCGGGTAATGATGATGCCGCGCGCGCCATCGAACTTTATTGCGACTTGATTTCAAAGGCCGCTATCTCGGGTATTGAAGACGGCAATATTTCTGCTGGCGTTGACCTTGGTGCGTCTGAAGAGCCTGCCATTGAGGCGGTTTTGGAAGAAGCTCCAGCCGAAGTTGCACCTGTGGAAGAAGCTCCAGCCGAAGTTGCACCTGTGGAAGAAGCTCCAACCGAAGTTGCAGCTACGGAAGCAGCAGGTGAAGAGACCCCTGCCGCGGAAGCACCAGCGGAGGCGCCTGTCGAGGCCGAAAGCGCTGTTGTAGCTGAAGAAGCCGCCGCCAGCGAAGATGACGCTGCCGCGCAAGCCGAGTAAATTCAAGACTTCTAAGTACGGAGATAAACATGGCCGATATTACAGCTAGCATGGTGAAGGAACTGCGCGAAGTTTCAGGCGCCGGTATGATGGACTGCAAAACAGCCCTGAATGAAAATGATGGTAATATGGAAGCTGCCGTTGACTGGTTGCGCACTAAAGGCCTTGCGAAAGCGGCCAAAAAAGCCGGACGCGTCGCCGCCGACGGCTTGGTTGGAGTGGCATCTGGTGGCACATCTGGTGCTGTTGTAGAAGTGAATTCCGAAACTGATTTCGTCGCACGCAATGAAACATTTCAGGGAATGGTTGGTGATATTTCGTCTATTGCGTTGACCACACCGGGCGAGCATGCCGATTTGCTAGCGGCCGATTATCCAGGCGCTGATAAATCTGTCGAAGCTCATGTTCAAGAAATGGTCGGGACAATTGGCGAAAACATGACAGTGCGCCGGTCGAAAACCCTCACGGTTAATGAGGGGGTCGTTGCCAGCTACATGCATAGCCAGGTTGCTGACGGGCTTGGCAAAATTGGCGTGCTTGTTGCGCTGCAATCCAGCGGAGATTCCGAGAAATTGAACGCGCTTGGCCGCCAGTTGGCCATGCATGTGGCCGCGACCAATCCGCTTGCCGTTAGCGTTGATAGCCTTGACCCGGAAGATATTGAGCGTGAGCGCGCTGTGCTTGTGGCTGAGGCCAAAGAAAGCGGCAAGCCGGACGAAATTATCGACAAAATGGTCGAAGGGCGCTTGCGTAAGTTTTACGAGGAAGTCGTTCTCACGTCTCAGGTTTTTGTGATTGATGGTGAAACGCGGATTTCCAAAGTGCTTGAAAATGCGGCGGCTGACGTTGGTGCGCCAGTTGAATTGACAGGGTTTGCTCGGTTTGAACTAGGTGAAGGTGTTGATAAGGGTGAGGAAGCCGACTTTGCTGCCGAAGTTGCGGCGGCGGTCAGTAATTCTTAGCAATTCTATTCTCCGGGCGAGGGGAATCGCGCCAGACTTCATGCTGTTGGAACATCAGAGGAGCAACGCATGAGTGATCAGGTTGAATACAAACGTGTCCTGCTGAAAGTTTCAGGTGAAGCCCTTATGGGTGAGGGGCAATATGGTATTGAGGTCGCGACCGTCGATCGGATTGCTTCGGAAGTTAAAGATGCGTTGTCGCTCGGTGTCGAAGTATGCATGGTAATCGGCGGCGGTAACATTTTCCGCGGACTTTCCGGGGCAGCCGATGGCATGGACCGGGCCAGCGCCGATTATATGGGCATGCTGGCCACAATTATGAACGCCCTTGCGATGCAAAACGGATTGGAACGCCAAGGCGTGGCGACGCGGGTTCTATCAGCCATACCCATGACCAGCGTATGCGAACCCTATATTCGTCGTCGCGCGATCCGACATATGGAAAAGGGCCGCGTGGTTATCTTTGCGGCTGGAACAGGCAATCCGTTTTTCACCACGGACACAGCCGCGGCGCTAAGAGCAGCTGAAATGAGCTGCGATGCCTTGATGAAAGGCACCAATGTCGATGGTGTTTATTCCGCGGACCCGAAACTAGACCCCGCGGCAGAGCGTTTCGATAGGTTAAGTTATATTGATGTTCTCGCAAAAGATCTTAAGGTGATGGACGCCTCGGCGGTTTCGCTTTCGCGGGAGAATGGCATTCCGATTGTTGTCTTTTCGATCCAGACATCCGGAGGTTTTATGAATGTTTTGCGAGGCACGGGCGATAGCACGGTCGTTAGCGATTAGGTTGAGGGCTTTTGATAAAGGGTCACGGATATAAGACACTGATTGAGGGAAATGGGAGAAGAAAAAAATGAGTATTGATCTTGATGATATCGAACGCCGCATGGAAGGCGCGGTTACGACATTAAAGTCCGATCTCGGTGGCTTGCGCACTGGTAGGGCAAGCGTCAGTCTTTTGGATCCCATTATGGTCGAAGCCTATGGCCAGCAAATGCCGATCTCACAAGTGGGCACTATTTCGGTGCCTGAGCCACGTATGCTTTCCGTGCAGGTTTGGGACAAAGGTCAAGTCGGGCTCGTTGAAAAAGCAATTCGCGAGTCTGGTCTCGGGCTTAACCCGATGGCGGACGGCCAGCTTGTTCGGATACCTCTGCCCGAATTGAACGAAGAACGCCGTGAGGAACTAGTGAAGGTCGCTGGTCGCTATGCAGAACAGGCTCGCGTTGCTGTCCGTAATGTGCGGCGCGACGGCATGGATCAGATCAAAAAAGGCGAAAAAGATGGCGACATGTCGCAAGACGACGCCAAACTGTTTTCTGATGAGGTGCAGGAAACGACCGATCGGTTTGTGAAACTTATCGATGAGACACTGGAGACCAAAGAAGGCGAAATTCGTCAGGTTTAAAATACCAGCAAGCGTATGGATACAAATGTTGATCATAAATCGCAGGTGTCTCATCTGGCGATTGTCATGGACGGAAATGGTCGGTGGGCGCAACAGCGCAACCTGCCGCGCAAAGACGGTCATGCAGCCGGTGTTGAAACTGTTCGGCGCGCCATTCGCTTTATTGGCGGTGCGGGCGTTGATTGCCTGACACTATTTTCATTTTCGACAGAGAACTGGCAGCGTCCGCAGGTCGAGGTACAGTTTTTGATGCGCCTTTTGAGAAAATTCATCGAGGCAGATTTAGCTGAATTACACGCCAATAATGTGCGAGTGAAGGTTATTGGCAGCCGGCGCGGGCTAGAAAAACAGCTGATCAAACTGATCGATCATGCCCAGCAAGTGACCGCAAAAAATACCGGTATGCGCCTGCAAATAGCTTTCAATTATGGCAGTCGAGAAGAGATTTCCGAAGCTGCGGTGCGGCTAGCGGCCCGCGTTGAGAAGGGCACGCTCGATGCAGAAGGTATCACGCCGGATGTTTTCGCCAGCGAATTAACGACATACGGGTTACCTGATCCTGACCTTGTTATTCGGACTAGCGGTGAGAACCGGCTGAGCAACTTTCTGCTTTGGCAGTGCGCATATTCGGAGTTTTATTTTACCGACGTTTTATGGCCTGATTTTGACGAAAAGACGCTTCATGCCGCGCTTGACGCCTATAAGCATCGTGAGCGGCGTTTTGGCCGGACGCAACCCGTTTTGAACCAAGCCGATTGAGTGTGGTTGTGTCATCTTCCACCAGATTGAGAAAACTGGGTGACGGCCTCATGCGCCGCGTGTTGACTGCGCTGGCGATTTTGCCGTTTCTATTTGTGGCAATCTGGGCCGGAGGCGAAATTTTATTCGTATTGCTGGCCGTGGTCGGCATCATCATGGCCTATGAGTGGGTCAGGCTTCTGGCAAGTGCGCGTCCGCAGCGCGATACCACTTTTTTGTGCAGCCTTTTGTGCGCTTTGTTGCTTGTGGGGTTTTTCACTTCTGCCAATTATGCACTTTGCCTCTTGCTGGTTTTGGTAATGGTGTTTGCAGGGGGCGCTATGTTTGTCGGTTTCAGAATGGCACCGGTAGTCGGCGGGGCTGTATATTTGGGCTGGCCGCTTTTGGCTATGGCGTTTTTTCGTGATAATTTTCTGGGCGGCTTTGTTCTTCTCTACATTCTTGTTTCGGTATTTGCAGTCGATATTTTCGCCATGTTTTTGGGCAAATTTTTCGGCGGCCCGCGTTTGGCGCAGCGCATCTCGCCCAACAAAACATGGGCTGGTATGGGAGGAGCTGTTCTTGGCTCGGTTCTAGTTGGCATTATTACCTATTTTTCGGCCAACTGGGTTACGGGCATGGAGGTTGAATTGCCCGCTATTTTGTTGCTTGCCGCGATCATTGCCGTTATTGCGCAATTGGGCGATTTGTTCGAGTCCGCGCTCAAACGGAAATATGGTCTGAAAGACACTGGCTCTATTTTGCCTGGGCATGGCGGTGCGCTTGACCGGTTAGATGGGGTCATTGCCGTGCTGATTTTCCTTCATATTATTGTTGTCATGCGCGGGCATAGCCCGGCTGACGCTATCTGGGTTTGGTAACCGCATGCGTAAACTTTCGATTTTCGGTGCGACGGGCACAATTGGCGATAACACGCTGGATTTGGTTGATCGCCACCGCGATATGTTCGATGTGCAAGTTCTTAGTGCGCATGAGAATGTTGATAAGCTGGCGCGTCTGGCACGAAAATATATGCCAACCTTGGTTGTTATCTCCAACCCAGAATTTCTCCCCGCATTAAAAACACAGATCGCCGACCTGCCCATTCAGGCCGAAGCCGGACCCGAAGCCCTGATATATGCAGCCAGCCAAAGTGTCGACCTTGTAGTTATGGGGATTGTCGGGTTTGCCGGTCTTGCGCCGACAATATCAGCGGTGCGCCATGCCGACGCCGTTGCGCTTGCCAATAAGGAATGTTTGGTGGTGTCGGGTGCTATGGTGATGCACGAAGCGGCACGCCATGAAACATTGCTGCTGCCTGTCGATAGCGAACATAATGCTGTGTTCCAGATACTTGACGGGCGCGATATTCAGGGCCTCGACAAAATTGTGCTAACGGCCTCGGGCGGGCCGTTTCGCGAAACACCGGGAGACGCGCTGCGACATGTAACGCCGGAAATGGCAGTGGCGCATCCCAATTGGGAGATGGGGGCCAAAATTTCCGTCGACAGCGCCACACTCATGAATAAGGGACTAGAACTGATCGAGGCGCGGGTTCTCTTCAATTTAGATCCGGCCGCGCTTGATGTGGTGGTACACCCGCAATCTATCGTGCATGCGCTGGTTTACTATTGTGACGGCAGTGTACTGGCGCAAATGGCAAATCCGGATATGCGGGGGCCATTAGCACATTGTTTAGGGTATCCTGATCGCTTTTCTGGTGATATCGCCCCGCTGGACCTGGCCGCGGTCGGGTCATTGACTTTTGAGCCTGCGGACCGAGACCGCTTTCCCTGTTTGGTCCTTGCTGAACGTGCCATGATTGCAGGCGGCATTTATCCAACAATTTTAAACGCTGCCAATGAGGTGGCGGTTGCCGGTTTTCTGGCCGGAACTCTCAATTTTACCGAAATTGCCGGTATGGTGGCGCACGCGTTGGACATGCAAACGGAACTCGCGACACCGTTTGATCCCACAGTGCTGGAAGACCTTGACGCGTGCGACAAAAAAACCAGACATTTCTGCTCAGAATTGATAAAACGAAAGATATAACTTTGGTTGTTTCCGTGGCGACACCCGAATGAAAAATTGGGTTTGTTGCATTTCAACGGAAGCATCTCGTCTGATGAATTGGGGGGCTTATGGAGACGCTTGTCTCACAGATCGGTAGTGTCGGGTTCGGCATTATTCTGCCGTTCATTTTTGTACTGACCATTGTGGTTTTCTTTCATGAGTTGGGGCACTTTTACGTCGCGCGCAAATGTGGCGTGGCGGTTGAAGTGTTTTCAATCGGCTTTGGGCGCGCGTTGGCTAGCTGGTATGACAAGCATGGTACGCAGTGGAAAATCGGGTGGTTGCCGCTCGGTGGCTATGTGAAATTTCTGGGCGATGAAAATGCCGCCAGCGCGCCAGATATCGAAAAAATTCAGCAAATGGATGGCGATACGCGCAAGCACACATTGTTCGACAAGCCATTGATCCAGCGTGTCGCCGTGGTCGCGGCTGGTCCGATCGCGAACTTTCTGCTAGCGATCATCATATTCGCAGGCTTGTTTACGGTGTTGGGGCAGCGTGTCACCGACCCGGTTATAGGCACAGTAGTTGCCGATAGCGCAGCAGCGCGTGCAGGTTTTCAAGCTGGTGATGTTATCAAAGGCATTGACGGCAAAGACATAAACACCTTTGCCGAGGTACGCCGTATTGTGACGGTTAATGCCGATACCGAGCTGGTATTTGAAGTTGATCGTAACGGTGCGAATTTGTTGTTACCGGCCACGCCTGACTGGGTGCTTGAGACCGACCGTTTTGGCAATGAGTTCCGAATAGGGAGGCTTGGCGTTTCGGTGGGGCTTGACGAAGCGAATACGCGCCATGTGCGCTACAACCCTGTCACAGCTGTGTGGATGGGGGTTGAAGAAAGCTATTTTATCGTCGAGCAGACATTTGTGGTGCTTGGCCGCATTATTACCGGGCGCGAAAGCACGGAAAATCTTGGCGGTCCAATCCGTATTGCGCAACTTTCGGGGCAGGCGGCATCTATTGGGCTGGTTGCCCTGATCAATTTAACGGCCGTCTTGTCGGTCAGCATTGGGTTGGTGAACCTGTTCCCCATTCCCATGCTCGACGGCGGTCATTTGATGTTCTATGCCTATGAAGCCGTCGCTGGCAAACCAATGCCGGAAAAAGCACAGGAGGTTGGGATGCGCATTGGTTTATCCCTCGTCCTTGCTATGTTTATCTTTGTAACGTGGAACGACATTACCAGATGATCAGCGTCGGGACTTGCGTCACTTTTTTATAAGATCACACCTCACAACAACACTAGATTTCTAAAGGTATGAATATGCGATTTCAGGGATTTCGATGGGCGGCTGTTTTCGCGCTCGTTTGTGTTTTGGGCGTTGGTGCGCAGGCGCAAGAGGCTGACGACACGGCAGCGATAACAGTTGAAGAAAGCCAGACTATCGAGTTTATCCGTGTCGAAGGAACCCAACGCGTCGAAGAAGAAACCGTGCGCGCTTATATGGTTGTGCAAGAGGGCATGGCAGATGATGTAGACTTGGTTGACCGCTCGGTTAAGACGTTGTTCGGGTCTGGTCTGTTTTCCGATGTCACCATCCGGCGCAGCGAAGGCGGGCTTGTTGTCTCGGTTGTCGAAAACCCGATCGTCAACCGTGTATCCTTTGAGGGCAATAGCGCAATAAATGATGACAGCCTGACAAAAGAGGGCGAGTTGCAACCACGGCAGGTTTACACACGCGCCCGGGTGCAAGACGACGTTGAGCGTTTCATCGAAATTTACCGACAGTCTGGTTATTTTGCATCCCGCATCGAGCCAAAGGTTATTCAGCTACCGCAAAACCGGGTTGATGTGATTTTTGAAATTAATGAAGGGCCGGTTACCGGCATTCGATCGATTAATTTTCTCGGTAATAAAGCTTTTGATGATGATCGGTTGCGGGAAGAAATTATTACCTCTGAAACGCGGTGGTGGCGGTTTTTCTCATCAACCGACAGCTATGACCCAGACCGTCTGAACTATGACCGGCAACGGCTTCGGCGGTTTTATCTCAGCAAAGGCTATGCCGATTTTCGGGTTATCAATTCAAGCGCAGAGCTAACGCGTAATGGCGAGGAGTTTTTCGTTGTCTTCAATATTGACGAAGGCGAGTTATTTACCTTTGGGCCGGGCAAGGTCTCTTCCACTGTGGAGTCGATCGACGTGGAATCCTTACAGAGCGCCATCGTTCATGAAGAAGGGAGTAAATATGATCTTCGGAAAATCGAAGATACTGAAGATGCGCTGACCAAATTGCTGGGCGAGAAGGGGTTTGCTTTTGCCGATATTCGTGCACGTACGCGCCGCGACCGCGAGGCAAATCTGATTCTAGTCGAATATGTGATCGAAGAAGGGCCGCGGGTTTATATCGAGCGTATCAACATTAATGGTAATGACCGCACCCAAGATGAAGTGCTACGCCGCGAAATACGCATTAGCGAAGGCGATGCGTTTAACCGCGTTTTGCTGGAGCGTTCGCGCCGAAATTTACGGGCATTGGGCTATTTCAGTTCGGTTGAAATCGAAGAAAGCCCGGGCAGCGAAGAAGATAAAACCATTATTGATGTCAACGTCGTCGAGCAATCAACAGGTGAACTGACTTTCGGTGTCGGCTACTCATCGGCTGAAAGTTTGACAACAGAGTTTGCCATCGCTGAGCGCAATTTGCTGGGTAAAGGCCAGAAACTTAATTTGCGCGTGGGCGTGAGCAGCGAGGTGCAGCGTTATTCATTGAGCTTTACCGAGCCATTTTTCCTCGACCGCCGACTGGCGGCAGGCTTTAGTTTGTTCAATACCGAGAATGATTACGATAACGAGGCCGACCTTGAGACACGGTCAACAGGTGTTGGAGCGCAGGTCGCTTTTCCTCTATCGGAGGACGGTCGGTTGTCGCTATTCATAAATCTGTCGGAAGACGAATTGCTGAACACATCGACAAGTAGTCTCGTGAACCCCAGCTATCAGGATTTCAAGCAGGAACTTGGATATTATTTCTCCATCGATAAACGCGATGATGCCATCGACCCGACGGCGGGCTGGAACTTCGGCTTCGGCCAGGACCTTGCCGGCCCTGCTGGTGACATTACTTATCTGCGCTCCACAATGGTCGCGAATTATTACTACGAAATCGCCGAGGGGTGGTTATTTCACGGACGCGGCACGGCAGGCCTGATTTATGATTATGATGGCGGTACGGTGAATTATAGCGACCGCTTTTTCAAAGGCGGGTCAAGCTTCCGCGGATTTGACCGTTCGGGTGTTGGCCCCCGTCAAATCAGTACCGGCTACTCGTTGGGCGCAAACCGGTATGTCGTCGCCACCACCGAAGTTTCATTGCCGCTGGGTATTCCGAAAGATGTCGGCATGAAAGCCAATGCGTTTATCGATTTCGGCTTTTTGGGGGATACGGATTCTGTCTCCAGTGTTGCCAATGACATTGAAGATGAATTTGCTTTTCGGGCGACGACCGGGTTAAGTATCTCCTGGCGATCGCCTTTCGGCCCTGTCCGGTTTGACTTTGCGCGGGCATTGGCTAAAGAAGATTACGATGACACGCGGTTCTTCCGCTTCTCTGTCGGCACACGGTTTTAGGAGATAACACGATGACTAGTATTAAAAAGAATTACGCACTGATTTTAACGGTTTTGATGGCACTCGCCATTGTGCCGGGCCAGGCTGTTGCTGAACAGGTTGTTGTGGTCTTCGATGTTAACTCTGCTTTGTCGGAATCAAAGGCTGGTAAGAGTATGTCTAAACAACTGGAGAGCCAGTTGAAGGTGGTGAATGGTGAAGCGCAAAAATTTGACGCGCGCATTGTCGGTGAACTTGAAAAGCTGAAGGAGCAGCGCGCTTTAATGGCGGCGGATGCTTTGCAAGGTAAAGTTGAAGAGCTACGCATCGAAGAATTATCTAAGAAACAGGAATTTGCCAAACGCAGCCGCGCTATTCAAGCTGGCGGGCAAAAGGCTGGTCAGGAAATTTTAAAGGTTGCTCTTGAAGAACTGGCCGCCATCGCTAAAAGCAAGAATGCATCGCTGGTTGTACGCCGCGACGCGGTATTCATTTCAAGCCCTGGCCTCGATGTCACAAAAGATGTGATTGGCGCCATCGACAAGAAATTGCCAGACGTCAAAGTTAAGCCCATTGAGGTGAAGGAATAATTACTCGGCATGGCTGACCCGCGGTTTTTCACTTGCGCAGGGCCATTTAGCGTCGGAGACATTGCGGCACGACTTGGCGCGCAGCTTGCTGGAGACGGCGATGCTACGCGCATGATTGCCGACATTACCGATGTCAAAGATGCAAAAGATGGCAGCATTTGCTTTATCACGCGCAGTAATTATCTGGATGATCTAAAAGAAAGCAAAGCGACTGCAGTGCTGATTGGCGCGAACAATGCAACACGTTGTCCGGCGCATATAATCCCGATCATATGCGATGATCCGCATCAGGCCATGGCGCGCGTAGCGCAAATGTTTTATCCCGAGGCGGCATTGGCGCGGCCGATGCCGGGGCAGGAAAATATTGGCTTGCCAGCTATCCACCCAGATGCGCGTATTGGCGAAAACTGCCAAATTGCCGAGGGTGTGCATATCGGACCTGGTGCCGAGATTGGCGATAATACCCATATTGCGGCCCATGCTGTAATTGGTGCGGGTGTTTCGCTGGGGCGCGATTGCACGATTGGGGCTGGATCTGTGTTGGGATACGCGCTCATTGGCGACAGGGTTATCATTCAATCGGGGTGCCGGATTGGGCAATGCGGGTTTGGGTTCGCGCCGGGTAAATCGCATATTAAAGTGCCGCAGTTGGGTCGGGTCATTATTCAATCTGACGTTGAGATGGGCGCGAGTTGTACGATTGATCGCGGGGCAATGAGCGACACAATTATTGGCGAAGGTAGCAAGCTCGATAATCTTGTGCATCTGGCGCACAATGTGGTGCTGGGTCGGCACGTGTTTATGGCGGCACAGTGCGCCATTGCTGGCAGCACGCAAATTGGTGACTATTGCCAGCTTGGCGGGCAAACGGGCATTTATGGACATGTTACCTTGGGTGCGCGTGTTTTGGTGGGGGGCAAATCCAGCGTGACGCGTTCCTACCCGGATGACACGCAGCTATTGGGTGTGCCGGCGCGTCCGCTTCGCCAGTTCTTGCGTGAAATCGCGATGCTCAAGCGTATGAGTAAAACGAAATCTGATGCCGACGATTGACGTAATAAACCGACACAATCCTTTATTTGAAAAGTCAGGCGAGTAGTTCTACACGATGTAGTAGGGACATCCAATGGCTGAAATTCATGAAACGGCGCTAGTCGCCGACACCGTAACCTTGGGGCAAAGTGTAAATATTGGCCCCTATTGCTGCATAGATGGCAATGTCGAGATTGGCGACAATTGTCGGCTGGACGCGCATGTAGTTTTAACCGGCAATACCAAAATAGGTGCGGACACGCGCATATTCCCTTTCGCATCTATTGGGCATGTGTCGCAAGATTTGAAGTATGAAGGAGAGCAGGTCTTTCTTGAAATCGGCGCGCGCAACTTAATTCGCGAGCACGTGACCATGAATTTGGGCACGGCAAATGGCGGTGGGGTAACGCGGGTTGGCGACGATAATTTGTTTATGGCTGGCGCGCATGTTGCCCATGATTGCGTTGTTGGCAGCCACGTGATCTTTGCAAATAATGCGACCATTGGCGGGCATGTCACGGTAGAGGACTTCGCTATTTTGGGCGGCTTGGCAGGTGTCCATCAGTTTTCGCGTGTGGGTGCGCATAGCTTTGTCGGCGCGGGCAGTCTGGTCACGGAAGATGTTATCCCGTTTGGAATGGTAAGCGGCAACCGCGCCGTTTTGGGCGGGCTCAATCTTGTCGGGCTAAAGCGGCGCAATTTTGATCGCGACCAGCTAAACGGTTTGCGCCACGCCTATAGGGATGTGTTTGTCGGCAGCGATGGTGCGTTTCAACAGCGTGTGGCAAGTGCCAAAGAAACTTATGCCGAAAATGCGCTGGTTCAGCAGATGATCGCTTTCATCCTGGTTGAGAAAAACCGTGGTTACTGCCTCGCAAACCCTTCACAATTGGGGGACTAATTGTCTTCACATGAACCCGTTGGTCTTTTAGTTGGCGGCGGATTGCTGCCGCGCCGCGTGATGGAAGCCTTGCACGCGAATGGCCGGGCCGTATTTGCAATCGGCATCAATGGTGAAGTTTCTGACGAAATCGCCAGCGATATGGATAATTGGATTGATATCGGCCATTTGCAGCGCGCGCGCGACCTGATGCGCGCCGCGGGCGTGCGAGAATTTGTTTGTATTGGTGGGGTACAACGGCCTGATTTGGGTGGCATGCAATTTGATGAAGGTGGCATGTGGTTCGTCCAACGTGTTCAAAAGCATGTGGCGCGCGGTGATGATGTATTGTTGCGGGTTTTGTTGGAATATTTTGAGCAGCAGGGTTTTGAGATTCTCTCGGCTGGTGATTTGTTGCCGCCGCAACGGGATTTGAACGGGGTATTAACCCACGCGACCGCGACCGCTCATAGTGATGATGTTGCCCGCGCCATTGAGGTTGCCCGACATATCGGGGCACTCGATATCGGGCAGGCCGTCGTCGTCGCCCGCGGTGTTATATTGGCGGTTGAGGGACCGGAAGGTACCGATGCGATGTTGTCGCGCGTGGCTGGTTTGTCGCTCGGCATACGAGGCTCAGCTAATGATAAGAGTGGTGTGCTGGCAAAATGTCCAAAGCCTCAGCAAGACCGGCGCGTAGATTTACCTGCGCTCGGGCCGCAAACCATACAGGGCGCGATAAACGCGGGTCTCGCCGGTATCGTGTTTGAGCCGGGCGGGGTTTTGATTGAAGCGCTGGACACATGCATTGAATTGGCGAACCATGAAGGCATATTCCTTCTCGGTCTGTCTCCGGAGGAAGCGTGAGTAAGCCGCACATTATGATTGTCGCGGGCGAAACGTCCGGCGACCTTCTGGGGGCTGATCTTATGCGTGCATTATGTGCCGCCCAGCCGGATACGAAATTTAGCGGTGTCGGCGGACCAGCCATGTCGCGGGCAGGCTTTTCTTCCTTATTCGATATGTCGGAGATTGCGATTATGGGGCTTGGGCCTATTCTGGCTAATCTGCGGCGGCTCTTTGGTCTGGCAGATTTAACAGTCGCGCATGCGTGCGAAACGCAACCTGATATTGTGGTGTTGATCGACAGTCCGGAGTTTAATCACCGGGTCGCGGCGCGCATCAAGAAACGCTTTCCAGACATGCCGATTGTTTGCTATGTCGCGCCATCGGTCTGGGCATGGCGGCGTGGGCGAGCGCGCAAAATGGCGGCTCATTTCGATGCGGTTCTCGCTCTATTCCCGTTTGAAACCCAAGTGTTTAAAGCGCTATCCGGGCCGCCCTGTCATTTTGTAGGGCATCCGATTATTGGCCGGGTTGAGAGGTTGGGGCAAATACCAGATTTCCGCAAGCAACACGGTCTTGGAGCCGATATTCCGTTATTATGCGTCCTGCCGGGCAGCCGCATGAGTGAAATACGCAAAATAGGCCCAGCGTTTTGGGAGACGCTTTTGCGGATCGAGCGTCGCGTGGAGGATTTGGCGGTTGTAATTCCTGTTTTGCCGCATACACGCGAAGTTGTGCACGATATGTTTGTTGGAGGGCCGTTCTCTCCTATCCTCGTTGAAGATGAGGGTGAGAAATGGGCCGCGTTTAAGGCCGCCAATGCTGCCTTGGTGTCGTCGGGCACAGCCACGCTTGAACTTGGTATGGCGGGGTTGCCTAGCGTGGTCGGTTATCGAATGGGGAAAATACTGACTGCGTTTGTGTTGCGATCATTGCGTGTGCCGTCTGCGGTTATAGTCAATTTGGTTCTGGATAAGCCAGTAATGGAGGAGTTTTTGGCCGATCGTTGCGACCCTGACTTTTTGACACCTGCTGTTCACAAACTGTTGGTCGATAAAGACCTTAACGCTGAAAAACGTCGGCAACTTGCTGCACTTCCTGAGGAGCTGGGCGCGCATGATGCACCTCCTGATGCGCGTGCGGCGGGGATCATTCACGAATTAATGCGTCAGACTTAATTTAGCGGCTGGCAATATCGGTATAATCGCGTTTGGCTGATCCGATGTAGAGTTGGCGCGGACGACCAATACGCTGGCTTGGATCTTCGACCATCTCGTTCCACTGAGCAACCCAACCAACAGTTCGAGCGAGTGCAAATAACACCGTGAACATGGTGGTCGGGAAGCCCATCGCTTTCAGTGTGATGCCTGAATAAAAATCAATATTCGGGTACAGCTTCTTCTCAACGAAATATTCATCGTTGAGGGCAATGCGTTCCAATTCCATAGCCACATCGAGCAGCGGGTCGTCTTTGATGCCAAGCTCGCCCAGAACTTCGTGACAAGTCTTTTGCATTACGCGCGCGCGGGGGTCGTAATTTTTATAAACGCGGTGGCCAAAGCCCATCAAACGGAATGGATCGTCTTTGTCTTTTGCGCGATTTACATATTGGGGAATATTTTCTACCGAGCCAATTTCGGATAGCATGTCGAGCGCGGCCTCATTTGCCCCGCCATGCGACGGCCCCCACAAGCAGGCAATGCCAGCAGCGATGCAGGCAAACGGGTTGGCTCCAGACGACCCGGCGAGGCGGACCGTTGATGTGGACGCGTTTTGCTCATGATCGGCGTGCAGAATAAAGATGCGGTCCATAGCCCGCGCAAGTGTCGGGCTGATATTCATTTCTTCGCACGGGACGGAAAAGCACATATGCAGGAAGTTAGATGAGTAATCCAAGTCATTGCGCGGATAGACGAAAGGTTGGCCGATTGAATATTTATAGGCCATGGCTGCAATAGTTGGGATTTTCGCGATCAACCGACGACTGGCAATTTTGCGTTGCTCGGGATCGTTAACATCAGTGCTGTCGTGATAAAAGGCAGACAGAGCACCGACCACGCCAACCATAATCGCCATGGGGTGCGCATCACGACGAAACCCGTGGAAGAACCGATCCATTTGCTCGTGCAGCATTGTGTGGCGTGTAATCGCGGTTTCAAATTCATCGAGCTGTTGGCGGCTTGGTAGTTCGCCGTTCAGCAGCAGATAGCATGTCTCCACAAAATTGCCTTTTTCCGCCAGCTGTTCGATCGGGTAGCCGCGGTGCAAAAGCGTGCCTTCCTCGCCATCGATATAGGTGATAGATGACTGGCAGCTTGCCGTAGACGTAAAACCCGGATCATAGGTGAATTGGCCGGTTTTGGCGTATAGCGAGGATACGTCAATGACGCTTGGTCCAACCGTGCCCTCATTGATGCCAAAATCATACGTTTTGCCAAGGCTATCAAGGCCGGCCACTTTTGCATCATCTGCGCTCATAGCAATGCTCCAAGGTTATGCTGTGTTTAGAATTTGAGATTGTCATAGCACATCACCTTGAAAATCGCCAGTATGCGCGCACTTTATTGTGATATTTGATCGTCAATTCGTCCCAAAACCTCTGTTTTATCCAGGAGCGCCACAACGTCGAAAATACCCGGTGATGTTGGTGTGCCGGTTAATGCTGCGCGCAGGGCAGGGGCGATATCACCCAGCTTTAGCGCATTTTCGTCCAAAAATGCGCGAATTTCGGTTTCGATATCAGCCTTGTTCCAGTTTTCTAGGGCACCAAGGCGGTCCGCTAGAGCTATGAGGCGCGGGCGCGTATCATCGTTTAGTGCTTCTGCGGCTTTCTCGGAAAGGGAAATTGGTCGTTGGACGATTAGAAACTGGGCAATTTCAGCTATTTCGAACAAAGTTTTGGCGCGCTCTTTGAGAACCGGCATCGCGGTTTCAAGAATTTTTTGGCGCGGCGATAATTCTGGCGCAATGCCGCAGACAAGGGCGGCGAGCGCGACGTCGTCGCACTGGCGTATATGGTGTCCATTGACGTTTTCAAGCTTGGTCATATCGAAGCGGGCCGGAGATTTGCCGATCGCGTCCAGTCCGAACCATGAAACGAATTCTTCCGTAGAAAAAATCTCGTCATCACCATGGCTCCAGCCTAGGCGGGCGAGATAATTCCGCATAGCTTCGGGTAAAAGCCCCATATCGCGATATGCATCAACTCCCAAGGCGCCGTGGCGCTTGGATAATTTTGCGCCATCACTGCCGTGGATCAGCGGGACATGGGCAAATTCTGGCACATGCCAGCCTAGCGCCGCGTAGATTTGTGCTTGACGCGCGGCATTGGTCAGGTGGTCGTCGCCGCGAATGACATGGGTAACGCCCATATCGTGATCATCAACAATAACTGACAACATATAAGTCGGTGTCTGGTCCGAGCGCAGGATGATGAGGTCGTCCATTTGATCATTACTGAATGTCACCGTGCCTTGCACATGATCGGTAATGACGACCTCACCTTCTTGGGGCGCACGAAAACGTACGACGTAAGGCAGGTCGTCTGGTGCTTCGGCAGGATTGCGGTCGCGCCACGTGCCGTCATAGCGCGGCGGTTTGCCGGCGGCGCGAGCTGTCTCTCGCATCGCTTCTAATTCTTCCGCCGTGCAATAGCATTTATAGGCGTTGCCTCTAGCCAGCAGAGTTTCGGCCACAGCCGCGTGGCGCGCGGCGTTCTTATGCTGGAAAACCGGAGTATCGTCTACCTCAAGGCCTAGCCATGCCATGCCGTCGAGAATGGCATCGATGGCGGCGTCGGTCGAACGCGCCCGATCAGTATCTTCAATGCGCAGCAAAAACCGGCCCCCATGGTGGCGCGCAAAGGCCCAATTAAAAAGAGCCGTACGCGCACCGCCAATATGCAAAAACCCAGTCGGGGAAGGCGCAAATCGCGTGACAACATGATCGGTAGCCATATGGTTATCTCCTGCACAAACGGTTTCAC
>DKNW01000060.1:17304-26470 GCA_002469805.1 Rhodobiaceae bacterium UBA7378
CGGTTTCACGTACCGGTTCCAATAGCCAGTTTAATCCGCAACCTGTGATGCGTGGTGCCGCACTGAACAGGCCGCCAATACTTGGGCTAAGTAACACAAATACAAATATTTCAACAGTGCCGCGCCGGTACGGGTTGGTTGGTCTTCTCTTGAATGATACCAGACATTTTTTCCTGTTTTTACCCGTGGCTTTTGCGCTGGGCATCGCAGCGTATTTCGCGTGGCCGACGGAGCCGTCAATTCTATCGGGGCCATCTGTGCGGTATCTGGCTTTGTTGCCTATTGTTCTGCTTGCCGGTGGTTTCATTTCAGCACAAACACGCGCAGGGCAAGGTGCCCGGGCGGGGTCGGTTTTCTGCGCGTGCATGATTGCCGGTGCAATTTGGGCAAAGGGGCACACAAGTCATGCAGCCAATGTGTGGGAAACGCCTGCCGTTCCCGTGGGGGGCATCGAAACGCGAATTTCGGGGCAGGTTGACATGTCCGAACAGCGCTGGCGCGGTGGCGAGGTTAACATGAGCGTCTATGCCGCCGACCTGCTGGAAAAACCGCACCGGCCTTTTCGCGCGCGGTTGTTCTCAAGCAAGGATATCGCGCAACTGGCCGCGCCTGGATGCCATGTTGAACTGGATGTGCGGTTGCAGGGGCTTGGCACGCCCCTGACGGATGGTGGCTATGACCCCAGATTCCCGGCCTATTTTGAAGGTTTGCGGGCGCGTGGGTTTATTAGAGATATTGTCTCCTTGTCATGCGAAACGGGTACTTGGCGTCACCGGTTGGCTCGTTTGCGGCAGAATATGGCAGGTGAGATCCGCACTCATTTGCCGCCCCGGACGGGCGGGGTTGCAACAGCGCTCATCACGGGGTTGCGCGGTGGCATATCGCCCGCCATTCGCGACACATTTCGCGATAGTGGGCTGGCGCATGTTCTGGCGATATCTGGTCTGCATATGGCGCTTTTCGCCGGCACGGTGTTTGCCCTGTTCCGGTTTCTCTGCGCGCTGTTCCCGGGGTTCGCACAGCGTTATGACATCCGCCGGTTGAGTGCGTGTCTTGCGCTGGCGGCGGCGATTGCCTATCTCGCAATATCGGGTGCCAGCTATGCGACCCAGCGCGCGTTTATCATGATCGCGCTGATGTTCATCGCCATCGCTCTGGGTCGTCAGGCACTCACCATGCGAAATGTGAGCTGGGCGGCATTGTTGGTGTTGCTGATAAATCCTCATGCTGTGATGCAGGTGGGTTTTCAAATGTCGTTTGCGGCTGTGATTGTTCTCATCGGCTTTTTCGAAGCATGGCGGCGGCGGCAGGCTCAGGAAACTGATGTGTCTCGCCCTAATGTGTTTAGCTCCCATTTGGTTGGTTGGAGGGTGGTGATACGCAGTCTCGCGCGGGCGCGGGTTTATGTTTTTGGTCTCATTCTAACCAGCTTGTTGGCGGGCGGTGCGACTGGTGTGCTGGCACTTATTCATTTCAATCAGATGGCAAAGTTCGGGCTTGCTGGAAATCTTATCGCCATGCCGGTTTTCGGCATGATGGTCATGCCCGCCGCGTTTGTGTCGGTCGTCTTGATGCCGTTCGGCTTGGCGGCGGGGCCGCTCTGGGTCATGGGTGTTGGGATCGATTGGATTATCATGGGCGCACAATGGCTGGTTTCATTCGCGACTCCGGTCTACCGGATCGGGCCAACACCAGCCTTTGTTTTGCCGGCGTTTTTGTTGGGGCTCATCTGGTTGTGCCTGATAAGAGGGCTGGTTCGTTGGGCGGGGCTTGCGGCTGTTTTGGTTGCATGCCTTTCGCTTGGTCGCCAGCCTGCGCCGGATATTCATATTCTCGGACGCGGTTACCAAATGGCGTGGCGCACACCTGCCGGCGATATGGCGGTATTGCATCCCAAGCGTGCCACCTATGAAACCGAGATTTGGCGTCGACGGCTCGGGTCACCGGCGCAAGTGAGCGATGAGGCCTACGCATCCTGCCGATTTCCCGTATGCAGTTTTGAGGTATCCAGCGGCGCAAAAATGGTCTTTGTGCACGATCCACGCCTGTTGAGTGCGGCTTGTCGGCAAGCGGATATCATTATTGCCCCCTATCTAACAGCGCGCTATGCGTGCGCGGCGCATCTGGTCGACCGCCGTGACCTGACACCGTTTGCGACAAGTGTCGTTTATATTTCCAAAATTGACGGGGAGATTGATCGTGATTATGCAGCCCGTACGCAGTCAACCGCAACACATGAAGCGCGGCCTTGGCATCGACTTAATGGCACATCAAAAGCGCTAGAGTAATGAGTTATAAAATAATGAGTTGGTGTAGGTGGATTAGTATTTACGGATAAGTCCGACAAGGCGACCTTGAACGCGGATTTGGTCAGACCTGAAAATGCGTGTCTCATAGCTGGGATTTGCAGCTTCCAGCGCGATCATTTCGCCCTTGCGTCGCAGACGCTTGAGCGTCGCCTCATGCCCTTCGACAAGTGCAACGATAATCTCGCCATTCTCAGCTGTGCTGCCGCTTTGAATAATTGCAGTGTCGCCATCGAAAATACCGGCATCGATCATCGAGTCGCCATGCACTTCGAGTGCATAATGTTCGCCCGAGCGCATCATCTCCATAGGGATTGAGATTTGGTTCACTTCCTCTTGCAGCGCTTCGATCGGTGTACCTGCCGCGATGCGGCCCATAACCGGCACGCTTACGCTGCGGTCATCATTGGCGGCAGGCGGCGGCGTGGTAGCGCGGGAAGGAGCTGCGAGGCTCGCGGACATGCTGTCTGGTAGCTTGATGACATCAAGTGCGCGTGCGCGATGAGCAAGCCGTTTGATAAAGCCGCGCTCTTCCAGCGCTGTTATCAGCCGGTGAATACCCGATTTTGATTTCAGATTTAATGCTTCTTTCATTTCGTCGAAGCTAGGCGATACGCCGGTTTCTTTCAGCCGTTCATTGATGAACAGCAATAGTTCGAATTGTTTTTTCGTCAGCATGAAAACCTCAGCGTAAAAAAAGAACGAATCACTAACATGTATGTTCTACTTTTATTCGCTTTGGCAGGCAAGCCGCAAATCTCTAAAAACCTTCTTTGATTCGTTTAGATGGCGAGAAGCGCGCGTGTTGCCGCTGTAACATCATTTTGACGCATCAGGCTTTCGCCGACAAGGAAGCCGCCAACGCCGTCTGCCATCAGGCTGGCAATGTCGGTTGCTGTGTTAATACCGCTCTCGCTGATAAGAAGCGCGTCCTCCGGCACGTCGGCGATAAGCGCGCGAGTCGTCTCAAGGCTGGTTTCGAATGTACGCAGATTACGATTATTTACGCCAACCAGACGCGGTGATAGCGCCGCTACGCGCGCCAGTTCTGCACCGTCATGCACCTCATACAAAACATCCATGTTCCACTCGGTGGCAGCTCCTGCAAGGTCTGCGGCTTGCGCATCGCTCACCGCGGCCATGATGATCAAAATAGCATCGGCACCCCAAGCGCGTGCCTCAAGCACCTGATATGTGTCGAACATAAAATCTTTGCGCAGTGCAGGCAGTGCCGTTGCGTCACGCGCCGCGCTCAGAAAATCTGGTGCGCCTTGGAATGATGGTGTGTCTGTCAGTACGGAGAGGCACGCTGCGCCGCCGTCTTCATAGGCGCGTGCCAGCATGGGTGGGTGGAAATCAGCGCGGATGAGCCCTTTTGATGGGCTTGCCTTTTTAATCTCGGCAATCAACGCAGGCTGGTTTTGCGCCGCGCGCGTTGTAAGCGCATCTGCAAAGCCACGAACCGGGCCTGCATTATCGGCACGCGCACGCAGGTCTGTGGCTGATACAGCTTGCTTGGCCGCGGCAATTTCATCCAGCTTATAGGCAGTAATCCTAGCAAGGATATCGTCGGTTGCCGCGCTCATTTAATCGGTGTTTCGGTTGGAAACGTCGACGAGGTTCGACAGTGCCTTGCGCGCACCGCCATCATCGATAGCCATAGCCGCTACTTCAACACCTTCGCGCAAATCTTTGACTTTATTGCATATATATAAAGATGCAGCGGCGTTAAATAGAACAATGTCGCGATAGGCGCCGTGCTCGCCGTCTAGAAGAGCTTGAATGGCGGTGGCGTTTTCTTCCGGCGTGCCGCCAACCAAGTCAGATGGGTTGCACCGTTCTAGGCCCGCATCCTCTGGGTTAATTTCAAACACTTCAATCTCATCTTTGCGCAGTTCGGCAACTTTGCTGGGGCCGGTGGTTGTTAACTCGTCCATACCATCGCGCCCATGCACCACCCATGCGCGCTCTGATCCGAGCTGCCGTAATACTTGTGCGATAGGCTCCACCCAGCGGTCGGAAAACACACCGAGCAATTGCCGGTTTGTGCCCGCTGGATTAGATAGCGGGCCGAGAAGATTGAAGACAGTTCTGAAGCCTAATTCCTGTCGCGGCGGCCCGACATGACGCATCGCGGCATGATGATTGGGCGCAAACATAAAACCGATACCAGCCTCGCGGATACAAGTCTCGATCGTATCAGGGTCGGTGTTGAGCCGGACACCCAAATGCTCCAGCACTTGTGATGAACCTGAACGCGACGACGATGCACGGTTGCCATGCTTAGCAACATGAACACCGCAAGCGGCCACGACCAGTGCGGCAGCAGTTGAAATATTGAAAGTGCCGATGCCGTCACCGCCAGTGCCGCATGTGTCAAGTGCATGGTCGGGGGCTTTTACGGCCATCGCATGGCGGCGCATCACCTGCGCGCCAGCGGTAATTTCGTCAACGCTTTCCCCACGGACCCGCAGTGCCATCAAAAACGCGCCGATCTGGGCCGGCGTCGCGGCGCCTGCAAGAATAATTTCAAACGCCTCGGTTGCCTCGACAGAGGACAGGTTTGCGCCTTCGGCGACCCTTGAAAGAAACGGTTTCAATGCATCCATATTACGATGTGTCACTAACTCAAATCTAATGTTGAACGGGGAGGTAACGTAACCTCCTTTATACCCGCAATTTTGAGGAAATTGGCAAGTATTTCGTGGCCTGATTGTGACGCGATACTTTCGGGATGAAATTGCACGCCGAAAACTGGGCGATCTTTATGGCGCAAACCCATAATGATGCCATCAGCGGTTTCTGCTGTAATCTCCAGGCAATCGGGCAGCGTGGCGCGCTCGATAATCAGTGAGTGATATCGCGTGATTTTGAGGTCGCTGTCGAGCCCGTTGAAAATATCTGTACCCTCGTGACTAATATCGCTGATTTTGCCATGCATGATTTCCGGGGCGCGGATCACGCGCGCGCCAAAGGCCTGACCAATACATTGGTGACCTAGGCAGACCCCGAATATTGGCAGGTCGTCCGGCGCGTTGCGAATGAGGTCAAGGCAAATGCCGGCGCGATCGGGGTCGCAAGGACCGGGTGATATAATTACCGCCTCTTGCGCGCGGGCATAAATATCCGTCGGTGTCGTTTTATCGTTGCGGACAACCTCGCATGACGCGCCCAGATCGCCGAGGAATTGCAGCAGGTTAAATGTGAAGCTGTCGTAATTATCGATGAGTGTCAGCATTTACCCAAAATTCTTTCGTGTTTTGGCTTGTTCAATGGCAATTTCGGCGGCGCGAAATAGGGCCGCGGCCTTGTTCACGGTTTCTTCATATTCATACTGCGGTGTGCTGTCGTAAACGACACCGCCTCCAGCCTGAACATAAAGCGTGTCGTCTTTGATAACTGCGGTGCGCAAAGCAATACATGTATCCATGTCGCCGCCCGCAGAGAAATAGCCTACACAGCCCGAATAAATACCGCGCCGTTCAGGTTCCAGTTCGTCGATGATTTCCATGGCTCTGATTTTCGGCGCCCCTGACACGGTGCCGGCAGGAAATCCTGCGATAAGGGCGTCGATAACATCGCATTCGGGCAGGAGCTTGCCCGTCACATCCGAGACAATATGTATAAGGTGCGAGGTTTTCTGCAAACCGAACGCGGTATTCACCTGCACTGAACCAATTTGCGCGACACGACCAACGTCGTTGCGGCCAAGGTCCAGCAGCATTAAATGTTCGGCGCGTTCCTTTTCGTCTTGCAGCAGGTCTGCGCTTATGGCTGCGTCATCTGCCGCGGATGGTCCGCGCTTCCGGGTGCCAGCAATGGGGCGAATATTGACCTCGCGCGCCTGAACGCCAACCAACACTTCGGGGCTTGAGCCGATAATGCTGAAATCGTCAAATTGCAGAAAAAACAAATAGGGTGATGGGTTAACCCGGCGCAGCGTGCGGTACAAATCGAAAGGCGGTAGGGTGAACGGGGTTTTGAAACGCTGGCTGACGACCACCTGAAAAATATCGCCTGCCTCAATATAGGTTTTGGATTTCTCGACCATGTCAAAATAGGCCGCCTGCGGCATGTTTGATTGTGGGGCCTCAAAATCGGCAACTTGTGTCAGGGTCGCTTCGGGAAGGCCTGCAATCATTTTCTCGCGCGCCGCTTCGAGACGTGCGCGTGCCGCTTCATAGGCTGCGTCTGCTGACATATTGGCGCTCGGGCGCACAGGTGTTACCAGCTTCAGCATATCGGTCACGCCATCGAAAACAGCCATGAGCGTTGGCCGGATGAACAAACACTCAGGCACATGCAACACATCGGGATTATTGTCGGGCAGGTTCTCCATAAACCGCACCATGTCGTAGGAGAGGTAGCCGAAAATACCCGCGGCCATGGGGGGCAGGTCATCGGGTATATCAAGTTGTGATGATTCCAGAACTTGGCGCAAACCGTCCAGCGGTGCAACGTCAAGGCGTTCAAATGCGTCGGGCGCAACATCAAAATGGCTGTTTAGCTCGCATATGCCGTCTTTGAAGCGGTAGATCAAATCAGGCTCTAGCCCGATCATCGAATAGCGCCCTCGCACATCGCCATCCTGCACAGACTCGAGCAGAAATGAATTGGGCGCCGAATTGGCGAGTTTTAGATAGGTCGCAACGGGTGTCTCAAGATCAGCCACCATCTGCGTCCACAGAAGCTGGGGCGTGCCAGCCTCGTAGAGTTGCTTGAACACGTTCTCATCTGGCTGGCAAATTATCATTGCGTGACCAGTTCGCTCAGCGCTGTTTCTATGTTTTGCCGGTTAATGGTAACGCCATAGCTGTTTTGCAAGGCGCGCACGAATTGGGCGGTCAGATCTGATTGAAATTTTCCACGTTCGCCATTGTGAATGAGCGATGTCGCCTCGCCATCATCCGCATTTGGCGGGGTGATTCTAGCCGCCTGTAAAACGACCAGATCGGCCCCAAAGCCTACCCGCGCCCAAGCAAATCTGCCGCCTTGAAGCGAGAACAGCTTTTCGATGGCTTGCTCGGAAAAAGTCTCATTCGTCACTTGTCGCGTCATGGGCTCGGAAACCAACGGGTCGCGGCCGATCTCTTTGGTGATGGATTTGAAGCTGCCGCTCTCATTTCCCTTTTTGACGAAATGCTCGGCCATGGCTTCCAGCAATTTGCCACGCTCGGCCAACTGCCACTGGGCGGTGGCATCCGCACGGACTTCTTCGAGTGGTTTGACGCGGCTCGGCGTAATCTGGTCGAGACGCACCCACACAAAAGTGCCGTCAGGCATTTCTATCATAGGTAAATCTTCGCCTATGGCGGCTTCGAACAGGGCTTGGGTCAAGGCGGGATATGAACTCACAAGTCGGTCTGCTGAACTGCCCGCATCGCTGCCGCGATTACCGTCGCGGTCGATGTTTAATATCTTAACCACTTCAAGGTCGAAACGCTGGCCGATCTCTTCAAGCTCGATGGCTGCGGCGCGTTCGTCTTCAACTGTTTCGGAAAACTCGATCATTTCGTTAACAGCACGGTCATAAGCCAGACGGTCGCGCAGTATATCGCGAACCTCTTCATAGGGTCGGACGGTGCCTTGTTCAATTTTGCGGACACGCAGAATAACCGCACCTAGCGGGCCTTGTATAATGTTGCTGACTTCGCCTTCCTGCATTGAAAAAGCACGGTCGGCAAGCGTGCCGGAAATTAGACCATCGCGTGTGATCAAGCCCAAATCTGTATCGTCAAGATTTTGATTGGCCGCATTAACGATTTCGGCGAACGGCCGCTTCGCTTCCAATAGTTCGTTGATCTCGGTAATCTCATCATCGCTGCTCAGTACAAGTTGGTCGATCGCTCGGCGTTCTGGGCTGGAAAACTCGTCAATCGACAAGTCGTATTCGGTGCGAATTTCATCATCGCTAATTTTAATGGTTTCTGCAAAGCGTTCAGGCGTGATTAGCAAGATGGAGCCATTGCGGCGTTCGGGTTCGGTGAACCGCAATTTGGTCTCGCTAAAGAAGTTTTCCAGCTCTTCCTCGGTTGGGTCGCCGACCTCATCCGTCGCGTCCAGCGAAATAATGAGATATCGCGCCACGCGCTTTTCGAGCACATGATTATACATTTGCGACAACAGAGCATCAGGCACGAGGCTTTGGCGCACGGTGCTGTCCATCAACTGCTGGCGCAGGTGAAACTCGCGCTGGTCTTTGACGAAAAGTTTTTCTGTTAGGCCGTTCTGGCGCAATATTGACCGAAACGTCGGCGCATCAAACTTGCCAGTTGGCCCGAAAAACGCCGGATCATTGATAATCTGCCGCGCCACTTGCTCGTCGCTATGGGCAAGTCCCATATTTTTAGCCATGCCAGAAAGCGCTGCCATGCCGAGCATATCTGTCAGTACCCGGCGGTCGACGCCAAGGCTTCGTGCCTGGCTTATGGTCAGTGGTTCGCCAATTTGCTGGGATACTTGTTGGATTTGCTGACGCAACCGCAAGTGATATTCATCGCGCTCAATGTCTTCATTGCCGACGCTTGCAAGCGTCGAATTTGAAAAGCCTGTAAACGTGTCCGCAATGCCCCATAGCGCAAAAGCGAAAACCAGAAGACCAATAAGGAAAACACCAACGACGCCACCTGCGGATCTGCGTAAAATATCAAGCATTATTCGGTCTTTCTGTTGATCAGATTGGGCGCCAGGGGAGCCCCTATTTGCGCCAAGATGCTCGGCATCATAATGCGGAGACGCATGTACGGCAAGATGCCGGTGGCGTGCTTTTGACATTAGCGAAAATGGCGGTAAACAAGGGCAAGTTTTTGGATTTAAGGAGAGCGTGATGCCTGCACCAAGCAAGAAGACCAGCAAGAAGA
>DKNW01000115.1:0-217 GCA_002469805.1 Rhodobiaceae bacterium UBA7378
CGCCGAATTGGGGGCCGAGATGGTGGCCAGCCTGTTTTCGTCCGAAGGGTATGAATATACCCGCGATCTTTCCGAGCGCGCGCGGGGAGTTCTGGAATATGAAACCTTGAACAGCTTGTATGCAGATGTAGGTTGTGGCCGCTTGGCGGCGGCAGAAGTGTTGATGGCGGCGCGCCCCAAGGCACGCAGCGGGCGTAAGCGTTCGGCACTGGCGGGT
>DKNW01000115.1:546-5974 GCA_002469805.1 Rhodobiaceae bacterium UBA7378
AGCTATGCGCTCGCTAATTTCGCGTCCGCGCGAGACACCAAGTGATGCCCCCGGCGCTGTGCCCGTCAACGGCAATCTGTACGGTTCTGTCGTGCGTATTGCGCCAGATTGTTATCCCCTCCCCGGTGACGAAATCATTGGTATCGTAACAAAAGGCGAGGGGGTTGTGGTGTATCCGGCGGGCGCGACAGCGCTCGATGCGTTTGACGATCAGCCCGAACGATGGGTCGCGATGCGCTGGGACAGTGCGACAATGGGCCGGGGGCGTTTATTTAAGTCGCGGCTTAATCTCACCGTCGTTAATCAGACGGGTTCGTTGAGCGTTGTTGCGCAGACTATTGCCGATTTTGACGCCAATATTTCCAATCTGGCGCTGACCCAGCGCGATCAAGATTTCTGCGATCTTACCCTTGATATTGAGGTCAGGGATGTTCAGCATGCCGAACAATTAGCAAATGCGTTGAAGGGCAGTTCAGTTGTCAGCGCCGCGGCACGGCAATTAACTGTTGAAACCAATTAATTGAAGCTCCTATTTTAGAGACGAAAAAAATGAAACATGAACGTGTGCTAAGGGAATTTAGGGAAGCCGATGCGCTACTTGATGGGCACTTTGTTCTCTCTTCAGGTTTGCATAGCCGCAATTATTTGCAGTGCGCCCGCGTGCTCATGGACCCCAAACGCGCCGCGCGTTTAGCCCGTGCGCTTGCCAAGCAAATCCGCGAGACCGTGAAAGGCGATATCGATTGTGTTGTGTCACCCGCCATGGGCGGTGTGCTTATCGGTTACGAGGTGGCGCGCCAACTTGGTGTGCCCTCGATGTTTTTGGAGCGCGTTGATGGCACATTTACGTTACGGCGCGGGTTTGAGCTTGTTGGTAAACCGCGCGTCGTCATGGTCGAAGATATTGTTACTACCGGCCTGTCATCGCGCGAGGCGATCGCAAGTATTCGTGGTTTTGGTGGTCGGGTAGTGGGCGCTGGATGCCTGATTGACCGATCGGGAGGAAAGGCGAAAATCGGCGTGCGCCTCAGTGCTTTGGCGCGGTTAAACATCGAAACATTCGCGGTCGATGATGTTCCCGAAGACCTTAAAAATGTTCCGGCGGTCAAGCCCGGAAGCCGCGGCTTGAAATAATAAGAATACGGATCGCCAATATGTTCAAACGTCGCAAACCCCGAAGCATAATTGAGAAGTGGCAGCAGTTTTTCTGGCCACGCGAAGGCTGGATGCGCGCGATAAAATATACATGGCAGCGCGCTATTCGGCTTGATGGTAGTGCCCATTCAATAGCCATGGGGCTTGCGGTCGGTGCGTTCGTGTCGGCCACGCCGTTTATCGGCACGCATTTATTATGGGCCGCGCTAGTGGCGTGGGTTCTGGGCGGTAATATTATCGCCTCGGCGATTGGCACATGGGTCGGCAACCCGCTGAGTTTTCCTTTCATCTGGATCATGACGTTCAATGTGGGCCATTTTATTTTGGGTACATGGGATCAGACCACCGACCTACCAGCATTGAGTTTTGGGTTGTTTCTGGACGCCCCCCTAAGCACGCTTTGGCCAGTTATTTTTCCAATGCTTGTTGGGGGTATTCCGGTGGGCATTGCGATGGGCGTGGCGACTTATTATCCAAGTTTGTGGGCCGTTCGTTTTTATCAGGAAAAGCGACGCGCGAAACTTGCCCGCGTCCAACAACAAGAACCAGATAAATCTCCCAAAGGAGAGGAAACGTCATCGTGAGTGTTGTTGACGAATTGCGGCTTGGCGTAAACATAGATCACGTGGCGACGGTTCGAAATGCCCGGGGCGGCGCGCTTCCAGACCCGGTACGCGCCGCCGCCCTTGCCGCGCATAGTGGCGCTGATGGTATTACGGCCCATTTGCGCGAAGACAGACGCCATATCCGCGACGCCGATATTGAACGCCTCGTCCGGGAAATCGAAATTCCGCTTAACCTCGAAATGGCTGCTACGACAGAAATGCGCGATATTGCGCTACGCCATCAGCCCAATGCATGTTGCCTTGTTCCCGAACGGCGGGAAGAAATAACCACAGAGGGCGGCTTAAACGTCGCAGGAGATACGAGCGCATTGGCAAATATTATTGCCCCCTTGAAAGCGCAAGATATACGGATATCGCTTTTTATTGATCCCGAAGCCACGCAAATTGAGGCTGCCGCATCATTGCGTGCTGATATCGTTGAACTGCATACGGGTGCGTATTGCCATGCGCATGCCGATGGTGACACCGCACGCGTGCAAAGCGAGGTTGACCGCCTGCAAGCTGCCGCAGCACTGGCGGCAGATGCCGGTATCGAAGTTCATGCCGGTCATGGCTTGTGTTTTGAAACAGTCGGTGCAATCACGGCGATGCCGGAAATCATGGAAGTGAATATTGGGCATTTTTTGATCGGTGAGGCATTGTTCACCGGGCTACCCAGCGCCATTGCGGAAATGCGCCGCTGTATGAATGCCGGTCGCGCGCTTGTTGGTGCCAATTCATGATCCTAGGCATTGGCAATGACTTGATCGATATTCGTCGTATCGAAAAAACATTGGAGCGGTTTGGCGACCGTTTTGTGCAGCGCATTTATACGCCGGATGAGCAAGCCCGCTCGGAGCGTCGGCGTTTGCGCGCCGCTTCATATGCCAAGCGATTTGCCGCCAAGGAAGCGTGTTCGAAGGCGCTCGGTACTGGCTTGCGCCAAGGTGTCTTTTGGCGCGATATGGGTGTCACCAACTTGCCATCGGGCAAGCCTACCATGCAACTGACCAATGGTGCGCTGGCTCGACTTCGCAAGATGACACCTGATGGCATGCGGCCACAGATCGATCTGACGATAACGGATGACTTTCCCCTCGCGCAGGCTATTGTCATCATCTCGGCGGTACCGGCCGAATCGGAGACTGCGTAATGACGAGCCGTCAAAAGACCCCACACGGGAAAATGCATGAGAACGATAGCCCCGTTAAAAATGCATTGCGCGATAATATAAAAACATTTGTTTGGGCGGCTGTGATTGCCGTGCTGATCCGCTCGCTATTATTTCAACCGTTCAATATTCCCTCCAGTTCCATGAAACCGACCCTGTTGATCGGCGATTTTCTTTTCGTTACCAAGTTCAGCTATGGTTATTCGCGTCATAGCTTTCCGTTCTCGCCAAATCTTTTCGCGGGGCGGCTGATGGGGAATATGCCCGAGCGTGGTGATGTTGCGGTGTTCAAACTGCCAGCAGATAATCGGACGGATTTTATCAAACGTGTGATCGGCTTGCCGGGCGACACAGTTCAGATGCGCGATGGTGCTTTATGGCTTAACGGGAAGCCGGTGGAACGCGAGGCGGTCGATTCTTTCACGGATTATGTGCCAGGGCTTGGTGATCGCAAGATCCGTCAATATCGCGAAACGCTTCCTAATGGCGTGAGTTACTTCACGCTCGACCAGATAGATGGCGGTCCGGCAGATAATACCGGCGTCTTCAAAGTGCCGGCAGGACATTATTTCATGATGGGTGATAATCGCGACAATTCCAGTGACAGTCGCATATCCAGCTATGTCGGATATGTGCCCCATGAAAATCTCGTTGGCCCAGCGCGTGTTCTTTTCTTCTCATTTGACGACCGCGTGTCGATGCTTCAATTCTGGCGCTGGCCGATTGCTATCCGATATTCGCGCCTATTTGATCTGGTCCGCTGATGGACGCTGCGCTGAAGGAATTTGTGTCAAGGCTCGGCTACGTGTTTGAAAATGTTGACTTGCTGAACCGGGCACTGCGTCATGCCAGTTTGGATATTGATGATAATAATGAACGCCTTGAGTTTCTGGGTGACAGAGTTTTAGGTCTCGTGATTGCGGGACTTATTTTGGAAAAATATCCGAGTGAAAAGGAAGGTGACCTTGCTCGTCGGCTGGCCGATTTGGTAAGCCGACGCGTGTGTGCGGAGATTGCCCATGAAATTGGCTTAAGTGGGGCTATGCGCTGCGACCCGGGGCAAAAAGATAAGGGTGCGCCTGCGCGCAATATTCTGGCAAACGGGTGCGAAGCTGTGCTTGGCGCGGTATATCTGGATGGGGGAATACAGGCGGCGGAGCGGGTCATCAGCCGGCTATGGCACATCCGTTTGGAGGCGCAGACATCGGCACCGATTGATGCGAAGACCAGCCTCCAGGAGTGGGTTATGAAACGTAAGCTGAATATGCCGGTTTATCAAATCATTGCGCAATCGGGCCCGGCGCACGCACCAACATTTCGCGTGTCTGTGTCAGTTGGTGATACAATAGTAGAAGGCGCAGGGCCGTCGCGACGTCTGGCCGAGCAATCCGCCGCCGCCAAATGTCTCGACGTGCTTTTGCAAAAACCGGAAGGAAACGCCTAGTGAGTGAAACATCATGCGGGTTTGTAGCGGTGATCGGCCCACCAAATGCGGGCAAATCAACTCTATCAAATGCGCTTGTCGGTCAGAAAGTTTCAATCGTGACGCAAAAAGCGCAGACCACGCGCATGCGGTTGCGCGCGGTTGTCATGCATCAGGCCGCGCAAATTATTCTGGTTGATACACCGGGCATTTTCGCGCCGAAACAAAGGCTCGACCGCGCCATGGTTAATGAAGCGTGGCAGGGTGTTGAAGACGCCGATATGATTTTGTTGGTGCTCGATGCGGCGCGGCCGCTGGACGCCGAGAGTGAGGCCATTCTCGATAATCTCGAAAACACCACAAAGCCAGTGGCACTGGTGCTCAATAAGGTCGATACGCTGGCAAAGGAAGATTTGCTGGCGCGTGTGCATGAATTGAATTTGCGGGCGAATTTCACCGATACGTTTCTCGTGTCTGCGCTAACGGGCGACGGGCTTGATGTCCTTATCGGATCGGTTGCGCAGAACATGCCAGCTGGTCCCTGGCACTATCCCGAAGATCAGGCTGCCGATGTGCCGTCTGCGCTTCTGGCGGCGGAGATTACCCGCGAAAAGATGTTTTTGCGTCTGCACCAAGAATTGCCCTATGCGCTAACGGTTGAAACCGACAAATGGAAGCGCGGTAAGGATGGCAGTATCCGCATTGAGCAAACCGTGTTTGTCGCCCGCGATAGTCAAAAAGCCATCGTGCTTGGGAAGGGCGGGCAGTCGATAAAGGAAATTGGCGCGCAATCGCGCCTTGAGTTGGAGGAAGCTTTCGGTTGCCGTGTGCATTTGTTTATTTTCGTCAAAGTGCGCAAGAATTGGCAGGAAGACCCTGAGCGCTATCGCGTGCTGGGGTTGGATTACGGAGCGTGACCCATGGAGGCATGGACTGCTGAAGCCGTTATTCTTGACCGCCGTGCGCACGGCGAAAGCAGTGCTATTGTCGATTTTTTCACCCGCGATCATGGGCGGTATGGTGGGTTGGTGCGTGGCGGCAATGCGCGCCGCCTGAAGCCGGTCCTGCAACCGG
>DKNW01000115.1:6276-15765 GCA_002469805.1 Rhodobiaceae bacterium UBA7378
CCTGAAGCCGGTCCTGCAACCGGGCAATATGGTGCAAGCTAGCTGGCGGGCCCGTCTTTCGGAACATCTCGGCGTTGCAACGATTGATCCGGGGCGAGCATATGCAGCAGAAGTGCTGACCGATCAACTATTGCTTGGCGGCCTATCGGCAATGTGCGGGTTGTTGAAAGTGGTTCCCGAACGTCAGGCCTATCCGCGGCTTTTTGATACGATCATGGTATTGTTGGAAGCGTTGGACAGTCGGCAAGTATGGTTGCCGTTGTTCGTACGTTTTGAACTGGCATTGTTGGAAGAGGTCGGCTTCGGTCTGGATTTGAGCAGTTGCGCCGCAACCGGTGTTAGCGAAGACCTCACCCATGTATCGCCGCGCAGTGGTCGGGCTGTGAGCCGCGTGGCGGCCGAACCTTATATAGATCGCATGTTTGTCTTACCCGCCTTTTTATTGTCTGCCGATGCGCCAGCAAATGGCACAGATGTTTTAGATGGTCTGGAATTGACAGGTCATTTTCTTGAACGTCGTGTTTATGGCGCTGACATGGGCGAGTTACCAGCGGCCCGACAGCGATTTGTCGAGGCGTTAAAGCGCAAAGGCGTTCCTGCTTGAAGCCTGATGAGAGAATCTGGTTATAAAACAACATGACCGACGCAACCCCGATTGATAACGACGCAGAACCAGTAAGCCTGAAACAAGCGCTGGAGACCCGCTATCTGGCCTATGCGCTGTCGACTATTACGAACCGCGCATTACCAGATGTCCGTGACGGTCTGAAACCCGTTCACCGGCGCTTATTATTTGCGATGCGCCAACTGCGGCTTGACCCAGAGCAAGGGTTTAAAAAATCCGCGCGCGTGGTTGGTGATGTTATTGGCCGGTATCACCCGCATGGGGATCAGGCGGTTTATGATGCCCTTGTACGTCTGGCGCAGGACTTTGCGGTGCGCTACCCGTTGGTCGACGGGCAAGGAAACTTTGGCAATGTTGACGGCGATAATGCTGCCGCCATGCGTTACACAGAAGCTCGCATGACGGCCATTGCGGGCCTGCTATTGCAGGATATTGATAGCGATACGGTAGATTTTCGCGCTACCTATGATGGAGAAGATGAAGAACCAATTGTGTTGCCTGCGGCATTTCCCAATCTTTTAGCGAACGGCGCATCGGGGATTGCCGTCGGCATGGCTACCAGTATTCCGCCGCATAATATTGTCGAGTTATGTGCAGCGGCGCTTCATGTTTTAAAAGCGCCCAATGCGCGCGTCGACACGTTGCTTGAGCATGTGAAGGGACCGGATTTTCCAACTGGTGGCATTTGTGTCGAGCCTCCATCAGTTATCCGCGAGGCCTATGCCACCGGTCGCGGCAGTTTGCGAGTGCGCGCGCGCTACGAGGTTGAGAAAAAGCCGCGTGGTCTGTGGCAAATCGTTATTACCGAAATTCCGTATCAGGTGCAAAAGTCGCGGTTGATTGAAAAGATAGCCGAGCTGATGCAAAACCGCGCTTTGCCGATGCTCGACGATATCCGCGATGAAAGTGCTGAGGATATCCGCATCGTTATCGAGCCGAAATCCAAAAACATGGCACCCGAGCAAGTTATGGCAGTGCTGTATAAGCAGACCGATTTGGAAAGCCGGTTTTCGCTGAATATGAATGTGCTGGACAATGCCGGTGTGCCGCGTGTCATGGGATTGCGCGAGGTGCTGGGTCAATGGCTTGAACACCGGAATGACGTGTTGGTGCGGAAAAGCAAGTTTCGGCTTGCAAAAATTGAGGCTCGTCTTGAGGTTCTGGACGGGTATCTGATTGCTTATCTAAATCTGGATGAAGTAATCCGCATCATTCGGCATGAAGATGAGCCGCGCGATGTTCTGATGTCGCAATTCGACCTCTCGCAAGTGCAGGCCGAGGCCATTTTGAACATGCGCTTGCGGGCATTACGCAAGCTGGAAGAAGATACCATTCGAGCTGAGCATGGCACGCTGGTCGATGAGCGCAAAGCGCTCAAGAAATTGCTTAAATCGCCAAAGGATCAGCAGGGCGTGATTGCTGCTGAAATTCGCGCGCTAAAGAAAACCTATCAAGCTGACAAGTTGTTGGGTGCGCGACGGACTATTTTTGACGAAGCCTCGGACGACGAGTTGCCAGATCCCGAAGCCTTTATCGAAAAAGAGCCGGTTACGATTATATGTTCACAAAAAGGCTGGATCCGCGCCATGAAGGGGCATGTCGAGAACGGCGAAGGGCTTACCTATAAAGACGGCGATAAAGCAGCTTTCGTGCTGCATGCAATGACGACCGATCGGCTTATTCTTTTTGTATCGAACGGGCGGGCTTACACGCTAGATGTTACGAAGCTACCGGGCGGACGCGGTCATGGCGATCCTGTGCGCCTGTTGCTGGATATCGAGCCGGCTGAAGATATTGTTGAGATGTTTGTTCACGATCCGGCTCGGAAGCTATTGGTGGCTTCGCGCATTGCCAATGGCTTTATTGTACCGGAAGCTGAATTGATCAGCACGCGCAAAGCCGGCAAGCAGATTTTGAATGTGCGCGGGCCTGATGAGGCGGCCGTTTGTGTGCCGGTTATCGGTGACCATGTTGCGGTGCTGGGTGAAAACCGTAAGCTGCTATGTTTCAAGCTGACAGATGTGCCGGAAATGCCGCGCGGCAAGGGTGTGCGTTTGCAGCGTCATGGCGATGGGCATTTGGCAGATATTCGCTGTTATGCCGCTGACGAAGGATTGAAGCTGACCGACAGGGCAGGTCGTGAGCGTGTATTTACCGATCTTGGTGAATGGGTTGGGCATCGCGCGCAGGCGGGACGTGTGCGGCCGAAAGGGTTTCCGACTGATGGGCTAATGGGGCCAGCATTTGCCAACCGGCTTTAAGCAACGCCAAGTGGCTCTAATTATCCGCGAGCAGAGAGAATTCGGCTTCGCCGTCATAATTCCAAAACTTAACCCGCAATTTATAATCGCCTGGAACGAAGCGATCCGCGTCTAGCGGTACGACTTCAATTTCTTCGATTGCTTCATCCGCTGCAATTTGCCCATAGGCTGTTTGCGTCGGGCAATTATCGGCAAATCGCTTTGCCTGAATGAACTCATTTTCTGGCGTCGTCACAACAAACCGGAATATTTTGCAGGTGTTTTCTGCTTCCAGTGTTTCGTCTTCATCGCTGCGATTAACTAGGCGTAATACAACCGGCAGGGCGATGACACCATTACTCTGGCTCATTAGCTGATTGCCGGGCACGCCGATCACCAGCCCGACATTGCCTTCGGCAACTTCCTGGCGTTGCCGGTCGAACAGGCCAATAATGATGATGACCACAACAATGGCAAAAGTCGTAAGAACATAATTGGGCAGACGTGCTGTCATATTAGTCTCCGAATACAATTTCTGGCAACCACGTCGCCATTCCGGGTATCCATGCCAGCAATGCCAGCATGAACAATTGGATGATTACGAAAGGTATAGCGCCGCGATAAATATCGCTAGTGCGAACGCTTTCTGGTGCAGCTCCTCTGAGGTAAAACAACGCAAAGCCGAAAGGCGGGGTGAGGAACGATGTTTGCAGGTTAATCGCCATCATAACGCCCAGCCAGACCGGATCGACACCCATGCCTAGCAACACCGGCCCGACAAGCGGCACAACGACGAAAATAATCTCGATAAAGTCGAGGAAGAAGCCGAGCAGAAACATAACCAGCATGACTGCCGCAACAGCCGTCCATGTGCCGCCCGGCAGAGATTGTAAGAGGTTGTGAATGGTGTCGTCGCCGCCCAGTCCACGGAACACCAGCGAGAAAAGCGCCGCTCCGATCAAAATGACAAAGACCATGGATGTGGTGTGTGTTGTGCTGCGCATGGTGGATTCCAGTACGCCTAATTTGTAGGTTGTGAGCAGACTGACGCCGACAGCTAAGGCCAGCACGCCACACAAACCGAGCGCGCATAAAATAGCGAACCAATCCGCTGTGCTAATATTGTCGCGTTCCAGCCGCAGATCGAAGCTGCTGGCGAGTGCGACGATTAAAAGCACCGCCCCTGCGCCAGCCAGCATCAAAGTTTTGTGATTGCTGAGTTTATGGCCTGCGAGCAATATTGTTCCAACCGCGCCAACTGCGGCGGCTTCCGTTGGGGTCGCAATGCCAGCCAGAATAGAGCCAAGCACTGAGATAATAAGAAATATGGGTGGAAACAGCGCCACTAAAAGGTCGCTCAAAACGAGGTCATCATCATAGTCTGCGGAGGGTGCCATTGATGGCTTGAAAATAGCCAGACCGACCTGATAGACGATATACAGTCCGACCAGCACAAGGCCCGGTATAAGTGATCCAGTGAATAATTCACCGACCGAAACGGTTTCGGGGGCAAAAATCCCTTGTTCAAGCTGGGCCTTTTGATAGGCGTTGGCCATGACGTCGCCGAGCAGAACCAGCACAATAGAAGGGGGAATAATTTGTCCGAGTGTGCCAGCCGCGGCGATTGATCCAGCTGCCAGTGAAGGTGCGTAGCCGCGCTTCAGCATGGTGGGCAGTGATAACAAGCTCATAGTAACAACAGTGGCACCAACAATACCTGTAGATGCAGCCAGTAAAGCGCCGACAATTGATACCGAAATACCGAGCCCGCCGCGGACACCGGCAAATAGGCGCGACATATTTTCTAGCAAATCTTCGGCTACACGCGCGCGTTCCAGCATAGTGCCCATAAACACAAATAGCGGCACGGCAATTAAAACCTCATTGGTCATATTGCCGTAAATGCGCTGCGGTAGGGCATAGAAGAACGCCATGTCGAACACGCCAAACATCTGACCAATTAGCCCGAAAGCGATGGCGACCCCGGCCAATGTGAACGCGACCGGAAAACCTGCCAGTAGAACAAGGCAAGCGGCGGCAAACATTAAAAGGTCGAGATACGCGCTCATACGGCCCGGGCCTCAGCTTGGGATATTCGCGCCCAAGCCTTAATGCTGCCGGAGATAGCCTGCAAACCCAGTTGCATGGCGAATACGAGGATAACTGTTTTCAGCAAAAACACGGCCGGGATGCCGCTTGTTTCGCGTGAGCCTTCCAGCACTGACCAGGATAGGCGCACGTAATCAATCGACACGCTAAATAGAAGCACGCAAAACGGCATCACAAGAAAAACATACCCCAGCAAATCGACCACGGCTTTGCGGGCTGGTGGCATGCGCGTGTAAAATATATCGACGCGCACATGGGCGTCGGCCAGCAAGGTGTCGGCAGCGGCCATCATGAACAAGACCGCGTGCATATAGACAATCGCTTCCTGCATGAGAATGGAGCCTATGCCAAAAGCGTAGCGCATGATAACGACGATGAACTGAACGAGAACCATGGCGGTGGACAGCCACATCGCGCCGCGCCCAATCGTGTGGTTGATGCGGTCAATGTTTCGGACGCTATATCCGGCAATATACTTGGCGAGTGCCCGCGCTTGGGGGCCTTGCGTGCTCATGGGTGCTTAGACTTCCCGTCTTGATAGCGTGTAGGGCTCTTCGCTTTGGGCGCCCCAACGCATCGAGTTTTCGAGCGAGGCTTTAAAGCTCTCATAAACCTTTTTGGTAAACGGATCGCGCGCAGCGGCTTCGTTGAGTACATCGTCGGAGGCTTTTTTAAGCGCCCGCATAATTTCTGGTGAGAAGCGGCGCACTTGAACATTGTGGCGCGTGATGAGTGTCGCAAGTGCGGCGGCGTTGCGATAATTATACTCGCTAAATGTACGTTCGTTTTCGGCCTGACAAGCGATACGCAAAATTTCCTGCTGGCTTTTGGTGAGTGAATCCCAAATATCCAAGTTTATGCCTGTCGACAGTCCGGCACCAGGTTCATGAAAGCCTGGGCAATAATAGTAGTCGGCCACTTGGTAAAAACCGGATGCAAGGTCGTTCCACGGCCCCACCCATTCTGTTGCGTCAATCGCACCGCTTTTCATGCTGGGAAAAATTTCGACACCTGGCAGGGAAACAGCAGCAGCACCCAGCTTGCGCATCACTTCACCGCCGAGGCCCGGCATGCGTATTTTCAAGCCTTTGAAGTCGTCCAGCGTATTAATTTCTTTGTTGAACCAGCCGCCCATTTGCACGCCCGTATTGGCAGATTGAAACGCACGGATATTAAACTTGGCTGACAATGTGTCCCAAAGTTCCTGACCGCCGCCAAAATTGATCCAAGCGGTCAGCTCTTGCGCTGTCATGCCAAACGGCACGGCGGTAAAAAAATTAAACGCGGTTGACTTGCCCTGCCAATAATATTCGGCGCCATTGTAGAGATCGGCGGTGCCGGTGGATACGGCATCGAAACTGTCAAACGGGCTGACCAATTCACCGGCTGCATATATCTTGATGTCGATTTGCCCATCGGTCATCTCGCGCACACGCTTGGCGATGTTCTCAGGTGCTGTGCCAAGGCCAGGAAAGTTTTTGGCCCATGTCGTCACCATTTTGAGGCGACGCGTACCTTTGGCATAGGCGGGTGCGGCTGCTGTCATGCCAAGTGCCGCGGTGCCTGTCGCCAGTCCACCCAATAAGTGACGGCGTCCAATTTTATTCTTTGTCATGCTTGTCCTCCCGAAACCAACTTACTTCGCCCGAGGCAAAATATAGTTTTCCCATCCGTTTTGGCCCAGCTTCTGCAGGGGCGCGAAGCGCTTTTTGTAGGCCATTTTGCGGCAATCTTCTATCAGATATCCCAAATAGACATGCGCGGCATTGGTTTCCTGCGCGCGCGCGATTTGGTCCAGTATCATAAAACTGCCGAGACTGCGCTTTTCAGCACGGGGATCAAAGAAAGAATAAACGAGCGAAATACCGTCCTGCATCCGGTCGGCGAGAAGGCAGGCGATCAACTCGCCATCGGGCGTGCGATATTCCATGACAAATGTATCGACGGCGGTTTCTTCGACCATGGCAACATAATCTGACGGTGCCATATCAGCCATGCCGCCATGCTCATGGCGGGCATCAAGATAGCGTCTCAACAGATCATATTGCTCGCGGCCCGTTTCAGGGGGGCATTGCGTGCCTATGAGGTCGGCGTTTTTGCGGATCAGCCGTCGGAATGAGTTGGACGGGCGAAAACCGTTCAGCACCACGCGTACGGATTGGCACGCGCTGCATGCATCGCAGGCCGGGCGGTAGGCAATAGACTGGCTTCGGCGGAAGCCCGCATGAGTAAGCGTGTTGTTCAGCGTATCGGCATCGCTGCCAGCCAGATGCGTGAACAGCTTGCGCTCCATCTGGTCCTCAAGATAGGGGCAAGGTGCTGGCTCGGTTATGAAAAATGAGGGTAGCCGCAGGCCGGTTTGCTGGTTCATGGTCTTATTTCCTTACCACCGCGGCGTCAAAATCCGAAATACCACGGTGCCACAACAGAATAGGTTAACCATATCAGAATAATCAACGGTGTACCGGCACGGATAAAATCGCGGAACTGATAATTCCCCGGTGTCATAACCAACAGGTTGGTCTGATAGGCAATTGGTGTTGCGAAGCTGCAATTCGCGGCGAACACGACGGCAAGAATAAACGCCAGCGGGTCAACATTGAGCGAACCGGCTAGGTTGACTGCCAGCGGGGTAAACAACACAGCCGTGGCATTATTGGACAATACGTTGGTAACGACCGCGCATAGCAGGAAAAACACCGACAAAATAATCGCAGGCGGAAACCCATCAAATAGCACAAGCAATTGTGTAGTGATGAACGTCGCGCCACCGGAGGTAAACAGCGCGTGGGACATGGCGAGCGCTGCAGCAACCACGAGAAAAATGCGCAGATCAAAGCCACGACTGGCCTGGCGCACATTCAACACACCGCTGGCAACCATCAATGTGGCTCCTGTCAGCGAGGCCGCAACAATTGGCACAATGCCGGTTGCCGCCGAGAAAACTGTGGCAGCGAAGATTAATCTGGCAGCTGGCGCTTTTTCAAACCGCGGTAATTCACGCGCTGACCATTCCATCAGCAGCGTATCGCGATTATCCCGCAGGCTTTCAATATTTGCCTGACTGCCGATCACCAGCAGCACGTCGCCAGCCTCAAGGCGGTTTTCGGTCAGCTCGTGACGCAACATGCGCCGACGGCGTTGAACGCCGATGATGAAGCAATTTGTATCATGCGTGAAACCTGTTTGATGAACAGCGCGCGCCGCCATGCGCGAGCCCGGCGCGACCACCAGTTCGGCCAGCACAGTTTCTTCGGCTTCCATATTTGGCACGAGCGGCATGAGTTGACCCGATAGCGGGTGGTCTTTGCTCGACAGCGCATCGGAAATCTCGCGGCGGGTTGCGGCAATAAATAAACGATCGCCGTGCGCTAGCGTCAAATCGTCAAAAGGAGGTAAAAACATATTACCGTCCCGCTCGATAATTTGCAGGGTCATGCCACTCAGCGCAGGCAGAAAGCCTGCGGTCGTGCTTGCGCCAACCAGCGTGTCACCTATGCGCAAACGTAGTTCGATAATATATTGACGCCCGGACTCAGCACTGCTGCTTTTTTCTGCAACCTCTGTTTCCCCGATAATGCGCGGCATCACGACAAAAATATAAACAGCTCCCACGCTGATGAGTATGAGGCCGATCGGCGTTTGTTCGAAAAACCCTAATGTCTGATCCGTAAACCGAGCCGCAGAATCAGCCACGAGAAGGTTCGTCGACGAGCCGATAAGGGTGAGCATACCCCCCAATATCGTCATGAAGCTAAGCGACATCATATGTTGCGATGGGCTTAGTCGTGCGCGTTTTGAAATTGCAACGATAATAGGAATGGTCATCAGCACCACGGGTGTATTGTTCAGCAATGCACTGGCAAATAGCGCGCCAACCAGCACGCCCCAGATAGCGCGGATCGGCGAACGGGTCGCGCGCCGTGTTGCACGGTCGATAAGGTTTTCAAGCGCTCCCGATTGGAACAGACCCTGCGCCATCACCAACAGGGCCATTACCGTGATCAGCGCAGGATTACCAAAGCCGGAAAGCAGTGTAGTGGCGTCGAGCAGGTTGCTCCCATCGGGGCCAATTTGCGGAAACACAGTGAAAAGTAGAATCATCGCGACCAATGCCAAGAGCGAGGTCATCTCGATTGCCACCATTTCGGTTACATAGAGAAGCATTGCGCCGACGATGACGGCGAAAGTCAGCCACATATGCAATTCAGAGACCATGTTTCCTCGATTTAGTTGAACCTGCTAACGACAACACTAGATTAACCAATGCGATTAGGGCATAAGAAAATCATTCAGACATATCAAGGGTTCGGAAGATGAACGCACAGCGCCAGCTAAGAAACGCATTTGGACAATTCGGCACCGGCGTTGCGATCATAACCATTGCTGGTGCGAATGATACCACGCTCGGCTTAACCGTGAACAGCTTTTCATCTGTGTCGCTAGACCCGCCGCTGATATCTTGGTGCCTAGCAAGTGATTCCGACATGGTTGATCGGTTCAGCGATGTTGATC
>DKNW01000062.1 GCA_002469805.1 Rhodobiaceae bacterium UBA7378
CTTATAGCCCGCAAGGTTAGACTGCGAAGACAAAACATCCATTGACTGCGCGCGCGTGATGCGCGGCATTAATTCCATCGACATGGCTTGCACCTTCTGGGCCGCCATGGCTTTGACGCCTGCTGAGTTTTGATACGGGTTCATTTGCCCGATAACCAGCGCGTCCGGCTTCATCAGTTTGATTTTCGCTGCGGCTGGCGCGCGCACGCTCACCACCACATCTGCTTTTTTCAAACTAGCAGAAATAGCCTTGGTAACACTCGCGCCTGCTTGTTTGAAATGGCTATCTTCAAATCCTGACTTCGCACCGGCGCCGGCCTCGACCGTGACGGAGACACCCATTGCTTTTAGTTTTTTGACGGTTTCGGGAGACGCGGCAACCCGTGTCTCACTGGCCTGTTCCTCTTTCAGAACGGTAAGCTGAACTGTCATTTTTTTCTCCGTAAAATTGCCTTACGCCGAATTGGGCCGAACCTACTGATAAACAAACACCAGCAAGAAAAACAAAATGGCTACCACTAGAACAGTGCCCCATTTTGAATAATTGAGGAAGGCATCATAGGTAGCCTCGTGCTCGTCCCGATCCATCTCGTCACTCCAATTATGGCTGTCGTCGTGGTCGCTCATTACACATTTCCTTAAGGCTCAAAAAATCAGGGGGACTATAGCAGAAGAAGAATTTCCGGCAAGCATGGATAAGAATTGGTCGCAAGATTTGTTAGCTCTCGCAAAACGATCCAAATTGGCGCGCGCGCGTCATATCGGGGTCACATGCGGCCGCGTGCAACAGACCCACCAGTCGCTCGGCCCATAAGCGTTGGGCGTGTGTTTCGGCTATCTCGTCTTGACGTAATTCGATAAGGCCATGGGCCAGACCATTGCTTGTGGCATGGCGATACAGACAGTCATTTTTGAGCCGCCCCGAATACGGCACATTGTCACCGAAATTCACATCCGCATATTGGCTCATATGCGCGACCGCCAGATTGCGCAAGCGATCATCCTTATCCCACAAGATAGCCGCCTGCCACGGACGCGGCTGGGTTTTCCAGACCGGCGTGAAGCTATGCACTGACAGCACAATCGGTGCGATATTTTGTGCAGTCGCATGGTCGATCGCCAACGCGATCGCGGCGTGATAGGGCTTGTAATAGCTATTGATACGCGCCTGCCATTCTTGGATATCGTTGAACCGGTCAACCGCGCGGTTAGCAGGGATCATCACGCCATCAGAAAACTTCATAACCAATGTGGGGTCGTCGAGCCCACGATTGGGATCAATCAGTAAGCGGGAGAAACCCGCTTCGACCAGCGGACAGGCCAGCCTATCGGCAACCAGCCGCGCGACGTCAACTGCACCCGGGTCGTAGGCAATATGGCGGGATAAATACGCTGGCGGCAGGCCCAAACTATCAAGCGCGGGTGGCACATAATTACTGGCGTGGTCGCACAAGATTAAAAATCGGCAATCGCCATCCAAATGGCGTGTATTAAAAGCAGCCTGTATCAACTCACGGCACCATAACCATCCACGAAGCGCCCGGCCTGCACTGGTTCACCCGCAGACAGGCGCTCCACAATATCGGCAATTTCATCAGCGCGCGTGTGCTGTACCATATGCCCGGCACCGCGCCATATAACCAAACCGATATCGGGGTTTTCGCCGTGCATGCGCTCGGAATGTAGCTCAGCCGACACGGTATGATCAGTATCACCACTCAGCAATAAAAGTGGCGCCTGTAGGTTTTTATAATCCCGACGCATATCGGCCAGATGCGCGGCTAACCGCAACGAATAGACCGAATTTGCGATAAAGGGCCGCGGCCGTAGAATAACGGCAAGCCCCGTGCGTGCAATATAATCGGGCATCGGCGTTTCCGGCTCATAATTGCTGCGTACGCCGGGGTAAAGCCTGCCCGCACCATATTTGGTCAAAACAGTATGGGCGAACACATCGCCAATAATCGGCGTTGTGACCAAGCGCTCGTACCAGCTACCCTTGCCACGCCAGGGATAAAGCGGGGCTGCCAGTGCCAGCGCTGCTGTGATCTGTTTACCGAATTGCATGGCGTAGGCCATTGTCACCGCGCCACCCCAGCTATGGCCGATAATTATTGGTTTTTCGAGTCCAAGTTCGCTGGCCGCCGCATGAATAGCCGCCGCTTGGCGACGCGGGTCGGACATATCCCTGTTTGAAATGCGGTTACGGCTATGTGCGATGCCCGGCCTGTCAAAGCACACGACATGGAAATCTACCGCTAATTTGCGACCCAGCGTTTCCATCATGTCAAACGCTGACCCACTTGACCCATGCACCAGGATGATGCTCGGCCTATTAACTGACTTATTATCAGCACCAGCCTCCAAATAATGCAGATGCGCGGTTGGAACGGTAATAAAATTTCCAGGTGCCGGAAAAGTGCGCGACAAATGCCAGCGCAAATAGGCATCATGCGCCCATAAAGCAAGCAAACCGACCAGCAAAATTATCGAGACGACATACACCATGGGAGATGCTCCGCCAGAAACCGCATGTTAGAAATGCGGCGGGAGAATACGGTTAACCCTGACGCGCTTTAAAGCGCTTATTCACTTTATTAATGACGTAAAGACGACCGCGCCGACGCACCAGTTGATTTTTCTGGTGACGGCCGCGTAATGACTTAAGCGAATTCCGGACTTTCATTTTTAGCTCCATAAGAACCCCAAGGCCCATAAACCTCGGTCGGTCTTGAGCGCGGAAACTACGCGAGGTGTATCATCATGTCAAGCGACGCCGAGACAAATACAGACTTGGCAAAGTGACGAATTTATGTAGGCTTCACGCGACGACCGGAGGCCTCCCATGCATGCACATAATGGTGGTCAGCAATCGCAGCTGGCTCAGGAAGAAATCATCAATTTTCAGCCGCAATGGTTCAAAAATGCTCTGTTACAAAAGCCAGTGTCGCGGCGCGTGCCGTTTCGCAATTCCGACCTGCATTTTCTAGACTGGGGTAGCCCAAACGAGGCCGCTTTGCCGGTGGTTCTGGTGCATGGCGATGGTGCGCACGCCCACTGGTTTGATTTCGTTGCTCCGTTGCTTTCAGAGCGGCACCACGTTATCGCGCTCGACCTGCCGGGTATGGGTGATAGTGGTTGGTTCGACACATATTCCAGAGACATTATGGCCGACGCCATTATGGAAATGATCCGTGCCGCGGGGTTCACGCGTCGTCCGGGGCTTATTGCTCACAGCTTTGGTGGCTTTATTTCCCTGCTGGCGGCGGCACGTCACAGTACCGAACTGGCGGGGCTCATGATTTGCGATTTCACCGTGCACCCACCCGCGCATCATACTGAATGGTATGCCGATGTGCACGAGCCGCGCTCCACACGCATTTACGAAACGCGCGAGGCGGCAATCCACCGTTTTCGCCTGATGCCCGAACAACCTTGCGCGAACCAGTTCATTCTGGACCACATCGCCGCACATTCCTTGCGCCAGACCGCTGAAGGCGGCTGGACGTGGAAGTTCGACCCATCAATTTATCCAGGCTTTGTTATCGGCAGGGATTTGCCAGACCTTTTTGCTGGGCTCACCTGCCCGCTGGCCGTGATGTTTGGTGCCAACAGCCATGATTTTGACAATATGACCCGCCGCGAGGCCAATGCCTATATGTGCGGTCTCAATCCGAAAGCGGCCTTCTTCGAGGTTCCAGATGCTCGTCATCACATCATGCTCGACCAACCGCATGCTTTTGCCGCCGGTGTTGCGGCCCAGATCGGCAGTTGGCAGATTGAAGGTTATTTTAACGGCTAAGGACACCTAATTCCGCGCAGGGCGCACCAAAAGCCTAGTGTCGCGCAGGGCGCGAAAGTGTCTCTTCTTCATGCTCCTCGACATCAAGCGGCGCTTCCAGCACGGACAAGCTACGCGCACGTGTCATGAAAAGCATCATTATCGATAAGAAAAAAGCGATCCAGAACGGGCCAGTCGGCAAAATCAAATAAACCGGCATCGCAATAAATGGCACAAAGATAATACCTACCGCGGCGGTTGAACTATTCAGGCCTGCCACAGCCCCCTGCTCGTCAGGGTTGACTGCCAGCGAACCACCCGCAGCAACGGCAGGTCGCATCAGGCCCATGCCTAGCCCCTGAACGGTAAGCGCAGAAATAAACACGCCAGCACTCATCGGCACCAGCAACATGCCCACCCCGATAATATTGGTGATGATGCCGCTGGTCAGCAGTGTTCTTACCGACAAGTTCATGCGCGGTATAATGACCAGCTGCGCAAATAAGGTCGCCATCGCCATGCTCATCATGCCAACCCCGACGATTTGCGCGGTTTCAGCACCGTCCAGTTGCATGGTGTCCATCACAAAGAAAGCGGCAACCTGCATAACCGCGGCTTGCGTCAGTGACACGACGACGCCCATAAACAAAAATGGTCGGATGCGGGGATCGCTTATCTTGAGGCGCGGCGCCTCCTTTTGGCGCATCACCGGGCGTCTGCGCTCAGGCAAAAATAGCGCGATAGCCAGTGCCCCGCCAAGCGCAAAGACAGCCAGCGCAAAAAACGGTGCCAACAAGTGAAACGCGGCCATGGCCGCGGCAAAGCCCGGCCCAATGATTGTTCCCATACCAAAAGCGGCACCTATGGCAGCAACGCCAGACGTGCGTTCAGCCCGCGTTGTGCGGTCGGCAATATAGGCTTGCGCCGCCGACGGTGTGCCGGAACCAAAAAATCCAAAAATCGCCCGCACCATAATCATCGCCGTATACAGCGTCATCAGGGGCCATACACCGGTTTGACCAATGGCAAGCAGCAAGCCGAACCCGCCGGTCGATATGCCAAAGCCAACCAACCCAAGCAGAATTACCGGCTTGCGGCCCCAAATATCACTGCGCCGCCCCCAAAATGGCGACATAACAACCCAAAGTACGGCGGACAGGGTAAAAATAGCACTTACCTGAACCTCAGTTAGGCCGAGATCACGCGCGATCGGCGGCAAAAGCGCGAAGAATAATGACTGTCCCATGCCAAGCGATAAAAGACAGACAAATAGAAGCGACAGGCCTCGCGTCCTTTCCGTTTTTGTTGTTTCTTTGGCCGATTGCCCCACAGAGCTTCCTGTTCTTTTAGTTCTTTACCGACGCTGTTTCGGGCCGGGTAGTTAGTTTGGCCCTATAAACATCCTAACCATGCCGTATGTCAAATATGGCCCGATTAAAACACCGTCAGAATAGAAAAACGCCTACAAGCCCACTGCGCAAATGCCGGACTAGAACCACATATTACCATCGCGGGCGCGTGCCAGATCGTGCTCTGCCATCATCTCAACCAACGCACCGAAACTCTGCGTAGGCTCCCAGCCAAGGACCTCGCGGGCTTTGCGTGCATCGCCGACCATTGGGTCAGGCTCGCTCGGGCGATAAAAATCTTCGCTCACCCCGACAATTTGGCGCCCGGTTTTTGCGTCCATACCTTTGGTTTCAATGCCTGCGCCTTCCCAGACAAGATTGAATCCCATCGCCGCAGCGGCGCGATCGACAAAGTCGCGCACCGTATGGGTCTGCCCACTTGCGATGATAAAGTCATCTGCCTCTTCCTGTTGCAGCATCAACCACATCGCCACCACATAATCACCGGCAAAGCCCCAGTCTCGCGCATTGTCAACATTGCCAAGTTGCAACATCTCCTGACTGCCACACGCGATTTGCGCCAGCGTGGTGGTGATTTTACGGGTCACGAAATCCATTCCCCGCAAAGGGCTTTCGTGGCTAAATAAAATGCCGGAGGACGCATGCATCTCATAGGCTTCGCGATAATTGATCACCATCCAGTGCGCGTAGAGCTTGGCGACACCATAGGGCGACCGTGGCTGAAAATCGGTTTGCTCGTTTTGTGTGGCGCCTTGCGCATGACCAAACACTTCGCTGCTGGATGCTTGATAAAATCTGGCTGGCGCCTTCATCAATCGAATGGCTTCAAGCAAACGCAACGTGCCAAGGCCCGATGTCTCGCCGGTGTGAAGTGGTTGCTGGAAACTGGCCTGCGGCGAACTTTGCCCACTTAGATTATATATTTCGTCCGGTTGAACTGTTTCAATCATGCGAGCAATATTGGCGAGGTCCTGCACGTCCAAAGTTTGAAGTTCAACATCTCGGTCAATACCAAGGGCCGCAAGGCGCGGTAGGTTCAATGTAGAGGCGCGCCGCACGGCACCAACGACACGATAATTCTTTTCCAGCAGCAATTTCGCCAGATAGGCACCGTCTTGCCCCGTCACACCAGTTATCAGCGCTGTTTTATTTTTTTTGGCGGCCATAATCCTGTCCTGTAATTCGCTTTAAGACTATGTGTAAGGGCAGGAAACGTCGGCAAAACCCTGAAATCGCAGCATAGACAAATCATCCTAAAGCGTATACCAAAAGCAAGGTTCATGAGGAGATTTAACCGTGACCAGTAAAACAGCCTTAATCACCGGTGTGACGGGGCAAGACGGTGCC
>DKNW01000134.1 GCA_002469805.1 Rhodobiaceae bacterium UBA7378
CATCTCGACCAAAATCACCGAAGCCGAAAAAATCATCGCGCTCGCTGAGCGTTATGACGACGTAGTGTGTTCGGTAGGTATACACCCGCACGAAGCTGGCAACGAACCCCCAACATCGGCTGATGATATCGTGCGTCTATCCCGCCATCCCAAAGTGGTTGGTGTTGGCGAGACAGGGCTTGATTATTTTTACGAACACAGCCCACGCGACGCCCAACAACGCAATTTCAGGGCACATATTGCAGCAGCCCGCGAAACTGGCTTACCGCTCATAGTACACGCACGCGACGCAGATATAGACACGGCTGATATTTTGGAAGACGAAATGGCAAAAGGCGCATTTCCCGGCCTTATTCATTGCTTCACCGCCGGGCCTGAACTGGCCCAACGCGCGCTCGATATCGGCTTTTATATTTCTATATCGGGTATTGCGACGTTCAAAAATGCAGAAACGCTGCGCCAAACCATTCGCATGGTACCGGAAGATCGCTTGCTTGTGGAAACAGATGCGCCGTTTCTCGCACCCGTGCCGCATCGTGGCAAGCGCAATGAGCCTTCATTTGTAGCCGATACCGCTACCGCGCTGGCGACGCTGTTTGAGACCGATTACGCTACGCTCGCCAACCAAACCACGCAAAACTTTTTCCGCTTGTTCAGCAAAGCGCCCGCGCAAACAATGACCGGAGACACCATATTATGACAGTTACCTTTCGGATACTGGGTTGCGGTTCATCAGGTGGCGTGCCGCGCATTCATGGCGATTGGGGCGATTGCGATATTAACGAACCCAAAAACCGCCGCACACGTTGCTCGATGCTGGTCACAAAATCGGGCGGGGAGGGCGACACCACAGCGCTCATCGACACATCTCCGGACATGCGCACGCAGCTCATTGACGCTGGTACGGTTTGGTTGGATGCGGTGCTTTACACACATGACCATGCCGATCAAACCCATGGCATTGATGACTTACGCGCTATGGTATATGCAAAACGCGAGCGCATAAAAGTCTGGATGGACACCGCAACCTCAAAAACAATGAACCATCGCTTTGGCTATTGCTTCAGCGAAATACGAGACAGCAATTATCCCTCAATTCTGGAAGACAAACGGATATCGACGCCATATACCGACATCGAGATTGATGGTGCGGGCGGGACGCTAACCGTCACACCGTTCCGGCAAGTTCACGGGCGCATCGATTCCCTAGGCTTTCGTATCGGCGACATCGCCTATTCCAGCGATATCAGCGATTTGCCAGAAGAGAGCGAAACCATTTTGCAAGGGCTTGATACTTGGGTTGTAGATGCCTTAAGGCGCGCGCCACATCCGACGCATTTCCATCTCGACAAAACGCTGAAAATGATTGAAAAAATTAAACCCAGGCGCGCAGTTTTGACCAATCTTCATATCGACATGGACTATCAGACGCTCATCAAAGAGCTACCACCGCATATAGTGCCGGCCTATGACGGTATGGAATTCTGCCAAATGTAGGCAATCACCCTATGAAATGGTGCAGGCTGGCTGGAAGGTTACGCAAGCCCAGAACGTGCCAACAGGCAGTGGGCTTTCCTGCACGATTAGTCGCGCCTACAGTTCTGGCGGGTTAACAACATCGCAAAGCTCGATCAAAGGTAGTCGTGAGTTTCAGCGTCAGACGATTTCAGGGAACAAGCTGAAAGGGCGTTACAGGTGGACCATAAACTATAACGGCAGTAGCTCTAATAACTGGATAAATATGAAGGTTGAGGATGCCGTTGGGCAAACAAAATGGTTCGCTTGGGAACTAGATTGCTAAGTGCAAACCGAGAGAGGAGTATAAATTATGTATAAATATGTGTTTTCAGTAGGTGCTGTATTGTGCATCGGCTCGACGAGTGTCAGCGCGAACAATATTATCAGCGATGTGTGTGTCGCCGCGGGCAGCGATTACACACTGACGGTAACTGTAGCTGACGCTTTGACCTCCAGTGCGGTTATCAACTGGAACGGTACCGCGTTGACCGGGCCGTTTACCTTGTCGAACAATGATCTCTCAATATCCGCCACAACTACAGTGACGCCATGCGTGGAAGAAGGCACCATAACGGTAACTGACGGTGGAACGACGTTTTAGAACTGTTCTTGGGCTTGCCTATGATTTGTCATAATATAAATTATGCGAATTATAGATATGGGTGGATTAAAATAAATGCGTGTACCCACAATTATCAAAGCCCCTACACCTCTTCAGCATCAACGCCAAGTTTGTCCATGAGTGGTTTCAGATATGGCGCATATGCGCGCCATGCCTGAGAGCTGCCAGTATACATTTTTTGGCGTACTTGGCTCTGGCTAGCTGTACGCACAGGCCGGCTGGTCTCATGAAAATCGAGGCACTGCGGTTCAAATTCTAGCCCGCAAAAATCGAGCAGCGCCCGGGTCTCGCCTTCTTGATTTTTGGTCAGGCGATCATAATCCAACTCATATATTGTCTCACCAAACTTTTTGCGCCAGAACCCCATCAGGTCTTCATAAAACTTATAATACGTTCCCAGTGTCTCGAGATCATTGCCGAAATTCATTCCACGCGCAGGAAAAAACCGTTGGTAATTCGACCAACACACCGCCATCGGGTCACGATTAGTATGAATAATACACGCATCAGGGAACGCGGCGCGGATGAAGCCGAGGCGCATGAAATTATGCGGTAACTTATCGATAACAATCGGCTCGCTCACGTTAAGCTCGATAATCTTGTCCATATAATCCCTACCAATAGACGAAAACGCCCGGTCAACCAGCTTCACATCCGGTTGCTGCGTGAAGTAATACATCAACTCATCGGTAATCTCGTTCATGGCGTTTAACTCGCCTGCGCCGTATACCGCAGAATGGCTGGAAAGAATTTGTTCCGTCAATGACGTGCCCGATCGCGGCATGCCGACAATGAAAATCAGCTTCTTATCCGCCGATGTAGGTTTCACATGCGCCTCATCCGGGTTCAAATTGTGAAAATCCACCGGCGCAAAAATATGCTTTAGCGTTTTAAACCGTACGCGCGACCGCTCCTCATCATAGGCAACGTCTTGCAGCTGCAGCGCGTTGCTTTTCTTGTAATAGGTGAAAGCCTCTTTGGAGTTGCCACGGTCGTGTTCAGCCTTCCCAAGCGCAAAACCGGCCACTGCCCGACTTCTAGGTCCGAGGCTTTGTTTGGAGAATTGCTTTTTTAATTTGTCCAAAACAGGCTGATGGCGGGCGGTGATTTTCTCAAGCTGAATCAGCCCGCTTAGGGCAGCAATCGACCCCGGATCGATTTTTAAGGCCAAACGATATTGCGCCCGCGCCGATTTGACATCACCTACCATGCCCAGAACACGGCCCTTTTGTATATGGCCTTGTAGTTTGTGCTGTTTTTGCGCGATCGCTTGATCACATAGGCCGAGCGCGTCATCAGTATTATCGAGGTGCGACAGGCTATCAGCCAAGTTCAACATCAGCCCCCCATCATCAGGCCGGGTCAGAAGCAACTTGCGATAGTGTTTTTCAGCGCGGTCATATTGCCGACCCTCGAGATAAGTATTGGCAAGAACTTCAACAAGCTCAGCGTTCGCAGGCGCTAATGCCTCGGCTTTCTCGAGATATTCGGCGGCTTTGTGGTGCATCTCGATCATATTATAGGCCGACCCAATAGCGCATAAGGCTTCTAGATTATCCGGCTCAATGGCTAGCCAATTCAAATAGACTGGCAACGCTTTACGATGGTCTTCAAGTGCCGTGTGACACAGCGCCAAATGCCGCAACACTTTAGCATTGTCCGGTAACGTCTTTGACAATTCCTGAAGCAATGGCAATGCCATTTTGTGTTTACCGTCAACAACATAAATAAGCGCGAGACTGAGACGCAAAGGGGTTTGATCTGGGTACTTATCGACAAGTTTCTCGGCAAACTGGGAAGCCTTGACGAGCTTCTTGTCTGTTAAAAGTCCGGTGAGATGAAGGCGTTCCGACTGGGTTAGCCCATCATTGGTATGTAAATTTTCTGTGGTCATAATTATTTTTTTTATTTTGAAACACTTAAATATTCCCTAAAGCACGCGAATTCAATACACAAGCTAATTCTTAAATCGACGGCACACGCTGTCCTGAACTACACGGCTTCGAAAGCGAAATCACGCACCGAGATCACGCGGCTGAGCCGCCCTTCCCCGTCGAGTACGGGCAAATGGCGAAATTTACCATCGCGCATGGTCGTAAGCGCATCGACAAGCAAATCCGTTTCGCGCACGCTGGTAACCGGCGCAATCATATAGTCAGCAACCGTTGCCTGCCGCCAGCCATGTGGTGCCGTTACCACCAGGCGCACCACGTCGCGCTCTGAGAAAATACCGAGAGGTTTATCGTCCGCATCAAGCACAAGCGCCGCCCCAACCCGCAGGCTCATCATTAATTGGCAGCAATCGGTTACCGACTGGTCGGTGCGCACGCGCAAACCTTCTGAGACAGGGTTTAACTTCAAAAAATCTGCCACGCTATCAGTTGGCGACATGAAATTTTGCAAAGCTACAATCTGAAAACGCATCAGTGCATCGTCAACCGTTGCCTGCGCCCTGCCGCGCCATACTGCTTCAGCCTTAGCAAAATCATCGTAAATGCCGACGAGCGACAGATCGGAAATGCTTTGAAACTGGCTACCACCAATGGCTGCAAGCCGTCCGCCTAAAACCAAATATAGATTATCTTTGCCGAGCACCTGATACCTCTTGAATAGAAAGAATCAACATAACGTCTCATTATGACAAGTATATAGTCATATACAGGTAGCCTTTTACGGGAGAAAAACCATGACCGACACCAGCCCCCTCTTGCGTATTCTAGGCATTATGAAAGCCCTTCGAACACCACAAACTGGATGCCCTTGGGATCTTGAGCAAACTTTTTCATCCATCGTTCCCTATACAATCGAAGAGGCATATGAAGTGGCTGACGCTGTCGAAAGCGGCGATATGGACATGTTAAAAGACGAATTGGGCGACCTCCTGCTTCAGGTTGTCTTTCATGCGCGCATGGCTGAAGAAGCCGGTCATTTCAATTTCTTTGATGTCGCAACAGCCATATCCGACAAGATGGAACGCCGCCACCCGCATGTTTTTGGTGATGCTAAACGTGCGGATGCTGAAAACGTGAGAGCCAACTGGGAAGAGATGAAAGCCAGCGAACGAGCAAGCAAGGCGAAAACTTCGCCTGCCAGTCTTTTGGATGATATTGCCGTAGCCCTGCCTGGCTTGTCGCGGGCCGTAAAGTTGCAAAAACGCGCGGCTCGCGTGGGTTTTGACTGGGATCAGGCGGCGCCGATATTTGCCAAACTCGACGAAGAGATTAGCGAGCTGAAAGCCGAAATGCAGGTCGAACCCCCAAATGTAGCCCGCCTTGAAGATGAATTAGGGGACGTTTTGTTTGTCGCAGCTAATATTGCGCGACATTTGGGCGTCGATCCAGAGGCAGCCATTCGAAGTACCAATGCGAAATTTACGCGGCGTTTCAAATGGATGGAAGAAAACGCAGATCTCGTAGACCTGTCATTAGAGGAAATGGAACAGGTCTGGATACAGGCAAAAACGCAAACCGCCTAGGGGCCACGCGCTTAAGCTTCGGCAATTTCCACCGGGTTATTCGGCATAATCGTCGAAATTGCGTGCTTGTACACAAGTTGGGAGTGTCCATCACGGCTCAACAGCATGGAATTCACATCGATCCATGTTATCGAGCCCTGAAGTTTCACGCCATTCACTAGGAATATAGTTAGTGGCACCTTCTGTTCACATACATGAGACAGGAAGGCTTCTTCAAGATTTGATGTCGAACTGGTGGTCATGGGTAAGGCCCAATTTATTAATGGGGAAGGACAAGAGGACACTTGCGCAAAATTCCCCGTTCATCCGTGCGCGAATCCCATATTACACAACCTTTGGTTGGTTTATATACTAATTTTCAATTAATGAGTGTTGAATGTAGCGCGCCGCAATAGCCTGTGATATCGGCCCGGGTCGACCATCACCGACCTTTTTTGCATCAATTTGCACCACGGGAAACACCGCTAAAGTCGACGCGGTAGAGAAACATTCACGGGCCGAAAGCGCCTCTGAAACACTGAAGGCACGCTCTTCAAATGACACATCCATATCACCAATTAGGCTCATAAGTATCTGACGAACAATGCCATTTAGAATACCACCATCTGCCGGTCGGGTACGTAAAACGCCGTTTGCATCCACAATCCACGCATTTGTTGCCGCGCCCTCGGTCACCAGTCCTTCGGTGTCAACCTGCCAGGCCTCCTGAACGCCCTTCTCGACAGCTTCCTGCCGCGCCAGAACATTTGGGAGCAATGAGATTGACTTTATGTCGCACCTTGCCCAGCGCTGGTCAGGCACCGTTACAACGCTAATTCCGTGTTCCAACACGGCCGCACGCCGGTTTGGGTCCGTAGCGCGGGCGGTAACAACAAGCACCGGCTTCAAGCCACTTGCATATCCATGCTCACGGCGGGCAACGCCACGGGTGATCTGCATATAAACAATGCCGTCTGATACACGATTGCGGGTGATTGTCTCGCGCAGAACGATTTTCAGGGCGCCATCGCTCATTGGGGCCGGGATGCTCAACTCCGCCAAGGAGCGCGCCAGCCGCGCTAAATGGGCATCTTCGTCAAGTAATTGACCGTGATGCACCGCGCACACTTCATATACGCCGTCGGCAAATTGGTAACCACGATCTTCAACCTGAATGCCGGGCAGATCTATCGGCTGATAAACACCGTCAACATAGGCAATTCGAGACATTCAAACTCCATAGGCGCCGAATAATCAGCGCAAGAGACGCCGAAACCGTGCACTGAAGATAACCAATAGCACGAGTAATTCAATACGCCCTGCAATCATCAGGATAATGATAAAAAACTGCGTCGCGCTGCTCATCGTTGCAAGGCTTGATTCCAATCCGAGATGCGGCACAATCGCAAGTGAGTTGGTAAGCGCGCCAAATGTAACAGCCCAGACAGATTCCATGTCTAATCCGAACGCTCCCAGCGCAATAATCGCAACACTCAACGATAGAATAAATATGGCCATGTACGACCATGTCGCACTGAAATCGGCCATATCGACCGTACGCCCCCGCATGCGGGTCACGCTTACCGACGAGGGATAAGCCAATCGACGCAATTCGCTCGCCAGTTCACGGCCCACCAAAATTGCACGATTAATCTTCACCCCGCCTGCCATGGATAAGCCCATGCCACCAACAGCGACCGGCAACATAACCCATAAAACCGGCCAATCGCTTAACGAATCTCCGGGAAGAAAGTTGAACCCCGCGGTCGTTGCAAGGCTTATGGCTTGGAAAATAATGCCGAGATAACCCTGGCTTTCCTGCGTTAACGCAGAGACAACCGCGAATACCGCCACGATTGAAATGAAAACTCGGAACTCGGCCTCGCGAATAAATTGCGCCGACTGAATATGCGTCATGGCAACAAGCGCCGGCAGGCTCAACGCGCTAAGCACGCATAATACCGTCAGCGAGAATTGTGACAATAATGAAAATTGGTCAGAAATACTGCCCGAAACAATGCTCGTACCGGTGCCAGAGATACCTGAAAGTGCCAAACAAAACGCTGCAAAAAATCCGTCACCTCCCGCAGCGATACCAATGATCCCTAAACCAGTCAGGCTGATATAATAGGGAAATATAATGCGCAAGGGCCGCCCGAGGCGCACCGATAGCGAATCGTCCTCATTGTGCTGCAGAAGTGGGCTGCCAACCAGCGAAAGGCCACCAACCGCAAACGGGGCCAGTACGCCGACCGCGAAGACAAGCGTCCATAGCCCACCGAGCCAACCCAGCAATGCACGCCAAACCAATATTGGCGCATCTTCAAGCTGCGGATAGGCTATTACCCCGCCCCCAGACGTTGTCAGCCCGGATGCCGCCTCGAAATAACCCGCAAAGAAGCTGCGTACTTGCACCGCGCCTGTTAGAGGTATCGACGCCAACAGTGGCAATACGAACCAGAACAACAACATAATTAATAAAAGTTCGATGTTGCGGGCTGGTGTGCGCCGCGTGGGAAGGCCAGATATTACCATTGCGCCGGACACAAACGTGGTCAGAGTCAGGCCGACAGTGAAATTGCGCGCATGCCCCCAATGCCCACCAAGAATGCTAACAACCAGCGGGATAACCATGCATAGGGCAAGCATGGCACCACCATATCCCAATGTGTATAAAAGCGCGCCCAGCCGCATATTTGGCTAAATCTGCCTGCTTGCAGGGAAAAGTTTTTCAACGTCTTCAATGGCATTGGACAATGCGAACACAACAATCCGGTCACCCACTTTAATCTCAGTGCCGCCGCGCGGTGTAATCAATTCGTCGGCACGCACAATGGCGCCAAACCGAATGCCATCTGGTAAATCAAGGTCGCGTAATTTCTGTCCGACCAAGACCGAACCTTCTAGCACTTCAGCCTCAAGAGCTTCCGCCCCACCATCACCAATTGCATGCACGCGGATCACCTGACCGCGCCGCACCTGCCCTAAAATGGATGACACGGTGATAGCGCGTGGGTTGATCGCGACTTCCATGCCAAATTTTCCGGCTAGCCGCTGAAAACTATTATCGTTAATCAGACACATGCCCCGCACACTTCCTTCTTGCAAAGACAAGAGCGTCGTCAGCACGTTCACTTGGTCGTCATTCGTTAGACCCAGCGTAATATCAGCGTCGCGGACGCCCGCTTCAGCCAGAATATCGGGCGACAGACCATCACCATGCAATAGCACGGACTTGCTGAGTTGTTCCGCAACCTCTCGGGCGCGTTGTTCCTCATGCTCAATGAGACTAATCGAATACGGCGCGCGCCCATTTTCCAGCGTACGCGCTACCTGATAGCCAATATTGCCAGCTCCTACGATCACGATCCGGCGCGCTTCGCGCTCTTCATGACCAAAAATCTTGAGGGTTCTAAGCGTGTCGCTGGCAGCGGTTACAAGATAGGCTTTGTCGCCAGCCAGAATTGTATCGTCAAATTCGGGGACATAAAGATGCCCCTCGCGTTCAAGCCCCACCACAATTGCCCGCAAATCGGGAAACAATCCTGTAAGCTGGTTCAGTGGCGTGTCGATGACCGGGCAATCATTTTCAATCGAAACGCCGATCATCTGAACGATGTTGTTGCAGAAACCGAAATTATCAAAAGTGCCGGGCAAAGCCAGACGGCGAACTACCGCCTCGCCCACTTCCGTCTCGGGTGAAATGATCACATCGACAGGGATATTTTCCCGATTGAAAAGCGACTCTTTCCATTTACCCGTCAGGTAATGCCGGTCGCGCACACGGGCGATCGTTTTGGGCACATTGAATATTGATTTAGCGACCTGACAGGTCACCATATTGACCTCATCGCTGGCCGTCACCGCGATGAGAATGTCGGCGTCCGCTGCGCCGGCTTTCTCAAGCACTTCAGGATATGCGCCATGTCCCTGAACGGGCCTGACGTCAAGCGTGTCACTAATACGTTGCATCAATGCAGCAGCACGGTCGACGACAATCACGTCGATCCCTTCCCCTGCAAGATGCTGGGCGATGCCCTGCCCCACCTGGCCGGCCCCACATACGATGACTTTCATAATCGCCCCTTCAGCGTTCCTCAGGCATGGCTTTTAGCATGATTGCTGCCGGCTATACCTAAAGATTTCAACTTTCGGTGTAACGCTGAACGCTCCATGCCGACAAATTCAGCCGTTCGAGACACATTACCGCTGAACCGATCGATCTGAGCAATCAGATATTCACGCTCAAATCGTTCGCGGGCCTCGCGTAATGGCAAGGACATAATATGCCCGGAGCTTGTAATTGTTTCGCTGACATCCGTCTCGGAAACAATTTCCTTTGGCAGCATATCTATGGTCAGAACATCGCTCTGACGCGCAACGCTATTAAGCATCATATGCTCGACACAATTGCGCAACTGGCGGACATTCCCAGGCCAATTATGACTTTGCAGAACAGCCATGACATCATGCCCCGCTTGGCGCGGCGTGACGTTGATCTGATCGGCAATCGCTGAGATATAGAACTCCACAAGCAGCGGAATATCGTCCCGACGCTTGGTAAGCCCCGGCACATCCAGCGCAACCACCTGCAATCTGTGGAATAAGTCTTCACGCAGAAGACCGTCACGGATCAATTGCTCAGGTGGCAGTGAACATGATGATAAAATGCGGGCATCAACATTCACATTATCATTGCCACCCACGCGGGTGAAGCATCCTTTAAGAATAAACTTCAAGATCTCGCCCTGAATTTCTGATGGAAAATGGGCGATATTGTCGAGATAGAGCGTGCCGTTATGTGCTTGTTCAATCTGCCCTACTTCAACAAAATCTTCCGTTTCGTACCCGAACAACATTTTCTCAATGCGCTCAAGATCATCACCCATCATCGCACTATGAATAGTGACGAAATTTTGATTGGCGCGTGGCGACCGGCTATGCAACCGACCGGCAACGATTTCTTTGCCACTACCGGCAGGACCATTAATCATGATCCGGCTATTGGTTTGGGCCAATTTATCGATCTGCATGTTTAACTGCTCGATAACCGATGCTTGCCCGATCAATTCGAAATGGATGCCGTTTTTGCGCCGCAACTCTATATTTTCGCGGTGCAGCCGGGCGTTTTCACTCGCACGACGAACCGTCAACAGCAATTTGTCAGACTTAAATGGCTTTTCAATATAGTCATACGCACCTTGGCGTATGGCCGAAACTGCCGTTTCAATATTGCCATGTCCACTAATTATGATGACCGGCAGATCTGGATATCGCTCACGCAAAATATTCAAGACCTCAAGGCCATCTAGCCGGCTGCCTTGCAGCCAGACATCAAGCAGAACAAGCGACGGACATCGACTTGTTATCTCCCTGAGTGCAGCATCACTGTCCGCCGCAGTCCGGGGAGAATACCCCTCATCAACTAGGATACCCGCAATCAGATCGCGAATATCTTTCTCATCATCAACGATTAACACATCTCCAAACATTATGTTTCCTCTACTTCTTTTGAAGACCCTATCCTTTGATTGTGATGAAGCGGGAACACCAGAATTAATCCAGCGCCCGTGCCGCCCGAAGCGCACCAGGGTGCATCCTCAAGCAACAGAAACCCGCTGTGATCCTCCATCACCTTTTTCACGATGGACAACCCCAGCCCCGTGCCATGGGCACGCGCTGTATTATAGGGTTCCACCAGTGAATACCGATTTTGTTCGGGCCAACCGGGCCCGTTATCCAAAATACTAATCTTTAACTCGTTTTCGAATGTCTCAACACGCACCTCAATGATTGCAGGTTCGCCATCTATCCTGTTAGCGGATACAGCTTCTTGGGCGTTTTTAAGCGCATTTGTGAGAGCCTGACTGAGCTGGCGATTATCGCCGATCATTTGCACGGGACCGGGATTTTCAAAACGATATGAAATCTCCGAATGAGCAATGCGCTGCAGAAATACCGTCTGCGACACGACATCCGTTACATCAAACTCGCGCATGACAGGTTTCGGCATACGGGCAAAAGATGAAAATTCGTCGACCATCCGCCCAATATCCTCAACCTGACGGATAATCGTCTGGGTACATTGGGCAAAAATATCGGGCTGGTCTTCAATGTCTTTGCCATATTTGGACTGCAACCGTTCCGCCGATAACTGGATCGGGGTCAAAGGGTTTTTAATTTCATGCGCGATACGCCGGGCAATATCTGCCCAAGCCGCGGTGCGCTGTGCCGACATGAGGTTGGTTACGTCGTCAAACGTGATAACGAAATTGACACCGTAAGCCGTGTCAGATTTCGCGGTTGATACAGAAAGCTGGTGCTCGTTGCCTTCTTGGTCTTCAAAGGAGACTTGCTGGGTTTTACCGGCTTTGATTTTTTTGCCACCGGTCTTTACCAGTTCGGAGAACGCTGGAATGATATCATCAAGCCGTTGCCCAGCCACTTGTGCTTCGTCAATGTTGAAAACTAGCTCGGCGGATTCATTCACGTGGTTGATATACCAGTTCTCATCAACTCCGATCACGCCCGAACTAATCCCGCTTAACACCATTTCGGTAAATTTGGCCCGCTCATCCAAATCGTCGCGCGCTTCGATAAGCTCGGTCTGTTGGTTGCTGATCCGCTCGGCCATAGTGTTAAACGTGCGGGCCAGTTGGCCTACTTCGTCATCATTGCGATCATCGTCGATCACACGCACCGAAAGATCGCCGTCACCCAGCTTTTGCGTCGCTTTGATGAGTGCCGAAATAGGTTGAACAAGGCGATTGGCAATTAAAAGCCCCAACCAGATCGCCGATAATAAGATAACTAACGTCAGCACAATATAAACCAGCGCGAAGGTTAGCTGGGCTTCGTAGCGCCTGTTTTCAATCGATAAATATTCGCGCGTGGCCGCATCTGAACGCGATAAATGGTCAAGCACGTTCGATGCAACAAACCGCGTCGCATAGAGATAATAGCCCTCGAACCCCTGCAATTTCATCAGCGCGCGCACTTGAGAACGCTCCGACACAGTAATCATAACAGGCTCGCCACCACTAGCTGCGTCAAACGCCTCGCTGGGCGGCATATCCGGCAATATGTCCTTATTAGCCGAGGCCGCGAGCAGAACCGTACCGTCGCGCTTGACGACCAGAGCTTGTGGCATCGACCGGAGGGCCGCCTGCGCCTTGATAAAGTTCCGCGACCGCCGCGTGTCACCACGCATCACGTCTGCCGCGCGTGTCAGATCGAGGGCCATCATCAGCACGTCACGCCGCAGCCCCTCACGATGCTCGCTTAGGTATGCATTTGCGACAGCGGTTGTATTATTGATGATGGCTTTGGTGCGTTTGGAGAACCAGCTATCAAGGCCACGGTCAAGCGTCACCGTGGCAAATATCGCCACTAAAATCGCCGGTACAGATGCGATAACCGCAAACAGGGTCACGAGCCTACTGTGTAGTTTAGCCCCGGCTCTTTTCGCACGCCGCGCACGGTTAATACTGATCAGCTGCCAGCCAATTATGAAAACAAGACCAGTAACAATGAAGATATTGGTGGAGAGTAATGACCAGATTATAGCAGGATTTGGGCGTAGCGGCGTTAAATTGGACAATATGAGGTAGGTCAATACGCCTGACAAAAGCCCAAGACCTGCGAAAACGATCGATGTATAGCCTGCCGCTGCATTGAGACCAAACCCAGGAAGGTCGTCAATGCCCACGCGCATACGTGCCATCAAAGATTTATAAGAAGCCATCAAAACACTTCGTTTATGCGATAACTCGCGGCCCAGATCCCACCTGCGACAATACTGCGCAGCTTGTCTACAACAAGCAATTAAATTACTCGATTGTCATATGCCGCGCCACTTAATTGTTGCACTACGGCAACACGTGGCAAAGCAGCAACACTAGGGCGTGCCACCTTTGTCCACATCTGTGTCTTTGTCAGCATCTATCTCTGGTGCCATTGCTTCAAGACGCGGAAAAACGCCCGATGGCACCGGCATAGCTACGCCGGGTGTAAGCCGGTGTTCGGCGCCCAGAAACGAAAAATCACGCTGCGCCGGTTCAACGCATAAATAATCGAGCAATTGTGCAGCACCGTCTGGCACAACCGGTTGGATGAGAATTGCTGCCTGACGCACAACTTCAATAGCGCAATACAGTACTGTACGCATGCGGGCCGGATCGGTTTTCTTCAGGGCCCAAGGTTCGGCTGCGGCGAAATACCGATTTGCTGCCGATACCGCATCGAAGGTCAGGCCTAAATATTGATGTATCTCATATCGGCTCATGGCGTCGCGTGTAGTCGCGCCCAGCCCGTCGGCCAGCGCCAGAAGTTCTATATCCTCTGCGCGCAGATCAGTTGGCTCGGGAATTCGGCCTTCGCAATTCTTCGCAATCATCGACAGCGAGCGCTGCGCAAGATTGCCCAAATCATTGGCGAGGTCGGCGTTTACGCGGTTTACAATAGCTTCATCGCTGAAACTGCCATCACGCCCAAAAGGAACTTCGCGTAAAAAGAAATATCGCACCGCATCGACGCCGTAATGATCAGCAAGCACAAATGGGTCCAGAACATTACCTAGCGACTTTGACATTTTTTCGCCTTTAACGGTCAAAAACCCATGCGCAAAAATGTGACGCGGCAAAGGCAAACCAGCACTCATCAGAAACGCCGGCCAGTAAACTGAATGAAAACGCGTAATATCTTTGCCAATGACATGGAGTGCCGCCGGCCAGAAATCAGCGAATTGGGGGCTTTCCATATCGGGATAACCGGTTACCGTTAGATAATTCGTCAGCGCATCCATCCAGACATAAATGACGTGCGCCGGGTCATCGGGCACAGGCACACCCCAATCAAAGGCGGTGCGCGAAATCGAAAGATCCTTCAACCCGCCTTCAACGAATTTAATGATTTCATTTCTCCTGCTATCCGGTTGAATAAATTGAGGGTTATCTTTGTAGTGGGCGAGCAATCTGTCTTGGTATTGCGACAGCCGAAAGAAATAACTGTCTTCCTCCAACCACTCAACCGGCGTGCCTTGCGGCGATAGTTTCGTGCCGTCGCTATCGGTTTCCAGCTCACTTTCCGTGTAAAACGCCTCATCGCGAACCGAATACCAGCCTGCATAGCTGTCTTTATAAATATCTCCCTTGTCAGCAACGGCCTGCCAGATCGCCTGAACCGCACCATAATGGCGGGCTTCAGATGTCCGAATAAAATCATCGTGACTGCAATTCAATCGCTGCGCCATCTTTTCAAATGCTGGCGTTAATTCATCGGCCAGTTCGCGCGGTGTCTTGCCTTGATCGCGCGCTGTCTGAAACATTTTTTGGCCATGATCGTCCGTGCCGGTTGAAAAAAACACACGCTCACCACACAGACGGCGAAACCGCGCAATGGCGTCTGTCGCCATCACTTCATAGGCGTGCCCGATATGCGGCGGCCCGTTTGGATAAGAAATCGCGGTGCTAATGTAAAAACTATCTGTCATGGATGCCCTTTTTGCCGCAATGCAATTATGCAAGCAAGTCGCCCATATCGGCAAACCAATCAAGTACAATTTGCTTTTTATCGAGGTTCAATTGTTCGGCGAGGCGCGTTTCATGGCCTATTTTTTCCCACAAGCCCAGCATAGGTTCAATCGCCGCGCGTTCTGTAAGGCGCACGGCAACCGCATCTTCGCCAGCAAACACAGGCACAAATCCCGTGCCGTCAATGCGCCCACGCACTGCCCGGTGAACCCAGTTGCTTAACAAAAGGCTAAACACCTGAAAACTCTTCGGATCGCCACGCGGCCCGAAGCGGTCAGCAAAACGATGCAGAATTTCAATATCAGGGCGCGGCAAGCCATCCAGCAAAGACACCATTTCCCGATACAGGTCGAACCCGCCCAATTCGGCAAGAGTTAGCGCCGTTTGCGTGCTCCCATCCGCCAGAAATGCCGCTGCTGCTGCTTCCTCCGGTGCAATGCTCGTCCTCTGATTTGTAATCAGGTGCTCTAGATGGGACAAAGTCAGCGGTTTGAAATCTAGCTGACGACTGCGCGAGCGGATAGTATCCAGCACGCCGCCGACGCGATGCGACACCAGCAGAAAAATTGACTTCTCCGGCGGCTCTTCAAGTATTTTCAGCAGGCTGTTTAACGAATAACGGTTCATCTCGTCGAGACTGTCGATAATGCAGATGCGCCAGTTCCGCCCCACAGAAGTTAGCTGAAAAAAGGATTTCATGCGGCGCACATCATCGATCGGAATATCGGTTCTAAACTTGTCCGTATCGCGGTTATAGCTGCGCGATAGCACAAACAAATCAGGGTGCGTGCCACTCTCAATCAACTGCACAGCGGGACTGTCGCCTTCTATTACATTTTGAACAGGCGTATCGACAGGCGTGTCGTGCAAAAGATGTCGCGATAATTGATAAGCGAAACTCGCCTTGCCGATGCCCTTAATACCGCTGAGAAGCCAGCTATGGTGCAAGCGCCCTTGCGATCTAGCCTGGGTAAAGGCGTCAAAGGCTGTGTCATGGCCGATAATCTCACGGGTTAAACGCGGTGGACGGTCTCCGTCAATATCGGGTAGATCTTCTATCTCGTCGGCGCGCGACATATGGCCGTCTCCCTATCCACCGCATAGCGCGGATCAAAGTTTAAAACGACGTCCCAGTTCCGCTTCGATCTGTCCCCAAACATTGTCAAACGTGTCTTCGCCATCGATCAATACGATACGATGCGGTGCTTCATTTGCAAGTGCCAGAAACCCATCGCGCAATGTTTGGTGGAACGTAGCACCCTTTTTCTCAAACCGTGCAGCACCGCCGCGCTTTTCGGCGCGTTGCAGACCTGCTTCTGCACGCACATCAAGCAGAAATGTCACATCAGGCCCTGTCACGCCGACCGCTAAATGCTGTAATTGCTCGACCAAATCTAACCCTAGATCGCCGGCAATCCCTTGATAGGCAAGGGTCGAGTCGGCAAAGCGGTCGCATATCACCCATTTCCCCGCAGCAAGTGCTGGTTCGATTAACCGGTTCACGTGCTCCACACGCGCCGCCGTGATCAGCAGTAATTCAGATAGCGCCGACCACCGGTCAGGGTCGCCTTGCACCAGCAAGTCGCGTAAGGATTCACCCTGTGGCGTGCCACCGGGTTCGCGCGTTTCCAACACATCAAGCCCCTTGCTGCGTAAATGCCCAGCCAGCCGCGCAGCTTGCGTTGACTTACCGCCGCCCTCACCGCCTTCAAACGTAATGAATTTTCCGCGCATAGGCCTCAATCTCCGAACAAGAGGTATCCTAGCCCATCAAAGGCTCGGCTCACCATATTACCGCGTGCCACATCTTCGGCCGCCACAAGCGGCATTTCCTGCGGCATCAACCCCGGCAGCGTGATCCGCAACATACCGAGTTTATCGCCCTTTTTGATCGGGGCCAAAACTGGCTTTTCATAAGTCACTGTGGCCGCCATACGCCGCATGCCGCCACGCGGGACCACAACCTTAAACAACCGATCCGGCACCAACGACACGGTGCCTTGCGCGCCATGCCACACCGCCAGCTCGCTCACAACGTCGTCGCTATCAACAAGCACTTCGGAGGTGAACGACCGGAACCCATAATTCATCATTTTGCGCGCTTCGGCTGCCCGCGCGCGCTTCGACGTCAGCCCGTTCAGCACCACAATCAAGCGCCGCCCACCCTGTTCTGCTGAGGCCACAAGCCCATAACCACTTTCCTTCGTGTGGCCTGTCTTCAGACCATCCGCACCAATATCGGCATATAAAAGCGGGTTGCGATTGTTCTGGCGAATACCGTTCCACGTAAAGGCCCGCTCCGAAAACAAGGAATAATAGGTGGAATAATCCTGAATAATGATGCGCGCCAGCAGTGCTAAATCGCGCGCCGTCATTTTATGGCTTGGGTCAGGTAGGCCGGTCGCATTGGCAAAGGATGAATTTTTTAAGCCCAACTCAATAGCCCGCTCGGTCATCAGTTCGGCGAAAATATCTTCCGATCCGGCAAGCCCTTCGGCAAGCGCAATACACGCATCATTGCCCGATTGCACAACCACGCCGCGCAGCAAATCCAGCACCGACACTTTGGAGCGCGCATTCAAAAACATGGTCGAGCCACCAGAGGCCGAGCCACCGCGTCGCCATGCATCATCGCTAACTCGAAACTTTGTATCCGGCTCAACAACGCCATCGCGCAAGGCCTCGAAAACCATCAGCACCGTCATCAATTTCGACATACTCGCCGGGCTCATCGGCGCATCGGCATTTTTTTCAAACAGCACCACGCCGGTTTCGGCATCCATAACCAGCGCATAATCAGCCGCACTTTCAAAAGCGCGCACCGGCGATGTAATGCCGACAATGAGACAGACGATAAAAGTAAAACGAAGCACAAACGGCAGCATTTCACGCCTCCTTCAGGCTATTATTGTTCCACGATGACGGCGTCCTGATGCCCCGCCGAAACCAGCATATCAAGCGTTTCACGCGCATCTGCGCGCACATTTGCGCCACCAACCTTCACGCGATAATAGGTTTCACCATTAATCATGGCTTCGCTTACCTCTGCGGGCGTCAGCCCTTCGAGCTGGCGCTTAAGACGCTCGGCATTAAACCGGCTGCTAAACACGCCGACCTGCACCGCATATCGTTTGGTCGAAATCGGTGTCGGCGCGCTGGAGATCGACTGCCCATCGAGTGTTTGCTTTTCAACCTGACCGACTGGTGCCGCGGCAACGCGTTTGTTTTCAATCGGCGTTACCGGCTTTTCGGCAATAAACGTGGCGGGCTCCTGCCCACGGATGAGCCGACCGGCGCTATCATACATTGGCGCGCGCCCTAAATATTGCACGCGCACTTTGGCCGTGCCCTGCTCGCGAAAGCCCAGCACCTCCGCTGCCCTACGAGACATGTCAATCTCGCGATCCTTGGCAAATGGCCCACGATCATTAATGCGTACAATAATCGATTTGCCATTTTCCAAATTGGTCACCCGCGCACGCACCGGCATTGGCAGGGTCGGATGCGCCGCCGTCAGCAAATTCATATCGAAAATTTCGCCATTAGCTGTTCGGCGCCCGTGAAATTTCG
>DKNW01000004.1 GCA_002469805.1 Rhodobiaceae bacterium UBA7378
CCTGCCTTGGGACCAAAATTGGAGATCACCCGCCCATTTACGGGGGTCAGAAACCGCCCGGCCCGGCGCGGTGTCTGGGCTTTGGCTATAGACTGAGCGGCCTTGGATGGCTTGCTGATAGGCGCGCGCGATTTGATGTCGCCCCCAGGCACCAATAATTGCTCCCCGACCTGTATCGTATAGGGCGCCGATAAACGGTTCACCCGCGCAAGCGAGGCCACATCAACCCGCTGACGCCGCGAAATGGAATACAGCGTATCGCCCTTTTTGACCGTGTAGGATTTTGGTCGCGGCAATTGCACACGATCGCCCGGCTCGAGGCGATAAGGCGCGCGCGCGCTATTTTCGTCTAACAATGCCCGCAGCGGCACATTGTTGCGCCGCGCAATAACATAGTAATTATCACCGCTCCGCACCTTAACGATGCCGCGTTCGTCGGCCTTGGTTCCGGTCTTTTTGCTTTTTTGAACCCTGCTAAAGAAATCCGGCCGCTGGTCGACACGCTCGCTATCGTACCAGCTATCGCTCGCGATCGGTACGCACGCCGTTATCACTATGCTCGACGATAGCAAAACCGCGCACGTAACCACCCCCCTCAAACAAGCAGCAACACCCAATTGTGCTGCGCTATCAGCTGAAAAGCGCGGATAGCTTGCTCTTAATGCTGGTGTCTGTGTGATCCATTTTGAGTGGCGTAATCGAGATATCGCCTTCCAAAATCGCTTCAATATCCGTCCCTTTACCCGCGGTGATTGATTCTCTTTTGAAATCATACCAATAATATGGCGTGTTGCGGGGATCTATGCGTTCATCAAGGCACAAAATCCGTGCATCGCGCTTACCTTGCTTCGTAATGCGTACCTTGCACGGCGTTGATGGATCGATGTCTGGAAAATTCACATTCATTAATGTGTCGCGCGGCCAGTTCAGCTTCAAAAGCTGGCGGATAATTTTTGCGCCATGTTTTACGCCGACCTCGAAACGAATTTTGCCGGAACCATCCATGCGGATCGCCTGGCTTAGCGCAACAGAGGGAATACCAAACACCGTGCCTTCTTTGGCGCCAGCAACTGTGCCCGAATAGCTCACATCTTCAGCGATATTTTGCCCAAAATTGACGCCAGAAATCACTAGATCAGGAGGTTCATCCCGCATCATATGGCGCGTCGCGAACATCACGCAATCGGTCGGGGTACCCGTTACCGCATATTTCTTGGCACCCTTTTTTATCAAGCGAAGCGGATGCGACAGGCTGAGGGAATGGCTCGCCCCACTCTTTTCTTCCATTGGCGCGACAATCCAAACATCATCAGAAAGCTCGTTCGCAATTTTCATTGCCGCCTTAAGGCCTGGCGCATTAATTCCATCATCATTGGTTACTAGAATACGTCCTACTGGTTTGGTCATTTACTTACCTCGATTTTTGTTCGCCCACCCATATACGGACGCAATGCTTCAGGAATGAGAACGCTACCGTCCTCCTGATGATAGTTTTCAAGCAAGGCCACCAGCGTTCGCCCAACGGCCAGACCGGACCCATTCAGCGTATGAACATATTGGGTTGTTTTTGCATCTGCGTGACGGAACCGCGCATTCATGCGCCGGCCCTGAAAATCGCCGCAATACGAACAGCTGGAGATCTCCCGATAGGCGTTTTGCCCTGGTAACCAAACCTCAAGATCGTATGTTTTACGAGCCGAGAACCCCATATCACCGGCACATAAGAGCATCACACGATAAGCAAGCCCCAGTCGCTTCAACACTTCCTCAGCGCAATTCGTGAGGCGCTCAAGTTCTTCTTCGCCCTGATCCGGCTCGACAATGCTAACCAGCTCGCATTTGGTGAACTGGTGCTGGCGGATCATCCCGCGCGTATCGCGCCCTGCCGCGCCCGCTTCTGATCGAAAGCATGGGGTCAGTGCCGCATAGCGCAAGGGCAGCTCGGCACTATCCGTAATCTGGTCACGCACTAAATTTGTGAGCGTGACTTCGGCAGTGGGCGTCAGCCAATAGCCGTTTTCGGTTCTGAACAGATCTTCGGCAAATTTAGGCAGTTGACCCGTACCAAACACGGCATCGTCGCGCACCAGAACCGGTGGATTAATTTCGCGGTAACCAAACTCGGTCGTGTGCAGATCCAGCATAAAATTTCCAAGTGCGCGCTCGAGCCGCGCCAGATCATCGCGCAACACGACAAAACGGGAACCCGACAGCATTGCCGCGGCTTCAAAATCCATCTGCCCAAAAGCTTCACCAATCTCGAAATGCTCGGCTGCAGCGTTCTTCTCACTAACCTCGCCGGTTCGACGCACTTCCACATTATCTGCCTCATCCACTCCATCAGGCACATCGGCAAGAGCAATGTTCGGCAAAACAGCCAGCGCCGTCTCGAGTTCTGATTTCAATTTGCGTTCTTCATCTTCAGCCGTCTGCAGCGACGCTTTCAGATCCGCAATCTGAGCCATCAGGTCTTCGGCCAGCGCGTCATCACCTGCGCCTTTGGCTTGCCCAATTTTTTTGGATGCATCATTACGCGTGGTCTGTAGCGCTTGCGCTTTTGCAATTGCGGCCCTGCGCGCATCGTCGCGTGCGATAAGGCTCTGGGCCGCTGGTTCTGCATTGCGCTGTTGAAGCGCGCGATCAAATGCTTCCGGATTTTCGCGCACCTGATTTATATCATGCATAATGTTTCCCTAACGCCTAAACGTGATGGTTAATGTCAATCTTGCTTGTATAAATTCCGCTGACTTCAAATGCCAGCCCCATCAGTCTTCCGCCTCGCTGCTCGATTTTTGCATAGCAGCGACGCTGAAGATCGACAATTCATACAACAGCAAGGTCGGCACGCCTAAACCGATCTGGCTGATTAAATCTGGCGGTGTCAGTATAGCGGCAACAGCAAAAACACCAACGATTGCATAGCGACGACGGCGGCGTAAATCATCAGCGGTTATAATGCCTGCCCGCCCAAGCAAAGTCAGCACCACCGGCAATTGAAAACAGATTCCGAAAGCCATCATCAAAACCATTGTGAACGATAGATATTCGCTCACCCGATTGAGCATGCGTACATCTGCGCCCGACGTCCCCAATATTTCCATTGACTGAAAGAAGCCTAAAGCCAATGGCATAATGAGGAAATATACCAGCGCACCGCCCGCAATGAATAAAACCGGCGATGCCAGAAGAAACGGCAGAAACGCCCGCCGCTCATTGCGATAGAGGCCAGGTGCCACGAAGCGGTATAACTGAAAGGCCAGCATCGGAAAGGAGATAAATAGCGCTGCGAACAGGGATAGCTTTATTTGCGTGAAGAAAAACTCATGTGGTGCCGTGTAAATCAGCTCTAGCTCGGTATCCGAGCCGGCCGCCTGCTCGAAAGGCTGAAGTAAGATCGCAAATATTTCTGAAGCGAACGCCATACACGCCAAAAACACCGGAAAAAAAAAGCCAATTGAAACAAGAAGCCGCGTGCGCAACTCGCTCAGGTGATCGATTAGCGGCGCTTCGGAATTGGCCATGTCGTCAATCATGTTGTCATCCACGCTCATCATCTGCCTTTCTTGCAGGCTTGGCTTGCGGGGCTTCGGGCGCATCATCAAAAAGGTTTGGTGTGCCCACATCTTCTTCAAACGGATGGCCTTGCGTGAGGCGATCCAAATCGGCACGGGGGTCTACATCGCGGGCGATATCATCAAGTTGGGCGCGAAAGCTTTGACTAAGCGCGCGGGCGCGTCCGGCATATCGGCCCAATGTGCGTAACATGACCGGCAGTTCGCGCGGCCCCATGACCAGCAGAACCACAATGCCCAGAACCAGCATTTCGGTCCAGCCAATATCAAACACATCCGCCTCTAGGACTTGTTGTCGGTTTTGGTTTTGGTTGCTTCATTATCGATGGTGTTCGTGTCGATAACGGATGAAGCCTTTTCGTCGAGCGCATCGACATCTTCACGCAATCCTTTGCGAAAGCTCGTAATGCCGGACGCTATATCACCCATTAGCGAAGAAATGCGTCCGCGGCCGAAAAGCAATATCAGCAAAACGGCGACAACCAAAATTTGTACCCAGCTAATGCCCATGACTAACTTTCTGAAGAACCTTGTTGTTTCTCTATCTGCTTAAATAGCATAAGTCGGTCTTCTGGGACAAAAAATTTATCGTCAGCGGCGACGTACGAACTGCGAAACAAGGCCTGCCAGATGACGCCAACAGCCACTTCATAATCACACAGCCAGCCGACCCCAACATGGCGCTTCCCGATAAGACGTGCCGCAACCGCAAAGCCGGCGCCAGTTTCCACTGGTTCAATATCGCCGGGGCGCAACCCAATAACATCGTTCGGTGCCCAGCTTATTGGCGTCGCGCCACCGACAGGTTGTAAACAATCGGCGGTCAAATCACATCGGCGGGCGATGTTCACCTGCCCAAACATGCGGGCCACTTGAATATCTACAGGCTTGGCATAAACATGCTCTGGCGTATCAATTTGAATGAGGCGGCCCGCACGCTGCACCGCAACCCTGTCCGCCATACGCAAAGCATCTGCCGCATCATGCGTAACAATCAGCCCGGCGGCATCCGAGCGCTGGAGCATTTTCATGGTGAGGTCGCGCATCTGATCACGTAATTGCTGGTCAAGGCTCGAAAACGGTTCATCCATCAATAAAAGCGCCGGCTCCGGTGCCAATGCACGCGCCAAAGCGGCGCGTTGTTGTTCCCCGCCCGATAGCGTATGCGGAAAACTACCCTCAAAACCGGCCATACCAACCTCTTCGAGCAGGCCGCGGGCAACTGATAGGCGTTGTTTTTCCGGTAAATCACCGATGCCGAAGCAAATATTTTCAAGCACCGTCAAATGGGGGAACAAGGCATAGTCCTGGAATAGAAACCCGATTTTGCGCTTTTCGGGTGGCAACACATTTTGTGGCACCGACACAGTTTGACCTGCGATTAGAATTTCGCCGCTATCCGGTGTTTCCATGCCACCTGCCAGACGCAGGCTTGTGGTCTTACCGCAGCCAGATGGCCCCAGCAAACACACAATTTCGCGCGCACCAACATCAAAACTGACATTATCGACGACAACCTGTCCGTCAAAACTGCACGACACTTGCCGGAAACTTAGAATGGATGTCATGCGAGGCTATCTTCATCAAGACCTTGTTCAGGGTCCGGTAGATCCATTTCGAGAGGATCTAGCGCCTCGTCATCTGCATCGAGCGGGTCTTCCTCCGGGTCATTATCGGGGTCAGGCTCCGGCACATTGAACCCTGGTGGCAGACGGTCATCCAACAAGCCTGCGGCTTTTAATTCATCCAGTCCTGGTAAATCTTTCAAGGTTTCGAGGCCAAAATGGTCAAGAAACATCTGGCTCGTTCCATACGTAACCGGTCGACCTGGTACGCGTCGGCGACCTCGCATCCGTACCCATTCGCTTTCCAGCAAAACATCTAACGTCCCCTTAGAGACAGAAACACCGCGTATATCTTCAATTTCAGCCCGCGTCACCGGTTGATGATAGGCGATAATCGCCATCGTCTCCAGCGCGGCTTTTGATAGGCGCCGCTGTTGCACCACGTGCTTTTGTAGGACATGCGCCAGATCGGGGGCCGAGCGAAATGCATATTTTTTGTCTATTTTGACGAGATGAAAACCAGCCTTTGCATATTTCTCCTGAACAGCCTCAAGCAATGGCTCAACCTGGGTAGCTTGCGGTAAACGCTCAGCAATACTCGTCGCATCCAGCGGTTCCTCAGCGGCGAAAAGCACCGCCTCAACCATACGTATATGTTCTGCGTCAGGCGTCGTCATCTTGTTCGTTCTCCCCAAGCATTACACTGGTTGTTGCCGGTTTGGGTCGCGCCCTGCGTACAAGAATTTCTTTGAAATTCTCGGTTTGCTGAATTTCAAGGCGACCGTCACGGGCATACTCAAGCGCTGCACCAAACATGCTTGCCATAGTCGTACGGCGTTTTTGCGGATCTTTAATCTGATCCATGACCAGCGTGTCAAGACGATCCCAGTCTTCTAACTTGCCCAAGAGACGTTCAATGCGCGTGCGGGCACGCTGTAGTGACAACACATCCATTTTTGGCGGTGACCATGTGGCGTAATAATTGCGCAAACGTTGCGTTGAATAAGATGTCAGCACGTCATAAAGGCTCGCCTGATATTTGCTTGTGCGTGTAACGCGAATACCCTCCGACATACCATGCACAAACACATCACGCCCGAGCAGATCGCGCGCCATCAGCTTGGCAGCGCTGTCGCGCATGGCCTCAAGGCACTGCAACCGAAACACCAGCCGCGCAGCCAGCACTTCGGGGTCTTCTTCACCATCATCATGCGGCGGCGGCAATAACAGACGGGATTTTAGATAGGCAAGCCATGCTGCCATCACGAGATAATCGGCGGCAAGCTCGAGCTTCAGATCCTGCATCTCGCGAATAAAAGAAAGATATTGCTCTGATAATTGCAGAATGGAAATCTGCTTCAGATCGACTCTTTGCGAGCGCGCCAGCACAAGCAACACATCCAGCGGACCTTCATAACCCTCCAGATTAACGTCCATACCTTCACGCACCTCTGGCTGAAAAGCGGAGCCTTCGGTGAAGTCGTCTGCAACGTCGGAAGAATCAGAAATATCAGAAGTCATATGCGCGTTATACCGCGTTATAGGCCGCAGGGAAAACGCCGCCAACAAGTTCTCCCCAACGCTGTCGCGTATGCGCATCCACTTGGCTCGCGCGGTTGGCAATCTGGTCTTCGACCCGCGCCGCGCGTGCAGCCGTTTTACCAACCAAACCGAGCGGCGCCGCCGCGGCGATTGCTTTCATTTCTGCGCGCTCGGCATTACAATGCAGAATAATGTCGCAGCCGGCATCAAGCGCTTTGGCCGTGCGCTCACCGAAATCACCCGACAGCGCTTTCATGCTCAGATCATCCGTCATCAGCAAGCCATCGAACCCAATGCCGTCGCGGATAGTCGAGGCGATGACACTCGGCGACAAAGTGCTGACATTTTCTGCATCGATAGCGTCATAAATAATATGGGCTGTCATCCCCATTAATGCCGAACTCAAAGCACGAAATGGCCTAAAATCAGTGTCCGCAAGCGTGCCGAGATCTGTGTCCACCGCCGGCAGCGCGTGGTGGCTATCGACCATTGCACGGCCATGCCCAGGCAGATGTTTGATAACCGGCACCACGCCGCCTTGACACAAGCCCTCATAATGCGCGCCAGCGAGCGACATTACCCCTTCGGCGGTATCGCCAAAAGCCCGATCGCCAATCACATCCGACATACCGGAAATCCTGATATCAAGGCAAGGTGCGCAGTTCGCGGTGATCCCAAGTTCAAAAAGGTCATGCGCCAAAAGCATGCCGCCCAGACGCGCCGCCTCCTCGCCGGTTTGGGGGTCTTGCTCGTAAAGGTCTTGATAAACCCGTGCAGGCGGATAGGCCGCCACAAGCGGTGGCTTAACCCGCGCCACCCGGCCTCCCTCTTGGTCAATGAAAATCGGAAGGTTTGAATTGCCGGATTTTTCGCGCAGATCATCTGTCAGAGCACGAAGTTGCGCACGCGTTTCAATGTTTCTCGCGAATAAAATCACCCCCCATGGACGGGTTTCGTGAAAAAATGCGCCCTCTTCTGTGGAAAGCTCCAGCCCTTTCAGGCCGAAAATAACCGGACGGACATCACGGTTGTTTGCGGACAAGGCAGTCCTGACCCCGCGTCTTCAGATCGGCGCAAAATGTATCGGCCGCCG
>DKNW01000133.1:0-283 GCA_002469805.1 Rhodobiaceae bacterium UBA7378
GATGTTGCGGCGATGAACGCCAAGAATGTGAGGGGCTAAATATGTCAGAGACAAATCTAGAAAATCTCGATACGGCACTGGCCGATGAAGGTGTGGTGGTTGAAGCCGCAGCACCGGCTGAGCCGCAGATTGACGCGCAAGGCCGTGCCTATGCGACGGGCAAGCGTAAAAACGCTATTGCGCGCGTCTGGATCAAGCCAGGCAGCGGAACCATTACGGTTAATGGTAGCGATGACACCAAATATTTCGCGCGGCCTGTGCTGCGAATGATTGTGCGCCAGCC
>DKNW01000133.1:606-7926 GCA_002469805.1 Rhodobiaceae bacterium UBA7378
CTGGTAGCAGCTGCGAGGGACGGTCAATTTGATATTGTGGCCACGGTAAGCGGCGGCGGTTTGTCGGGGCAAGCGGGTGCTGTGCGCCATGGCTTGTCAAAGGCACTGACCTATTACGAGCCGGGATTGCGGGGCGTTCTCAAATCAGGTGGTTTCCTGACGCGCGATAGCCGTGTTGTTGAACGTAAGAAATATGGTCGCGCGAAAGCCCGACGTAGCTTCCAGTTCTCGAAACGTTAAGTTTTATTCTTTTACGGAAAAGAAAAAGGGGCGTTTAGGCCCCTTTTTTGTTATTAATACAGCACTTAGTTCATGGGAGATAAAGATGGCCGATTCGCTTCCGGGTACTTCAGTGGACATTCAGGATATTCTCGATTTCCTGCCCCATCGGTATCCGTTTTTGCTTGTTGATCGCGTTGAGGACATGCAGGGCGAGGAAACTGCTGTCGGCATTAAAAATGTAACCTACAGTGAGCCTTGGTTTACCGGGCACTTTCCCGAACGCCCGGTGTTTCCCGGCGTTCTGATTATTGAGGCTATCGCCCAGGTTTCGGCGATACTTGTGCTGCAAAACGCAAAGCTGAACGGGCAACCCATTATTGCCGATCGGATTTATTTTATGACAGTCGACAATGTGCGGTTCAGACGCCCTGTAGTGCCTGGTGACCAGATGCGGATTCGCGTGGAGAAAATCCGTCGCCGTGGCATGGCATATAAATTTCGCGGGCGCGTATTCGTCGGCGATGAACTCGCTGCTGAGGGTGTTATTATGGCCGTTAATCAGGAAGCCGATTAAAAAGCACTGGTTCAGCTTGCCGGTTTACAAGAGCAGTTAGGAAAAATGGCAAACTCGCAAATCAACGTCGCAATTATTGGTGCTTCGGGATACACCGGCGCAGACGCTGTGCGTTTACTGGCGGCCCATCCGCGCGCGCGTATTGCGGCGCTGACCGGTAACGCCCATGCGGGCAAGCCGCTTGCCGAAATCTTTCCGCAATTTGCCAGCGTTGATGCGCCGCCCTTATGCCGCGTCGAAGAAGTCGATTGGCAAAATATCGATGCTGCTATTTGTGGCCTGCCACATTCAACAGCGCAGGATGTGATTGCTGACATTCCTGAACATGTTCGGATTATTGATATGTCAGCCGATTTTCGCTTGCGCGATGTGCAGGTTTATCAGGAATGGTATGGGCGCAGCCATGATGCACCGGACCTTCTGGGCGGTGCTGTTTATGGACTGAGCGAGCATTACCGCGCGCAAATCGCGGATGCGCGTCTCGTAGCCTGCCCAGGCTGCTATCCGACCGCTGCGTTGACGCTGCTGATTCCGCTTGTAAAGGCCGGATTAATTGAAACGTCGGATCTAATTATTGACGCAAAATCTGGCGTCTCTGGTGCTGGACGGAGCCTGAAGGAACAAAACCTGTTTGCAGAAGTTGCCGAAGCTATGCACGCATATGGGGTTGGGGCGCACCGTCACGCGCCAGAAATCGAGCAGGAAGTGTCCCTCGCCGCAGGCCATAGCGTGATGGTGAATTTTACACCGCATCTCGTTCCGATGAACCGGGGCGAGTATTTGTCGGTATATGCCAAGGCTGCAAATGGCGCGGGTGCCCAAGACATGCGCATCTGTCTGGAAGAGGTTTATCGCGATGCGCCTTTCGTGCGGCTGGCGCGTGCGGGACTGGCGCCGGCCACACGGCATGTGCGCGGCTCGAATATTTGTGAACTGGCCGCCTTTGACGACAGGTTGCCAGGCCGCGTTATCTTGTTTTCGGCCCTCGATAATCTGGTGAAGGGCTCGAGCGGCCAGGCCGTGCAAAACATGAACATCATGTTTGGGTTTGACGAAACAGACGGATTGGAGCAACAACCGCTATATCCTTGATGCGACCATGTAGAGCCTTTAATTGGCCGCAATTCGGTGGCATAGACAGGGATATCAAGAGGTAAGAGACGAACCATGGGACAAGACTTTCAGCGCATTCAGCGTCTGCCGCCATATGTATTCGAACAGGTCAATAAGTTAAAGGCTCAGGCGCGCGCGCAGGGCAAAGATATTATCGATTTCGGCATGGGTAATCCCGATTTGCCGACACCGACGCATATTGTGGAAAAGCTGGTTGAGACTGTCCGAAATCCGCGTACGCATCGATATTCGGCGTCCAAGGGGATCCCGGGTCTGCGTAAAGCCCAAGCGCGCTATTACGAGCGGCGTTTCGGCGTGAAACTCGACCCCGATACGGAAGTAATCGCCACGCTTGGCTCGAAAGAAGGTTTTGCAAATATGGCCCAAGCCATCACCGACCCGGGTGATGTCATTCTGGTGCCCAACCCGACCTATCCGATCCATGCCTTCGGTTTTATCATTTCCGGCGCTACGATACGCCATTTACCGCTGGAGGAAGGGGTCGATTTTTTCTCCGTTCTCGATCACGCAGTTGCCAATAGTCACCCGACACCCAAAGCGCTTGTGCTGAATTTTCCAGCTAACCCAACCGCAGAAGTTGTTGACCTTGCCTTTTACAAAGAGGCTGTGGCATTCGCCAAAAAGCATGACATTATTTTGTTGTCGGATCTGGCGTATTCGGAGATTTACTTTGATGATGATACGCCGCCGCCCTCTATTTTGCAGATCGACGGGGCTAAGGATGTGGCGGTTGAATTTACATCCCTGTCGAAAACCTTTTCGATGCCGGGTTGGCGCATGGGTTTTGCGGTTGGCAATGCCCGCTTGATCGGGGCGTTAACGCGCATAAAATCTTATCTCGATTATGGCGCTTTCACACCAATTCAAGTTGCCGCCGCTGCCGCTTTGGATAGTCCGGAAGAGGTTATTCATGAGATTAGACATGTATACAAAGAACGCCGTGATGTTCTGATTGACGTGTTTTCACGCGCGGGATGGGATGTGCCATCACCAGCGGCAACCATGTTTGCGTGGGGAAAAATCCCCCCACAATTTGAGGGCATGACGTCGATTGAGTTCTCTACATTATTGTTGCAAGAGGCTGATATCGCCGTATCGCCGGGCATTGGTTTTGGTGAGTATGGCGATAATCATGTGCGCATTGCTTTAGTGGAAAACGAGCAGCGTATCCGTCAGGCAGGCCGGAACTTGAAGCGGTTCATGGAAGAACATGCGGGAAAACGGAAGTCGGCATGAGCCGCGCATTGCGTATAGGACTGGCTGGTCTTGGCACGGTTGGCAGTCAGGTGGCCGAGAGCGTGTTAAGTGGTGTAATTCCCGGTGTATCTCTCAGCGCGGTGTGCGCGCGCGATAAAACCCGCGATCGTGGCGTGGACTTGTCGACCGTGCGTTGGGTCGACCATCCCAATGATCTCGCCGAAGCGGGCGACGTTGACATCATTGTCGAATTGATAGGCGGTACAGGCGATCCGGCGGCGGCACTCATTGATGCGGCGTTGGCGGCTGGTAAATCTGTTGTCACAGCGAATAAGGCGCTGTTGGCCGCGCGCGCTATGCATTTGGCGGTGATCAGCGAAGCTAGTGGTGCATCGTTGGCTTATGAAGCTGCCGTTGCCGGCGGTATCCCAGTTATTAAAACTCTGCGCGAAGCACTTGCGGGCAATAAAATTACCCGTGTATGCGGCATATTAAATGGCACCTGCAATTACATATTGAGCCAGATGGAAAGCACGGGGCTTTCTTTCGACGCGGCATTGCGCGATGCGCAGGCACTTGGTTTTGCCGAAGCCGAACCCGAACTGGATATTAGCGGCATGGATGCGGCGCAGAAACTGTCATTGTTGGCAGGTCTGGCGTTCAACATTCAGCCCGATACCTCGTTGATCTCCGTAACCGGTATCGAGGCGATTACAGATCAAGATATTTCGTATGCTGGCGAGTTTAATAGTGTCATCCGCCTCATCGGTTTGGCGGCTGAGACACCGGAGGGGCTGGTTCAGTGCGTTTCGCCGATGCTAGTGAGACGCGATCATATGCTAGCGCAGGTCAAAAATGAACTAAACGCGGTCATGCTGGAGGCCCAACCTGTCGGACAATTATTTTTACAAGGGCCCGGCGCAGGCGGTGGTGCTACGGCATCGGCAGTTTTATCGGATATTGCTGATCTGGCGCAGGGCTTCGGTCGACCAATTTTCGGTATGGATGCGCTGCAAATGGAAGCGGCGAGCGTATGTGCCTTGCCGCCACAGGCTTGGTATCTCAGGCTGGCTTTGGCCGATGAGCCTGGCAGCATGGCAACCGTAACTCAGCTTCTCGCGCAAAACGGCGTGTCGATTGAGGAAGTTGTGCAAAGATCCCGTAATGCTGGTGACACTCATCTTCCTGTAGTGTTTATTACCCACAAGGTCGCTCCGGCTAATCTTCAGGCGGCGTTAGATAGTCTTGCCCAGCAAGATAGAATAAGCGATCAAGTTTTGGCTTTGCCTGTATTCGAGGCATAGCAAAGGGAGAGGTTATGAGTAAATCCAAGGGTATTAACCGAGTTTTGACACTGGAACTTGCGCGTGTAACTGAGCGCGCGGCGGTCGCGGCGTCACGATTGATCGGTCGCGGCGATGAAAAGGCGGCAGACCAGGCGGCGGTTGATGCGATGCGTCGGGAACTCAACACGCTGGAAATTGATGGCGAGGTGGTCATTGGCGAGGGTGAACGCGACGAAGCGCCTATGCTCTATATCGGCGAGAAAGTTGGTAAGGGTAAAGGACCAAAAGTTGATATTGCGCTTGATCCGCTGGAGGGCACCACGCTCACGGCCAAAGGTATGGCGAACGCGCTGGCCGTTGTAGCTATGGCCGAAGCCGGCAGCTTGCTGAATGCGCCGGATGCTTATATGGACAAGATTGCACTTGGTGGCAATTACGCCGATGACATTGTTGATCTGGACGCGACGCCGGAAGAAAACGTGAGAGCAGTGGCCACTGCGAAGGGTGTCGATGTTGAATTGGTTAATGTGTGTATTCTAGACCGCCCGCGCCATGCCGAAATGATTGCCAAAGTGCGCGAATGTGGTGCGCGTGTGACGCTCATTTCAGACGGCGACATTGCCGGCATTATTCACACCACTGACCCCTCTACGGGTATTGATTTATATATGGGCATAGGCGGCGCGCCCGAAGGCGTTCTGGCGGCGGCGGCATTGCGTTGCACGGGCGGTCAAATGCAAGGCCGCCTGATCCTTGAAGGCGATGAACAACAGCGGCGGGCGAAAAAAATGGGCATCACTGACTTTACACGTAAATACAAAGTCGACGAAATGGCAAAGGGCGATGTTGTGTTGTCCTCGACCGGTGTCACGTCCGGGTCAATGTTGTCGGGTATTTCCCATCAAAACGGCGTGATCTGGACAGAAACGCTGCTCATGCGTTCATCAACGCGCACAATTCGCTGGATAAAAGCCTGCCACGCCAACCAGGATAAATTCCACCTGAATGATTGAGACGGCAGATCAGGCAGCTTTGGGAGTTTCGCGTTCTGCAGCTGAGCAGGTCTGGAAGTTTCGTCCGAGTGACGACCAACGCGTGCTGGCGATGTGCCAGCGGCATACAATACCCGATATTCTAGCTCGCCTGCTTGTGGCGCGTGGTGTTGGTCTTGACGACACCCCAAGCTATCTGGAACCGCGTTTGCGCGACCTGTTGCCCGACCCATCTTGCTTGAAAGACATGGATAAAGCTGCTGAACGTCTGGCGCTTGCAGTGGAGCATGAGGAAAATTTTGCGGTGTTTGGCGACTATGATGTCGACGGGGCGACTTCGTCTGCCGTGCTGTCGCGTTATTTTGCTGCGCTGGGTAGGCCGGTGCGGGTCTATATTCCCGATCGCCAGCGCGAAGGTTACGGTCCCAACACCGAGGCATTTAAGCAATTGCAGGCGGAAGGGCATAACCTGATTGTCACGGTCGATTGCGGCACCATGGCCCATGACACGTTGGCGGTTGCACATACGGCCGGCATTGATGTGATTGTGGCTGACCATCACCAAACGGGTGGCGGGCTTCCGACGTGTTTCGCGCTTATTAATCCGCGTCGCGCAGATGACACAAGCGGCCTTGGCTATCTGGCCGCTGTGGGCGTGACGTTTCTGCTCGTTGTTGCGGTAAATCGCTGCTTGCGTCGCCGGGGCTATTTCGACACGCATGACGAGCCAGATGTGATGCAGCTGTTGGATATGGTTGCCTTGGGCACAGTGTGCGATGTTGTGCCACTGCAAGGTGTAAATCGCGCCTTGGTGCGGCAGGGGCTGGCAGTTGCTGCGCATACCGACAATATGGGTATACAGGCATTGTCGCGCGTTTCGCGCGCTGAGGGGCCGCTGGGGACTTATGAACTGGGTTTTCAGCTGGGACCACGTCTAAATGCCGGTGGCCGGGTTGGGGAAGCTTCGCTAGGTGTACGGCTCTTATCGACACAAAGCAGTGAAGAGGCGACGGGGTTTGCCTCGCGCCTTGATGACCTTAACACCGAAAGACGCGCGATTGAAGCGCAGGTACTTGCCGACGCGATGCACGAAGCGGAAGCCAAAATTGCCGCACATAACGCCGCGCCCCCGTTTTTTTTATGTGCACGGGTTGGTTGGCATCCGGGGGTTATCGGCATTGTGGCTGGCAGGATTAAGGATAAATTTCACCGACCGAGTTTCGTGATTGCGTTAGATGAAAACGGGAATGGCAAAGGTTCGGCCCGCTCAATTTCGGGCATTGACGTGGGGCAACTTGTGGCCGGCGCCGTTGATCGTGGTATTATCGAGGCTGGTGGCGGGCATGCTATGGCAGCGGGTTTAACGCTGCGCGGTGATCAAATTGGGGATTTCGAGGCCTATTTGACAGAAAAGTTGGGCGAATTATCGCTCGATGGTCCGCGCGACCTGTGGCTTGATGCGTCACTGACGCCCGCAGGGGCAAATAGGGGGCTGCTTGAATTAATCCATAAGGCTGGGCCGTTCGGGGCTGGTAATCCGGAGCCGCGGTTTGTTTTCCCCTCAGTGCGTGTGGTGCAGAGCGATATTGTTGGCGATGGGCATGTGCGGTGCGTGTTGGCGGGTCGGGAAGGTGGCCGGTTAAAGGCCATTGCATTTTCAAGCGTACCGGAGCCTGTCCGTGCCTTACTGACGAATCCGCCATCGCATTGTCATATCGCCGGATTTTTGCGCGCGGATAACTGGAACGGGCGGCAAGATGTTCAGCTGATGGTGCATGATGCCGCATATGCTGACAATGCTTGAATTCCGCTTGGAATATGAGTATATCAGGTCAACTTAGAGCCATAGAGCGCCCTTCGTCTATCGGTTAGGACGCCAGGTTTTCAACCTGGAAAGAGGGGTTCGATTCCCCTA
>DKNW01000133.1:8211-10318 GCA_002469805.1 Rhodobiaceae bacterium UBA7378
CTGGAAAGAGGGGTTCGATTCCCCTAGGGCGTGCCATGGCTTACTCGGCCGTTTGATATACGGTTATATCTCCCGCCCAAACCTCATCAATAAATTGATCGCGGCCTGACCGGTAGCGGTAATATTTGTATTTGAGCGGGCTTTTCAAATAGTAGTCTTGATGATACGCCTCAGCCGCATAAAACGCGGAGGCTGGCTCGATGGCAGTTGCAATGGGCCTGTCTATTTTGGCTGAGGCGTTTAGGGCTGCAACTGCCCCTTCTGCCAAGCGCTTTTGCTCGGTATCCACGTAATAAATGGCAGAGCTATACTGCCGGCCTCGGTCTACAAAACTGCCCATCCCATCCCACGGGTCGTGCATGCGCCAAAAAGCGCTGAGGAGGTTTTGATAGCTCACGCGGGTTGGGTCAAAAATCACTTTCACGGTTTCGCGATGCCGTGTGCGCCCTGATGCGACATCGGCATATGCGGGGTTGGCTGTTTTGCCGCCCATAAAGCCGGAAATGACTTCTGAAACACCGTCGATTTTCTCAAAATCAGTTTCTGTGCACCAGAAACAACCACCGGCGAAATAGGCCGTCTGCTGTGACGCCATAGCCATGTTATCAGCGGGTTCCGCAATGGCAACTGTGCCGGTCATGAAGAAAAATGCGAAGGCAAAAAGGACTTTGCGCAAAAATGTGCTTTTTTGTTTGTTTTCCATGGCGTCAGTTGTGTCAGTGATTTACGGCTTTTTTGTGACCGGTTTTTTGAGCGAATTTGAGGTTGATTTTGAGGGGGACGGGAAGACCGGCGTCCAGTCGCGTGCACGTTCCTTGCCAGCAAGCCATGTTTCGCGGTCAAGTTGGGCTTCCAGCGCATCGATAGCGCCAGCCGCTAAGACAGGCGCGCCAAGGTTGAGCCGCGTAGCATTGGTCAAATAGAGATGCGCCCATTTTGCTGCCTCAACAGGATCGCGGTCGGGACCAAGGTCAGCGGCGTATAACGCCACGAGCACGCCTTGCGCCTTGAAGCCGCCGCTGCGGGCGGCAACGAGAATCCAGTCAAGGCCGTTCTGAAAGGCTTGCTTGGCAAATATAACGTCACGCGCCGGTGCCGGAGACTGGTCATCTGACAGTCCTGCAAGCGACAGGAAACATTCGCCAAGCGCGGTTTGCGCTTCCTCGTAACCAAGCCCCAGGGCAGCAATCGGGTAGAGCTTGCGGGTTGCGTCTTCGCAGTTTCCTTCATATTTCAGAATGAAACCGTCCCAATACGGGTTGCGTAGCAATTCGCGCTCGGCGTAACGCTGGCGCACAATATCGCTGGAGCTTACGCGTGATTGGGCGAAGCTGGTCGACGTGCCAGTTACTAATATCACGCAGATAATGCTGAAAATCTGATAGCGGCTTACCACGTGCCGATATTTTCCATGGATGCCCAAGGCTCCGCTGCGGGTAGGGGCGTGCCGGCCTGCAATAACTCGATCGACACATTATCCGGCGAACGCACAAACGCCATTCGACCATCGCGTGGTGGGCGGTTAATGACAATGCCGGCATCGGATAATTTTTGGCAGGTCGCGTAAATATTATCGACTTGATAGGCGAGGTGACCGAAATTCCGACCTTCGTCGAGATTTTCCGGATCCCAATTATATGTAAGCTCGATCTGTGCATCCGGCTGGCCGGGGGGTGCGAGGAAAACAAGCGAAAACCGGCCTTCCTCAATATCGAAACGCCCCATATTTTCCAAACCAAGATGCGTGCAATAGAATTCAAGCGACCTGTCCAGATCCGTGACACGCACCATTGTATGTAGATATTTCATGGCAGACCCCTTTAACCTGAATAATGACGTAATTACTATGAGAATTTGCCACACTAATTGGCGTTTGACTACTCGCGCTGGTGCTTGCACTGTTTACGGGAAATGAAGCAACGACACACAGGCCATGCATTACGACGTAGAATTTAGTTCAAGCGGTAACACCTGCGCTGGTCGTCTTTATGTACCGGAGAGCGCACCACGTGGGCGCGCTATTGTTCTCGCTCACGGGCTAGGCGGGACAGCCGATACCGGCCTTTATGAAATGGCGGCCGGTTTTTGCGCACACGGCTTTCATGCG